>JAYTHX010000127.1:0-16953 GCA_043732195.1 Polyangiaceae bacterium
GCGTCGCTGAGGAGCGTGTCGTCGACCTCGACGCGCACCGAGCTGTCGCCGAAGTACTCGGTGAAGCGGCGATTGAGCTCGCTCGCGGCGTCCGCGGCCTCGATGTTGCGCTCGTAGGTCATGCCGAGGAGCGTCTCGTCGATGTTCGTGAGGATCTCGTAGAGCAGGTGCCCGAGGTCCCGCAGCGACGTCTTGCCGTCGGGGAACTTGTCCTTGCACGAGCCATAGAGCTTCCGCGAGTACCCGTAGAACAGCGGGGTGCCGCGCGCGTCGAGCATGCGCACGACGTCGCGGTACTCGAGCGCGGTGCTCGCCATGATGTTGCCGATGGCGTCCGACTCACCGATCTCGGAGTCGATGTCGCGCGCGATCTCCTCGAACTCGAGCGCCTTGGCCCTGGGGTCGAAGCCGAGCTCCTGCTTCGCGTAGTACTCGGCGCCGACCTTCGGGAGCTCGCGGTATTTGCTCTTCCGGAAGTCCTCCTCGACGGTGCTGTCCCAGCGGATCGCCTGGAGCACGCGGATCGGACGCTGCGCCTCGACGATGCGCGTGGCGAGCCCGGCGACGATCTCCTTGTAGCTCCTCCAGGGGCCGGCAGCGGGGAGCGGCGGGATCGACGGATGCGGGTCGGAGGCCGGCTCCTTCGCGTGCTCGACGCCCGGCTTCGGCCTCGGCGTCTGCGCGGACGGCGGAACGAGGCTCCCCCGCTCCTTGTCGCGCAGCGACGGCTTCGATTCTCGCTCGGGCTTCACGTCGTCGGCGTCCTTCGCCTTCTTCCGCTCCGCCTCGCCCGTGGGGGCCCGTTCCACCATCTATCTCCATTTTCCGCCTCACGGCGCGAGAACTCCAGCTATTTGCGTAAATCAATCGATGCGGCTCACCGAGATCCACGTCTACCCCGTCAAGGGCGCGCGCGGCATCGCGCTCACGCGCTCCCATGTGCTCGTGGGCGGCTTGCGCCACGATCGGCGCTTCATGCTCGTCGACGAGCACGGCAAGTTCATCTCCCAGCGCGAGCACAGGCGCCTGGCGCTGGTGACGACCGCCATCGACGGCGACGCGCTCGTGGTCGGCGCGGGCGAGGACAGGGCGCGTGTGCCGCTCCGTCCCGAGGGCACCGCGCACCGACGCGTCCGCATCTGGCACGACGCGGTGGACGCGCTCGAGGTGCCCGGCGAGGCGTCGGCGCTCGTCTCCTCGTTCCTCGGGTCACGCTGCGCGCTGGTGTTCATGCCGGACCACGTGGTTCGTCCCGTCGACCCGCGCTACGCGCTGCCGCAGGACCGCGTCGGCTTCGCGGACGGCTTTCCGGTGCTGCTCGCCGCGCAGGCCTCCCTCGACGACCTGAACGCGCAGCTCGACACGCCCGTGCCCATGGACCGCTTCCGCCCGAACCTCGTCGTGGCGGGCGGCGCGGCGTTCGACGAGGACCGCCACGAGCGCGCGGTGGTCGGCGGCATCGCCTTCAGGATGCCCAAGCGCTGCGAGCGCTGCGTGGTCACGACCGTCGACCAGGCCACTGCGGAGGTCGGGGTGGAGCCGCTCCGCACGCTGGCCCGCTACCGGCGCGCGGGAAATAGTGTGTGCTTTGCACAGAACTTGGTACCCGACGCCGAGGGCGAGGTGGCGGTAGGCGACGCCGTCGCATACCTCGCCTGACGCGGGCTCGGGAAGCTCAGCGCACGCTCTGGAGCACGGCCTGGAGCACGTCGGTGTCGCGCACGCCCTCGGCCTCGGCGCGGTAGCTCATCACGAGCCGGTGGCGGAGCACGGGGACGAGGAGCGCCTTGACGTCCTCGACGTCGGCTGCGGCCTCGCCGCGCAGCGCCGCGCGCGCCTTCGCCGCGAGGACGAGCGCCTGCGAGCCGCGCGGGCCGGCGCCGAAGCGTACGTACTCGTCGACCTGCTTCACGCCGCCGCCTCCCTCGCCGCCGCTGCGAATGCGTGGGCGCGTGGCGCGCCCGAGCGCGACGGCGAGCGCCACCGCCTCCTCGGTCACGGGGATGCGCGGCACGAGCGCCTGGAGCGCGCGCACCTCGTCCGCGGAGACGACCCGCGGCACGGTGCCGACGTCGGCGCTGGTTGTCCGGCGCGCGATCTCGCGCTCCTCGTTCTCCGACGGATAGTCCACGTGGATCTCGAGGAGGAAGCGATCGAGCTGCGCCTCGGGCAGCGGGTACGTCCCCTCCTGCTCGATCGGGTTGCGCGTCGCGAACACCTGGAAGGGGTCCGGCAGCACGTGCGTGACGGTGCCGACGGTGACCCGCCGCTCCTGCATGGCCTGCAGCAGCGCGGCCTGGGTCTTCGGCGGGGTGCGGTTGATCTCGTCGGCGAGAATGAGGTTGTGGAAGATGGGGCCAGGAAGGAAGCGGACGCGCCGGTGCACGCCGCCCTGGTTGTCCTCGTCCTCCTGGAGCACGTCGGTCCCGGTGATGTCGGCCGGGAGGAGATCGGGTGTAAACTGCACGCGACCGAACTCGAGGTCGAGCGCCTCGGCGAGCGAGGCCACGAGGAGCGTCTTGGCGAGGCCGGGCACGCCGACCAGCAGCGCGTGGCCGCGCGCGAGGAGCGCCACCAGCATCAGCTCGATGACCTCCTCTTGCCCGACGACGCGCGCCGCGACCGCATCGTGCAGCGCCTTGCTGGCCCCGGAGGCGCGGGCGAGCAGCTCGCCGTCGCTCGGGGTCTTGCGGGCGTCGACTGCGGCGCCCTGTTGCGGGGACGACGAAGGGGCGTGGGGCTGGGTGGTCACCTGCCTACTCTGTTCGCACGACTGGGCGCGGCCTGTCAAAGGACGCTGACGCTCGCGCACGTCCCGCCGGCCGCGGCGTGGTATGAGGCAGGCCTCGAATGCTACAGCCGAGCTCGGCATCCGCCCCTGCCCTCTCCTCGCCAGCGCCGGCGCCCACGGCGACCGAGACCGTCGCGCGGCCCGATCCGGGGCTGGCGCGCGGCAGGTGGGAGGCCCCCGTCTGGGCGTTCTGGGCGGCGCTCGCGGTGATCGCCGCGGTCACGGCGCTGTTCGTGCTCGGACGCATGGGATTGTTGAAGCGCAGAAAGGCGCGAGGACCGCAGGCATGAAGGCGAACATCCGAAAGATCCTTTACGCGATGCTCCTCGGCGTCTGCGTCTACTTCGGGCTCGCGCTCTACAGCGGCCTCGGCAGGATCCGCGACTCGCTCGCCATCTTTCACTACGAGACCTTCGCGATGGCCTGCGGGCTCGCGTTCGGGAACTACGTCCTGCGCTTCCTCAAGTGGGAGTTCTATCTGGCGCGGCTCGACATCAAGCACGTGCCGAAGCTCGATAGCTTCCTCACGTTCCTCTCCGGCTTCGTGCTGACCGTCACGCCGGGCAAGGTCGGCGAGGTGTTCAAGTCGCTCGTGCTCTTCGAGACGTACGACGTGCCGATGACGAAGACCGCGCCCATCGTGGTCGCCGAGCGCGCCACCGACGTCATCGGGATCGTCGCGCTGATCGTCTTCGGCTCGCTCGGCTTCTCCGGCGGCCTGATCTGGGCGGGTATCGGCGCTGCGCTCGTGCTCGCGCTGATCGTCACGGTCGGCAGCAAGAAGCTCTCGATGGGGCTGCTCGGCATCGTCGGCCGCATGCCGGGGCGCGTCGGCAAGATCGCGCCGAAGCTCGAGGCGGCTTACGAGAGCCTCGCGACCATGCTGCGCTTCCGGAACCTCATCGTGCCGAGCATCCTGTCGGCCGCCGCGTGGACGCTCGAGTGCCTCGCGCTGTGGATCATCCTCCGCGGCTTCGGGCAGACCACGAGCATCCCGCTCGCCACGTTCTTCTATGCCACGAGCACGCTGGTCGGCGCGATCATCCCGGTCCCCGGCGGGCTCGGGGTGACGGAGAGCTCGTTGATGGGGCAGATGACGGAGCTCGGCCACGTCGACCGCGGCATCGCCACCGCCGCGATGATCCTGGTTCGCTTCGCGACGCTCTGGTTCGCGGTGCTCATCGGCTTCGTCGCCCTCTCGTGGATGAAGCGCCGCCACCCGAACCTGCTCGCTTCGGAAAAGCCTTCGGAGAAGCCGACAGCTGACAGCTGACAGCTCGGAGACGAGCACTCTCGTCCGTCAGCTGTCAGCTGTTGGCTGTCAGCTGTTGGCTGTCAGCTGTCAGCTTCTTCCGGACGGGATCGCGCGGAGGGCCGTGAGGATGACCTCGAAGTCGGCCGGGGGGTCGACCTCGAAGCGCACCGCCTTGCCCGTCACCGGGTGCACGAAGCCCAGCACGCGCGCATGCAGCGCGGGGCGCTTCAGGGCCTCGGCGGCCTCGCGGAGGACGAGGTGCTTCGGCGGCTTGCCGCCGTAGAGCACGTCGCCCAGGATCGGCGTGCCCGCGTCCGCGAGGTGCACGCGGATCTGGTGCGTGCGCCCGGTCTCGAGCCGGCAAGAGACGTACGTGATGGCGCGGTTCGCCAGGCTCTCGAGCGGCTTCACGTGCGTCACCGCGCGCTTGCCCAGCTTCACGCGCGAGGAGAACTTGAGCCGGTCCTTCGGGTGGCGGCCGTGCATCGTGTCGAACGTCTGCTTCTTGACGTCGCCCAGGCAGATGGCGACGTACTCGCGCTCGATCGAGTGCGCGGCGAACTGCGCCTTCAGGTGCTCGCGGGCGCGCGGGTGGCGCGCCACGACCATCAGGCCGCTCGTGCCCTTGTCGAGGCGGTGCACGATGCCCGGGCGGCTCCGGTCCAGGTCGGGCGGCCCCGGCGGCGGGATCCGCGGCTCCCCCCCGACCTCACCCGCAGGCGGTCGCGACGGCGCGCGCACCGAGACGCTGGGTCGCTCGTCGACGTCCTCGTCGCCGTCGGGTGGGTCGAACACGCCGCGCGCGAGGAGCCCGTTCACGAGCGTCCCGGTGCGGTTACCGCGCGCGGGATGCACCACCAGCCCCGCGGGCTTGTTGAGGACGATCACCGCGTCGTCGATGTAGACGACATCGAACTCGATCCCGTCCTCGGCGAGCGCCTCGGTGGGCGGCGGCGCCTCCGGCTCGACCGCGATCCTCGAGCCCTCGCGGAGCTTCTCCGCGGCCTTCTTCACCACCCCGTCGACCGTGACGCCGCCGTGCTCGATCCAGCGCTGGAGCTCGGAGCGCGACGGCCCGTCCTCCATGGCCGACAGCGTCGACGCGAGGAAACGGTCGAGGCGCGCCCCCGCAGCCTCGCGGGGCACGACCAGCTTGATGGTGCGCACGATTCCCCCTGGATCCGGTGGCGCGGGCAGCCGCGCTACCAGATCTTCGACTTGATGTGGCCCTTGGCCTTGATCAAGATGTCGACCAGCGCGCGGTCGTAGAAGTTCTTCGGGTAGAGCTCGGGGGCCACGCGGCGCTTGTAGAGCGCCCTCCCCTCCTCGATCTCCTCGGCCAGGGCCGTGAAGAGGGTGTCATTGGTGATGCCGTTGACGATCTTCTCCTCGTTGTAGAGGGAGAGATCGCTCGCGATCGCACGCGCCAAGCGGCGTGCGGCTTCCTCGGTCTCGATGAGCGGCATCTGCAGGTCTCCTGAGAGGTCTTCTCGTGCAGTATCGCGAACCGACGACGCGGATGTCAAAAGGGACGGCGCCGCGAGCCGCGCATCTTCCCAAGTACCTCGTGAAACCCGCAGGAATCAGGTTCCGCTGGCGGCGCTTCGCCCCCGAGCTACGCGCCGCGAAGCACGCCTGGGTTTCGCCCGACGGGTTCTGCTAGAACGGCAGTTGCGTGACCAATCGCCCCTTCCCCTCCTTTGAAACGTTCGGCGCGGCGCTCGAAGACGCGGCGAAGGCCGATCCGACGTACGGCTTCCGCTTCGTCTCGGAGGACGGCATCCCCGGATTCGCCCCCAAGGCGACCAGCGAGGCCTCGTTCTCGTACACGGCGCTCGAGCGGGCCAGCGCCCGCTACGGCGGCGCCCTCCAGGCCCTCGGGCTCAAGAAGGGCGACCGCGTCGCGCTGATCCTGCCCGCGGCCGAGGACTTCGTCCTGTGCTTCTTCGGAGCCATGCGCGCCGGGATCGTCCCCGTGCCGATCTACCCGCCGCTCGGCCTCGGTCATCTCCAGGGCTACCTCGACAACACGCGGCACATCGTCGCGAAGTCCGGGGCCCGGGCGCTCGTGACCACCGCGCAGATCAAGCGCCTCCTCGGCACGGTGCAGGAGTCGTCACGCGAGCTCGAGCAGGTGGTGGCGGTCGAGGCCATCCGCGAGTCGCTCGAGCCGCTGAAGCACGTGAAGCTCACCGGGGACGACATCGCGTTCCTCCAGTTCACGAGCGGCTCCACCTCGCGCCCCAAGGGCGTGACGCTCACGCACGCGAACCTGATGGCCAACGTGAAGTGCATCACGCACGACGGCCTGCACATGACCGACAACGACGTCGGCGTGTCCTGGCTGCCGCTCTACCACGACATGGGGCTCATCGGCTTCGTGCTGGCCCCGATCCTCCATCGCACGCCGATCGTCTTCCTGCCGCCGCTGCTCTTCCTGAAGCGCCCCATCAGCTGGCTCCAGGCGATGACGCGCCACAAGGGCACGATCTCGTTCGGGCCGAACTTCGCCTACGCGCTGTGCGTGAAGCGCATCCGCGAGCGCGAGCTCGAGGGCATCGACCTCTCGAGCTGGCGCGTCGCGGGCTGTGGTGCCGAGCCGATCCGCCCGGAGACGCTCGAGACGTTCGCGGAGAGCTTCGCGAAGGTCGGCTTCTCGAAGAACGCGCTCCTTCCGTCGTACGGGATGGCCGAGTCGTCCCTGGCGATCTCCTTCACCGAGCTGTCGGAGGGCGTGAAGACCCTCGCGGTCGACGGTGAGACCCTCTGGGCCGAGAACGTCGCGAAGGTGGTCCCCGAGGACGACGCGCGGGCCATCCGCCTCGTTTCGTGCGGTCCAAAGTTCGCCGATCACGACATCGCGGTCTTCGCATCCGACGACGCGACGAGCGAGACCCCGCTCGCGGCCGATCACGTCGGCGAGCTGCGCATCAAGGGCCCGAGCGTGATGAAGGGCTACTGGGAGGACGCCGAGCGCACGCGCGACACGTTCGCCGGCGACTGGTTGAAGACCGGCGACCTCGGCCTGCTCCACGAGGGGCGCGTCTACATCTGCGGACGGTCGAAGGAGGTCATCATCGTGAATGGCCGCAACTACTACCCGCAGGACATCGAGTGGGAGGCGAGCCACGTCGAGGGCGTCCGCAAGGGCAACGTCGTCGCGTTCGGCGCGCGGGACAACACCGAGCGTGACCGCGAACGCGTGGTCGTGGCGTTCGAGGTGCAGGACGCGCCGAAGGGTCTCGATCCCCACGAGCTCGCCATCGCCCGCCAGCCGCTCGGCGCGCTGGTTCGCAAGGCCGTCCAGGCGGGAATGAACCTCTCGCTCGACGACGTCGTGCCGCTCGCTCCCGGCGTGCTCCCCAAGACATCGAGCGGCAAGCTGCAGCGAGCGCGCACGCGCGAGCTCTACGAGTCGGGCGAGCTCCTCGGCCGCAAGGGCACGCGCGATCAAGATCGCATGGGTATCCTTAAGGAGACGGCGAAGAGCCAGCTGTCGTACTTCAAGCTCGCCGTCCTCGGCGGCCGCAAGAAGGACTGATCGCCCGCGATTGACGATTGACAGGGAGCCTCGGAGTCCACTCGCGGGCGAGTCAGCGTTGCAAGCTGGAATCGTTCTCACTAAGGTGCGACTTCTGATGACGAGTCGCGCGAATTCCATGCTCGCCGACCTCAAGCGCGCGGACTTCAAGCTGACGCCGCAGCGCATCGCGATCGTGCGCGAGCTCGCGGACGACCTCACGCATCCCACCGCCCAGGCGCTCTTCGATCGGCTCCGCCCCGCCTTCCCGACGATGAGCTTCGCGACCGTCTACAACCCGCTCGCCGCGCTCACCGAGTGCAGCCTCGTGCAGGGCCTGAACCTCGGCGGCAGCGTGCGCCTCGACCCCAACACCGAGCCGCATCACCACGCCGTGTGCGATGCCTGCGGCGTCATCCACGACATCCCTCTCGAGCGCGTCGAGCGCGTCGAGCGCGTCGACTGCGCGCCGCCGTCGGCCGACTCGACCTCGTTTCTCGGCTTTCGCGTCCTGCGGGAACAGCGCACCTACCGCGGCCTCTGCGCGCAGTGCATCGCATCACCGGTCTCGTAACTGTCACAAGGAGAGCACCATGAGCACGACGCTGAACGGGTCGAAGACCCACCAGAATCTGAAGGATGCCTTCGCGGGCGAGTCGCAGGCGAACCGCCGTTACCTGTACTTTGCACAGGTCGCGGACATCGAGGGCCTCCCCGAGATCGCCGGTAACTTCAAGGAGACCGCCGACGGCGAGACCGGCCACGCGCACGGTCACCTCAAGTACCTGGCCTCGGTCGGCGACCCGGCGACGGGGTTGCCCATCGGCAACTCGGAGAAGAACCTCAAGGCGGCGATCGCCGGTGAGACCCACGAGTACGAGACGATGTACCCCTCGATGGCGAAGAGCGCCCGCGAGGAAGGCTTCGACGACATCGCCGAGTGGTTCGAGACCCTCGCGAAGGCCGAGAAGAGCCACGCGGGCCGCTTCCAGAAGATGCTCGACTCGCTCAAGTGAAGTCGCCGGGCGGGCGGGGAATTGGCTGACCACGCAATGAAGATCAATCCCAAGCCGACCACCCCGCCCGCGCGCACTCCGAACGATGCGCGCTACTGGGACGAGCGTGACCTCGAGACGGAGCTGAAGCGCGTCTTCGAGGTCTGCCACTCGTGCCGCATGTGCGTGAACTTCTGCGGGAGCTTCCCGGATCTGTTCGGTCGCGTCGACCGCGACATCGAGACCAAGGAGGCGCACGGCGCGGAGCTGCTCGACGTCACCGACTTCACGTCGGTCACCGACCTCTGCTGGCAGTGCAAGCTCTGTTACATCGAGTGCCCGTACACGCCGGATCAAGGGCACGAGTGGATGATCGACGTCCCTCGCCTGCTCATGCGCGAGAAGGCCCAGCGCGCGAAGCGCAGCGGCGTCACCGTGCAGGACCGCGCGCTCGGCGAGCCCGGCCGTCTCGGCGCGCTGATCTCCGGGCCGCTGGCGCCGATCACGAACCTCGTGAACGCCTCGTCGCTGATGAAGAAGATCAACGAGAAGGCGCTCGGCATCTCCAGCAAGTTCCCGGTCCCGACGTTCGCAAAGCAGCCGTTCGAGAGCTGGCTGCGCAAGCACGAGACGCTCCCCACCGCGGGCGAGAAGGGCACCGTCGCGATCTTCGCCACGTGCACTGGCGACTACAATTTTCCGGACGTCGCCGCGGCCACCGTGCGCGTCCTCGAGAAGAACGGCTACGCGGTGGTCCGGCCGGATCAGCAGTGCTGCGGCATGCCCAACCTCGACGGCGGCGACCTCGACGCCGCGAAGGCGAAGGCGAAGTACAACGTCGCTCAGCTCCTTCCGCTCGTGGAGCAGGGCTTCCCCGTGATCTCCATCAGCCCGACGTGCACGTACACCATCAAGAAGGAGTGGCCGGAGCTCCTCGGTACTGCCGCGGCGGCGAAGGTCGCCGCGAACACGTTCGAGTCGATGGAGTTCCTCGACAAGCTCCGCCGCGACAAGACCCTCGTGAAGGACTTCACGAAGGGCTACGGCAAGGTCGCGTACCACGCGGCCTGTCACCTCCGAGCGCAGAAGATCGGCACGCCCGGCGCGCGCATCCTCGGCCTCCTCCCCGACACCGAGGTCGACATCGTCGCGAAGTGCTCCGCGGTCGACGGCACGTGGGGGATGAAGACGCAGTACTACGAGATGGGCCGCAAGTACGCGCAGAAGCTCGTACGCGGCATCGACGACGTCGAGGCGCAGCTCGTCGTCACCGACTGCCCGCTCTCCGCGCTGCGCATCCAGAAGGAGAACGCGGTGACGCCACTCCACCCGATGCAAGCGCTCGCCGACGCCTATGGCCTGAGCACCGACTAGCCCCTACGTTCCCGAGTCACCATGAAGCCAGTGCAGCGCAACGAGATCCTCGGACTCGCCGAGTACGAGAGTATTCGCGATCAGTTCCGTGGCCGCATCATCGCGGAGAAGAAGGCGCGTCGCATCGCGCTGGGACCGCAGGCGTCGTGCGTCTTCGAGAGCCACGACACCGCGCTCATGCAGATCCAGGAGATGCTGCGGACCGAGCGCATCACGCGCGAGGCGGCGATCACGCACGAGATCGAGACCTACAACCAGCTCGTCCCGGGCGATCACGAGCTCTCGGCAACGGTCCTCATCGAGGTCGACGACAAGTCGCAACGCGAGGCCTTTCTCTTCGAGGCGAAGGGCCTCGACCGCGCCTTCTCGCTCGTGATCGACGGCGCGGCCTGCCCCGGCAAGCACGACGAGGCGCGCGAGCAGCCGGACCGCACCACGGCGGTCCACTACCTCAAATTCCCGCTCGTCCCGGCCGCCGAGAGCGCCCTGCGCGACGTGCTGACGAAGAAGCGAAGGCCCATCGACGTCGTCGTCGAGCTCGTGGTGGACCACCCGCGCTACGCCGCGCGCACCACCTTGCCCGCCGCGCTGGTGCTGAGCCTCTCCGAGGACCTTGCCTGAGCGCGCAATGACGTACGCCACCCGCCGCGCCACTGCCGACGACGGACCGGAGCTCGCGCGGTGGCCGGCCTTCAGCGCGGAGAACGTCGCGCTCGTCGCGGCGGCGGAAGGCGGCCCGCTGGGGGCGATGACGCTCTCGCATCGGCTCGTCCTCCACCGCGCCGCGCGGGTGGGCCGGGTCACCGCGCTCGTCGTCGACGAGGCGCGCCGTGCCAAGGGGGTCGGTCGCGCGCTGATGGCGGAGGCCGAGAACGCGCTGCGCGAGGCGGACTGCGGGCTGCTCGAGCTGACGAGCGGAGTGGATCGCACCGCGGCGCACGCCTTCTACGAGCACCTCGAGTACGACCGTACGAGCGTGCGCCTCTCGAAGGTGGTGACGTGATCACGTTCGACCGCGAGGTCGCCTTCGAGGACGTCGACGCCGCTGGCATCGTCTACTTCGCGCGTCTCATCGGCTTCGCGCACGGCGCGCTGGAGCGCCTCTTCGACAACGCGCCCGGCGGTTATCGCGCGATCATCACGAAGCGCGGCATCGGCTTCCCCGCCGTGCACGTGACGACCGACTTCCTCGCCCCCATCCGCTACGGCGACACCGCGCGCATCGTCGCGACGGTCCGCAAGCTGGGCACCACGTCGCTCCACGCCCACTTCGCGATGACCCGCACGAGTGACGGCGTCGTCATCGCGACCACGACCCACATCCACGTGTGCACGACGCTGGCGACGATGAAGAAGCTCCCGTTCCCCGACGACATCCGCGCTGCGCTCACGGAGCACCTCGTCGTCGTCGGCTAGCGCGCACCGCGCGAGGCAGGAGCTCAGGAGCTCTGGCGGTACGGGGTGTCTTCCGGGAGAGGCCCGGCGGTCGGCGGGAGCAAGAGGTCCTGCGGATCCTTCCCGCTCTTCCGGATGTTCGCCACCACCTTCACCATCACCAGGCCGAAGACGAAGAGCGCCGCGCACGACCACTGCGCCGGCGTGAGACCGCCGAAGCGCGGGTCCGCCTGGTCGACGTCCTTCACGCGGAGGTAGTCCATGGCGAAGCGGACCGGCGCGTAACAGAGCGCGGTCATCGCCACGTAGCTGCCGGTGGTCAACTTGCGCTTCCACGTCAGCGCGAGCAGCGAAGCGAGAATCACCGTGAACATCATCTCCAGCAGCCCGAGATCGAACTGCGGGGCCGTCCCCCAGCGCAGCTCGAGGTCGCCGCTGCCCAGGCTGAGGAGCTTCCGCACGCGCTCCGGACGGCCGAATGCCACCGCGAGCAGCGTGCCCGGCGCCGCCGCCATGCCCGGGTGATCGTGCACCACCGAGCAGCCGCTACGCCCGAACACCCACGCCACCGGGAACACGCTGAGGATGATGTCCGCGAAGGGCAGGATCGGCATCGTGACGTCGCGCTTGCGGAACTTCGGGATGCTGAAGCCGAAGAACGGAATGCGCGCGATGGTGACCGCCTCGAAGTACTTCCAGAGCACGATGCCGATGAGCGCGCCCACGAAGCCGCCGAACGAGCTGAGGCCCTCGTAGAGCAGGAAGATCGAGTAGGGCCGCTTCACGAACTCGGGCCAGTGATAAAAAAGCTGGTCGAGCATGTGGCCGCCGAGGAAGCCGGCGACGAGCATCCACGTGATGAACGAGTTCAGCTTGTCGAGGTCGAGCCCGCGCGCGCGAGCGCGGCGGGTCGCGAGCCACGTCCCGAGGATGACGCCCGTGGCGACCAGCAGCCCGAACGGGTGCAGCGTCAGCGGGCCGATCTTGAGGTCGGGCACGTGAATGAACGGGATCATCGGACGCCCTGCTTTCTAGCAGGTCCCGCAGACCCGCGGATGACGATCGAGTCCTTCCGACCCGCCCCGCCGCCGGGCGTGATCCGCGCCTCCCAGCCCCCGCAGGCGCGGTGATAGAGCTCGTTGTCGACCCGGGCATCGGGGCACTCGCCGGCCGGGAACCGGCGCTCCAGCGCGCCTTCCAGGCGATCCATGGCATGCACGTGCGCCTCGGTGCGGTCCCCCGCAGACGACGGATCGAGCTTCACGATCTGGTCGGCCTCGGCCCACATCACGAACATGTCGGCGCCGGTGACCGTGCCGCCGGTGACGACGCCGTCGGTCTCCGCGAGCGTGATCTCGAGGGACACGAGACGCGACTCGCGCTCCGGGCGCGTCGGCAGGAGGAAGTAAAGGTCCTCCTCGCGCTGCGCCGGCACCGCGCCCCATGTGGAGGTGGTGCGGCCCATCATGAGCGTCCGCAACGCGGGCGGACCGTTGGCCCGCGGCACCCCGTAGGCCTCCTCGTCGAGGAGCACGCCCACCGCGCCGAGGATGGACTCACCCACCGCGCGCCGCTGCACCGCGGCGGACTCGAGCTTCGCGTCGTCGTAGCGAGACTTGCGTGCAATGTCCCGGAGCTCGGCGTCCTGCATCGTGGAGCCGAGCGCGGTGAGCAGGGCGAGCGCGGCGGCGGCATGCGGACCGTCGGAGAGGTCGACGAGGTAGCGCCGCGCCCCCTCCTGCGATCCCTGCGCCTTCTCGAAGTAGCGCGGCTCCTCCTCGTCCCACGCCGCGCGCACCTCGTTGACGAAGGCGCCGCGGGGGTGCTCGTCGAGGTAGCGCTTGGCGCGCGCGAGCCGCGTTCCCGGCGCCGAGGCCACGCGAAACGCGCGGTAGTCCGCGAGGTCGCCGGAGCCCGCGGTGATCGGACGGAGCGCGGTGCATCCGGCCACGAGCACGAGCGCGAGCGAGCAGGCGGTCCGGCCGACGCTCATCGTCCGCCGTCCACGGCGATGCCGCCCTCGCCGAACCCTGGCGGAATCTCGGGCGGGCCGACACGGCAGAAGTTGCACTCGCTCGGGCTGCTCGGCGCGAGATCGTCGACGTACGTCGCGTACGTCGCGCAGCTCGCCGCCGCGAGCGCGCGCAAGCAGACCTCGCCGTCGTGGTAGAGCGGCCGACACGTGTCGGGCAGGACGATCTCGGGTAACGCCTTCGGATCGCACGCGCGCCCGCAACGTTCCGTGGTGACGGCGCATTCCTGACAACGCTGGCAGTCCTCGATCTTCCGCGCGTTCTCGTAGCGCTCGTGGTCGAGCTCGCTCGCGGTACGCCCGCAGCCGCCCGTGTCGCCCACGGTGGGCGCCATCAGGAGCACGCCGCAGGCGGCGGTGAGCGCGGTCAGGGCGCGTCTCACGGCAGCACCTCGTACGCGATCACGAAGCCGAGCTGGCCGCTCAGCACCGGATACGTCGTCGTCGCCTTCTCGGTGGTGCCTGCGCCATAGAAGATGTCACCCACGATCTCGGCGGCGACGCCGATGCCTCCCAGGAAGAAGTACGTCGCGCCCACGCCCGCCTCGAGGCCCCACGTCACGTCGGGCGTCAGCACCACCGGAGTCCCTGCGCGCCCGTACACCGCAAGCGCGCGCCACCGCCGCCACGCCAGGTACGACGGCGTCATCACCACCTGCCCCACACCCTTCGCGGCCACCGAGGTGCGGAGCGCCGCGCCGTGCTGGATCCCGAGCGGGTGCCCGAGCGTCGCCGCGATCCCGATGTCGACGTACGGCGCGGTGGTGGAGAGGCTCTCGGCGTCGTCACCGAGGGGCGTGGCGAGGCGATACGGGTTGTTGAACCGCAGCCCGCCGCCGAAGAACGACGTGAAGAACAGCTGCACGTACCCGGGCTTGGTCCCCAGCGGATCGGGCTCGGGCTTCGGCTTCTCGGCCGGCGGGTCATCGTCGTCGGCGTGCGCGAGGGAGGGCGCCGCGAGCACGCTGGCAAAGGCGGCGAGCACGAACGCGAGCAGCGTGCCCCGCATCAGGTCCGGTTCACTCTGACCTTCGGCTTCGCGCCGAGCAGGGCGAGCTGCCCGCAGGCCGCGCCCACGTCGTCGCCGCGGCGCCGGCGGATGAAGCACGAGTAGCCGGCGTCGCAGAGGACGCGCTGGAACGCAAGCACGCCGCTCATGGTGGTCGGCCCGAGCGTCGACGCCTCGATGGGATTCATCGGGATCAGGTTCACCTTCACCGGCAGGCCGCGCAAGAGCCGCGTGAGCTTCTGCGCCTCGGCGATGGTGTCGTTCTTACCGGCCACGAGCGTGTACTCGATCGTGATGCGGCGGCGGCGCGGCAACGGGTAGTCACGCAGCGCCTGCATGAGGACCGCCAGCGGGTACTTCTTGTTGATCGGCATGAGGCGCGAGCGCGTCTCGTCGTCCGAGGCGTGGAGCGAGACGGCGAGGCCAACCTGCCCGCCGAAGTCGGCGCCGAGGCGCGCGATCTCGGGCACCAGCCCGCTGGTGGAGACCGTCACCTTGCGCGAGGAGAGCGCGATGCCGTCGGGATGCGTGAGCAGGCGCAGCGCGCGGACTGTCTGGTCGTAGTTGTGGAGCGGCTCGCCCATCCCCATGAGCACGACGTTGCGGATGCGTTCGTTGGCGTCGAGCCGTGACCGCCCGATGAGCACCTGCGCGATGATCTCGTCGGCGCGCATGTGGCGTTTCAGCCCCGCGACGCCGCTCGCGCAGAACACGCAGCCCATCGCGCAGCCCACCTGCGTGCTGATGCACTGGGTGACGGGGACGAACGGCTCTCGCTTCACGCCCGTGTTGCCGCTCGTGGGCGCCGCCTCTTCTTCCTCCTCTTCCTCGTCGTCCACCGCCGCGGCGGCGTCGGCATCCTCGAAGATCTCCTCGCCGGGGGGGCCGAACGGCGAAGGCAGCGACGACTTCCCGCCCGTCACCCGCGGGATGAGCACCGTCTCGACGTTCGTGCCGTCCTGCATCCCGACGAGCAGCTTGCGGGTGTCATCGGCGGCGCGCCGCTCGCTCACGATCGAGAGCACGCCGGTGAGGCCCTCCGCGGTGAGCCGCTCGCGCAGCGAGACGGGCAGATCCGTCATCACGCTCGCGTCGGTGATCCCGCGCAGGTGAAGCCACTTGAAGACCTGCTTGCCGTGGAACGATCGGCCGCCGAGCCGCACCGTCTCCGTCGCCCATTCCTCGGGGAAACGGGCGAGCGGAAGCGTGCTGGGGTCGGGGCGGGACGAGAAGGCCACGGGTCGATCCTAGCGCGCCTTCTCGGCCTTCTCGGTCGCCTTCGCCTCTTCCCAGTAGGTGTCGAGCACCTCGAGGGGCAGGTTCTCCTCGCCGCCTGCGCCCCAGCCGCCGTGAACGGCCTTCACGCGCGACTCGACGTGCGCGAAGCGCTTCGTGAACTTGTCGATGGTGCGCCGGAGGGCACCCTCGGCGTCGACCTTGACGTGCCGCGAGAGGTTCACGAGCGCGAAGAGGACGTCGCCCAGCTCGTCCTCGATGGCCCGAGCATCGCCGCTGGCGATGGCCTGGTCGAGCTCGCCGATCTCCTCGGTGACCTTCTCGCGCGAGCCGCGCGCGTCCGGCCAATCGAAGCCCACACGCTCGACCTTCTCGCCGATGCGCTGAGCCCGCGTGAGCGCGGGCAGGCTGCGCGGGACGCCGCCGAGAATGCCGCGCTCCCCCTTCTCCTTCGCCTTGATCTTCTCCCAGTTGCGGAGAACCTCGTCGGCGTCCTTCGCGTCGAGGTCGCCGAAGACGTGCGGATGACGATGAACGAGCTTGTCGACGATGCCCGAGACGACGTCGTCGATCGCGAACGCCCCCTCGCGGCGGCCGAGCTCGGCCTGGAACACGACCTGGAGGAGCAGGTCACCGAGCTCCTCGCGGATGGCCTTCCGGTCGCCGGAATCGATGGCGTCGATGACCTCGCAGGCCTCCTCGAGCGCGTATTTGCGCAGGGTCTCGAAGGACTGCTCGCGATCCCAGGGGCAGCCGTCGGGCGCGAGGAGACGCTGCATCACCGCCACGAGCCGAGTGATGGTCGACCCGTCCTGCTGCGGAAGGGCCGGTACGGGCCGGGGGACGTCCTCGTCGAAGCGCGGGAGCGAGTCCATGGGCGCGGGGCTTAGCATGGGAGCCGAGGCGAGATAAGCACCGGTTGAGCGCGGCATTCCCGGGTGCAGTGATAGGCTTTCGGTCGATGGGCGAGGCCGGGAAAGAGCCGGGAACGAGCTTTCGCCGGAAGCTCGTCTTCCTGGTGGTGGTGCTGGTCCTCGGCCTCGCGTACCTGCTGCGCGGCGTCCTCGTCCCGCTCTTCCTCGCGTTCCTCCTCGCGTACGCGCTCGACCCGTTCGTCGATCGCCTCGAGGCGATGCGCGTGCCGCGGCCGCTCGGCGCGATCCTCGTGATGCTCGGCATCGCAGGCCTCGTCACCACCGTGCTCATCTACGCCATCCCGCTCTTCGTCGACGAGGTGCGCGACGCCTCGAGCGCCATTCCCGAGCAGATCCACGCGCTCCAGTCGCGCGTCGAGCCGTGGTTTGCGACGAGCCTGCACGTCAAGCTCCCGCACACCATCGCCGACC
>JAYTHX010000128.1:0-5795 GCA_043732195.1 Polyangiaceae bacterium
GCGCCCGTGGCATGGAGCTCGAGCTTGGTGGACGTGGTCGAGCGGTTCGAGCTCAGGATCTCGTAGCCCATGCCGACGCCGATCCAGGGATCGACGAGCCGGGTGGGCCGGAGGTGGAAGGCCACGAGGAACCCCAGGCGCGTGTTTCGTCCCCTGCAGGCGACGTCCCCTTCGCATGCGTCGGGAAGGATGACGCCGTGCTGGACGAGCGCGCCCACGTAGAAGTGATCGGCGAGGCGCAGACCGACGTCGAGGCGGAGCGGTACGTAGCCGTGGATGGTGTCGGTGAGGGCGCCGCTCCCGTTGAACGCGAGGCCGAGGGGACGCGCGAAGCCGGTGCGGAGCCCGAGGCGGAGGCCGGTGGGTGATGGTCGGGCCTCGTCCTCGGCCGCGGCGGACCCGGCGCCGGCGACGAGCGCGAGCGCCACGACCAGCGCGGCTCCGAGGTGCGCCCTCACAAGGCTTGCGCGCCCGGCGCGCGAAGGTCGATCCGCTTGCCCGCGCCGTCGCCGACGTCGCGCGGCAACCCGAGCCGGACGCGGATGGTGGGCGCGATGTCCGCGAGCGTGAGGTCACGCGGCGGGCAGCCGATGCCGCGCGCCGTCACGCCAGCGCCGAACGCGAGGAGGAACGTGCGCCCCGACTCGATGCGCAGCGTGCCGTGGTCGCGGAAGTCGGAGTTGCGCCCGTGGTCGGGCGTCACGAGCAGGGTCGTCTTCTCGCCCAGCGCGCCGAGCTTCGCGATCTCGTCGGCGATCGACCCGATGAGCGCGTCGGCGTTGCGCAACGCCACGAGGTAGCCCGGGTAGTCGTCGCGGTGCCCGAGCTCGTCGGTGTCGCCGAGGCCGATGTGGAGGAACGCCGGCTTCGCGGCGCGGAAGTACTCGAGCGCGATGGCGGCGGTCTGCGCGTCGGGCCGGTAGCCGTCGTGACCGGGATAGGGATCGGCGGCGAGGCCGGCGGCAACGAGGCCGTCGAGCGACGTCGATCCGACCGACGCGCCGCTGATCTCGGCGGGCCACGAACGCCCGACCGCGACCAGGACGCCTGCGCCTCCACCGGACACCGCGCGGTCCAGGACCTCCCACGAGCCGATGCTGGCGACGCCCGGGACGTCGGCGCGCGCCGCCTCGTCGAGCACCGACTCGCTCACCCCCTCGCAGTTGTTGTCGAGGCAGTACGAGGGGCGGCCGGTGAAGATCTCCTGGTAGCCGGGGAGCGAGACGTTCGCGCCGCTCGCCGTGTGCACGGTGCCACACCCCTCGCGGTCGGCACCAAATGCCACACCGTGGTCGGCCAGCAAACCGTAGACCCGCGGCATCAGCTGCTCGGGAGGAACGGGCGGAGCGCCGCTGCGATCGGCGTCGGACCCGCCGAAGACGTCCTGCCAGCGCGCGCCGTCGATGGTGACGAGCACCACGCGCCCTTCGCTGATGGCGGGGGTGATGCGCGAGCTCGTGCCGACCGCGCTCACGAAGGCCTTCGCGTCGCTCGTTCGCTCGGTGCACGCCGCAAGCGCGCAGGCGGCCAGGACCACGAGGACAAACCCCGCATTGCCGAGCTCTGCCGCTATCCACTGCCCGACGCGCATCATCTTGCTCGCTCCGTTGCATGGAGTGGGCCCCGGGCGCGAAAAGGATCACGGCGGCACGCGAGCCTCGTGGCAACGATTGCCAACGGTCGCTTCGCACCCGAAATGCGAGGGGCCGCGGGACCTGCGGCACGCTCGGACGAGCCCATGACGACCAGCGAAGAGTCGATCTCCGTCGTGATCGCGCAGGACGGCGACCGCCTCGCCCGCCTCACCGCCCGCCACCGCGAGTCCCGCGGCATCGCGGTCACGATCGCGTCCGATGGCCCGTCGGGCATCACCAAGGTGCTCGAGGAGCGCCTCCAGGTCGTGCTCCTCGACCTCATGCTTGCCGGGATGGGTGCGCTCGATGTCTGTCGCGAGCTCCGCTCCCGCATCGACACGCCCATCATCATGGTGACGGCGCGCGGCGAGGAGGCCGACCGAGGCCATGCACGTCACCCCCGACGGCGCCGCGCTCGCGCTGACCACCTACGAGTTCATGCTCCTGCGCGCCCTCGCCGACGGCGCGGGGCGCGTGCTAGCAGCTCGTGCAGCTCGTGGACATCGTGCGCGGAAACGCCGAGGAGGCCTTCGACCGCCCCGTGGACGTGCACATCTGCGGATGAAGGACACCGACGCCTGAGCGCCCACGACCAGGGCTTCGCGAAGCGTCGCGAGCGCACGCTTCAGCAGCTTGCCCGCGGTGCTGGGTCGTCGACGACGCGCATCTCCACGAACGTCGAACACCCCGACGCGGTCGCCTACGCGGGCGGGTCAGTCCTTGGGCGCTGCGACCTGCGGGAGACGCTCCTTGAGGCGCGCCGCGAGCTTCTCGAAATCGTAGCGCTCCGGCCGGCCGCCCTCGGGCAGACACGCGATGTCGTTCGCAGCCACCGCCGCCCGCTTGCGGAGCGACTCCTTCAGCCCGAGCTTCTCGCCGAGCGTGACGAGCGTCGTGTGCTCGCTCGTGGAGACCACGCCGTCGAGCTGCGCGAACCAGGCCGCAAGCGCGTAGGTGAGCACCTGCTCCCATTCGGTCATGCCGCCGAGCTCGACGCTCTCGATCGCGATCTTCTCCTTGGTGGCCTTCTCGACCGCGGCGAAGTCCTCGTCTGCGAGGCCGGCCTCCTTGGCCGCGCGGAGCAGGCCGATGGCCTCCACCTTCTGCAGCGAGCCGTCGATCCAGCCAACGGCAGCGAGCGCGAGGAACGGTTGCCGGGAGAGTTTCATGGCCCCAGTTGTATCCGAGCTTTGGATTCCCGCGTGGCGATTCCCGCCCTACCCTCGCGCCATGATCCCGTCCCCCTCGGCCAAGGAACGCGCCCTCGAATTCGCCCGCCGCCACGGGCTGCGCGCGCCGATCCTCGAGGCGCCGATGGCGGGGTCGTGTCCCGTCGCGCTGGCCGCGGCGGTGGCGAACGCGGGCGGCATGGGCGCGGCTGGCGCGCTGCTCTTCGGCCGGACGGCAATCGAGGACTGGGCGGGTGACTTCCGCGCGCAGAGCCGAGGCGCGTTCCAGATCAATCTATGGATCCCCGAGGCGGCGCCGCAGCGCGATGCTGCCGCGGAGGCGCGCGTGCGCGCGTTCCTGAGCGCGTGGGGGCCGGCGGTGCCGGCCGAGGCGGGAGATCTCGTGCTGCCCTCGTTCGAGGAGCAATGCGAGGGGCTCCTCGCGGCGCGGCCCGCGGCGGCCTCCTCGATCATGGGGCTCTTCCCGCCTGACTTCGTGGCGCGCCTCGCCGAGGCCGGGATCGCGTGGTTCGCGTGCGCTACGACCCTCGCCGAGGCCCGCGCCGCCGAACAGGCTGGCGCGAGCGCGATCGTGGCGCAAGGGTTCGAGGCGGGCGGTCATCGCGGCGCGTTCGATCAGGCGGCGGCGGAGCGGCAGGCGGTCGGGCTCTTCGCGCTGCTGCCGCGCATCGTCGATCACGTCCGCATCCCGGTGATCGCCGCCGGCGGGATCGCGGATTCGCGCGGCGTGGCAGCGGCGCTCACGTTGGGCGCGAGCGCCGTGCAGATCGGCACCGCGTTCCTGCGCGCCCCCGAGGCCGGGACCAGCGCCGCATGGACCCAGGCCCTCGAGGACCTCGAGCCCGAGGACACCGCGCCCACGCGCGCCTTCAGCGGGCGCCTCGGGCGCTCGGTCGCCACCGACTACGTGCGTGCCGCCGGCGGCAAGGATGCGCCGCGCCCCGCGCCCTACCCCGTGCAGCGTGGCCTCGTGGCGTCGATGCGCGCGGCGGCCGAGAAGGCGGGCGACGCGCAGCGCATGCAGCTCTGGGCCGGACAGTCCGCGGCCCTGGCGCGCGCCGAGCCGGCGGGTGACTTCGTGAAGCGCATCTGGACCGAGGCCGAGGCGCTCCTTCCCGGGTAGAATGGCGGCGTGTCCGATCAGCTCCAGCACTCGGGAGACGACGGGCCCGAGCGCTGCGCGTTCTGCTCGCGCGACGCCGCCGGCCCCTGCGCCTCGTGCCGCCGCTCGGTGTGCGGCAACTGCTGCACGCTCACCGAAGGCGGCGTGAAGACCTGGGCCATCTGCCTCGCATGCGATCGCAAGAAGGGCAGCTCGCTCACGTCGGCGTGGCGGAGCTTCGGGACGTTCCTCGTCGGCATCCTCGTCGTGCTGGCGGCGATGGTGGCGCTCCTCGCGTGGTGCTCCTCCCCCTCGCGCTGACCGGGCCAGGCCCGAAACTGGCCGGGCCAGGCCGGTGCGCCTGATTTCGCTGCAGTTTCGTGAGCATGATCGCGGCACGCTCGGTGCTGAGGCGGGCACATGGCGAACGCTACGGCGGCGGCGTCGATCGCACGATGGGTGCGTGGCCGCGTCTCCTACGACACCGCGCTCACGCTCATGGAGGACGCGACCCGGAGGGCGCGTTCGACGTGTCGTCGGACCGCGCGGAGTCCGCCCTCCGCGAGCTGCTCTCGTCGCGTGAGCGGGTGACGGTGGAGCTCCCGCCGTCCTTCGTCGTGGAGCGTTGCGGCACGCAGCAGATCCGCGTGAAGGTGCGCCGCCCCGACGGCCGGCCGCGGGCGCGCCTTCTCCATGCCGACGTCGTGTTCGACGACGGGGCGGTCCGCACAAGGTGGAAGAACGGCGGCAGATCCACTTCTGACGCGCGGACGCTGCGCATCGCTCGCCGACGTCGAGGCGCTGCTGTCCTGATCCGGCACGTCCTCCGGTCCTTGTGTGACGAATCGCCACATCGCTCCCCTCATGACCTCACGATCCGCGGCGAATAAGCGCAAGGAACGGTCGTTGCTCGAGGAGACGTGAAGTCGAGCTTCCGAGGTGACCCAATGGCCGCTACTTCTTTCCATGTGACCGAACCGACCGCCACCGTGCCTTCCCCCGCAACCGACCAGGCCGCGACCGCGCCGTTCTATCTCAGCGTCGCCGGGCATACCGACGTCGGCAAGGTCCGCGAGAAGAACGAGGACGCCTTCGTCGTCGCCGATCTGACGGGCGGGACCTTGCTCGACGGCGCATCGCACGCGCGCTTCGACGTGGGCGAGCGCGGCGTCCTCCTCGCCGTCTCCGACGGCATGGGTGGAGCTGCGGCCGGCGAGGTCGCGAGCGCGATCGTCGTCGAGACGCTCACCCTCGCCCTCGCCAACGCACCGCCCGACACCCCGCGCGACGCGCTCATGAACGACGCCGTCCAGAAGGCCCACCGCGCCGTCTGGGACGAGGCGAAGCGCGAGTCGAAGAAGATGGGCGCGACGCTCACCGCCGTCTTCGTCCGCGCCGGCGAGGCCTACATTGCGGAGGTCGGCGACTCGCGGGCCTACCTGCTGCGAAACGGCAAGCTGTGCCAGCTCACCCACGACCAGAGCATGGTGCAGATGCTCGTCGACACCGGCGTCATCGAGCCGGAGCAGGCGGAGACTTCGCCGATCCGGAACGTGATCCTCCAGGCGATGGGCAACCAGAAGAACGTCAAGGTGGCGCTCGCCCGGCTCGAGCTGCGCGATCGTGACTGCATCGTGCTCTGCTCCGACGGGCTCACGGGCATGGTCAGCGATACCGAGATCAAGGAGGTCATCCTGGCCTCGGGTCGCCCCGAGCTCGCGGCCAAGCAGCTCGTCGACCTCGCGAACGAGCGGGGCGGCAAGGACAACATCACCGTCGTACTCGCCGGCGTGGGCGGCGCGCTCACGCCGCCGTCGCCCGACGAAACGATCAAGGACACTCTCGAGGTGCTCACCTCGTTCACGCCGC
>JAYTHX010000129.1:0-5781 GCA_043732195.1 Polyangiaceae bacterium
GTCGGCGCGCTGCTCGTCCTCCTCCGGGCGCGCGAGGAGCTGCCCCTCCTCGCGCACGCCCGCCTCGACGACGGCGCGAGCCGGCACGCGCCCACGCGATCGGAGGCGAACGGCCGGCTCCTCGAGCGGCTCGGGCTGCTCGTCGCGTCGGGGCTCGGCGTGGCCATCTTCTTCGGCGGCTGGCAGCTGCCCGGGGGGATCGAGGCGCGAAGCACGGTCCTCCAGGCGCTCGCGGCCGTCCTCTTCGTCGTCAAGACCTGGGCGCTGTGCGCGGCCCTGCTCGGTCTCGCCGCGATCGCGTCGCCCTGGACGGCCCGCGAGTCGCGCCGCTTCCTGGTGCGCCGCCTCCTGCCCGCGCTCGCCATGGGCGGCCTGTTCGTCGCGCTGTCGCGGCGTCTGCCGCCGAGCGAGGCTCTCGAGGCCGCGCTCGGCGCCACGCTGGTCACGGCGCTCGCGCTGCTCGTCCTGCGGGCGGGCCTCCGGATCCGCGGCGCCATGCAGCGTCCCGAGTCGCACGCCAGCCCCTTTTTGTAGGCCAGAACGAGCGCACAAGCCTGTAGCCTGTCCGCTCCCATGTTCGAGACTGCGGGTACCCTCACGATCGTCGAGCTGACGTCGTCGCTCGTCGTCCTCGTGCTGCTCCCGCTGCTCTGGGCGGCCTTCGCGGCGGTCGCGGCCCTCCGCGCCACCGACGGTCGGATGGCCGCGCGCGCCGCCATCGCCGCGGCGGGCGGCACGCTGGGCCTCGCGATCCTCCATGCCGTGCGCGCCGCGCAGAACCCGCCCGGACACATCGCGCACCAGCACGTCGCGACGCTCGCGCGGATCGGTCAGCTCGACGTGGCCATCGATCTCGTGCGCGATCCCACGTCCGTGACGTGCGCGCTCCTCGCCGCCTTCCTCGGGTTCGCGGCGGTGCTGCACGCCGCGTGGACGGCGCCCGCGGGCCTCGCCGCGCGCCTCGCCTGGACCGGGCTCACCACCAGCGCGGTGATCCTGGTGGCGCTGTCCGACGGCCTGCCGGCGCTCGCGATCGGCCTCCAGATCGCGACCGTCGCCGGCTGGGCGCTCGCCGGCGGCGGCAAGTCGCGCGCGCTCGTCCTCGCGCTCTGCGGCGACGTGACCGTCGTGGTTGCCGCGTGGGTTCTGTTCTGGTCGCTCGGCGGCACGTTCGGGACCTCGGGCTACACGCCCGATCCGCTCCCGCGCTTCGCGCTGGTCGCGGTGCCCGAGGCGGCGCGTCCGGATGGGAAGGCGAGCGTCTCCCTGAACACCTACGAGGACGCGATGGTCAGCTCGGACGACGGTCCGCCGCTGCCCGGCGAGCCGCTGCGCGCGCCGTTCACGCTCCTCCTCGATCCCGGGGTCTATTCGTTCCGCATCCAGGCGAGCGCCGCGACGACGGATCTCCTCGTCACGCACGTCACGCTTGCTGCGGGCCGGTCGTACGTCCTCACGCCGTACGGGCCGACCACGAGCCTCGGCAACCTCGACGATCAGCTGGTGGTGCCGCGGCCCACGCCCACGGGGGCCGCATCGATGCGCACGGCGCTCGCCGCACGCTCGATCGGTGGCGTGCACGTCACGAGCGTGGTCGGGCTCCTGGTGGTGCTCGCAGCGCTCCTGCGCCTCGCGCTGCTCAGCAAGACCCAGCAGGGCGGCCTCGTCTACGCGCTGGAGGCGGTCCCCCCGGTCGTCCTCGCGCTCCACATGTTGCCCCTGCTCGACCCCGGCGCGGGGCCGGCACTCGCCGTGATCCCGGTGGTCGCCGCGGTTTTCCTCGCGGGCGACGCAGCGTCGTCGCGCTCCTCCGATCGCGTGCCTCGTGCCGCGCTCGCTTCGCTCTCCGCGCTGGCGATGACCGCCGTGCTCGTGGGCGAGACCTCGGGAGCGATGGTGATCCTGGTGGCCGGCGCGCTCGGCGCGGCCGCCTGCACCACGTCGCTCGACGCCGAGTCGGACGTTCGCTGGCTGGGGATCGCCTGCGTGAGCCTCGCGGGGATCGTGCCCGGAGCGGGCGCCTCGAGCGGCGTGGCTTCGGCGATCACTGGCAGCTTCGGCGCTAGCGCGGCCGGGCACATGGTCGGTGCAGCGGTCGCGCCGCTCGTCGCCATTGCGGCCATCCTCGTCGCGACCGCGTTGTTTCGTGTGTATAGTGCAAGCATAAGCGCGCCCGTCGTGACGAGCGGTCCCCGCGCGCCACGGGCCCTCGCGGTGGCGCTCGCCGCCAGCTCGGTCGTGGGCGGAGCGATCCTCGGGATCGGTGCCTCCACCTTCGGCGGCCACACCACGCCGCTCGCGCGCCGCCTGGTCGACGCGCCAGGGGGGCTCGACGGCAACCCGCGCATCGCCGGCGTCGCGTTCGTGCTCTCGGTGGGCGCGGCGGTGGTCGGTCTCGTCGCGGCGCGGCGCGCGACCGCCACCTCGAAGATGCCCGGCTGGATCCCTGCGCTGGGGCTGCCCGCGGCTCTCGCTGGGCGGGCCGCGCGCATCGTGACCGGGGTGGTGCGCTTCCTCGTGCGCTCCGTGCTGATCATGAACGAAGACGTCATCGACGACGCCGCCGAGGCCGTGGGCTCGCTCGTCATCAAGTTCGCGCGCGTCCTGCGCCTGGCCGACGCGAAGAGCAGCGCGCCGGTGGAGCTTGCGCTCGACCGCGGCGCGACCGAGGTCGTGGTACGCACCGGGATGGACTACCCGCGGCGCTCCGATTGGTTCCGGACGGGGCTCGTCCTCGGGATGGTGGCCATTCTCGGCCTCGTCGTGCTCTCCTCCCTGGTCCTCGGCTGAATCATGAAGCGAGCCTCCAGCCTTCGGGGACTCTTCGCACTCCGGCTCATCGTCACCGCCATCCTCTTCGTGGCCCTCCTCGTGGTCGCGGGAGAGGCACGCGCGCAGGAGGTCCGGCGGGCGGGGACGGTCCGCGTCGAGCCGGCGTCGGGCGGGCGCGGTCCCGTCGACCTGCGGTTCACGCAGGAGGGCTTCATCGGCGAGCTCGCCATCGTCAACAACGGCAAGGAGCCGCTCATCGTCTCGCGCATCGCCGTCCGTGGTGACGCCACCGACCCGCGCGCGCCGCCCAAGCTAGCGCTCCGCCTCGCCGATGCCGCGCTTCCCGTGACCATCGCCCCTGGCGCCACGCGCAAGGCGATCATCCAGTGGCTGCCCGAGCGCGGCGTCCGCCTGCACCAGCTTTACGCGCACGTCGTGGTGACCACGTCGGACGAACAGTCCGGCGAGGTGGCGATGGGCGTCCGAGCGCAGATCCCGGGGCTGCTCGGGCCGCTCGAGGGGCACGTGATCTCGCTGCTCGTCGGCGTGCCGCTTTTGGGGGCCCTGCTCACCTTCCTCGCGCGTCTTCTGGGCCGCCGCGACGACCGGACGCCGCACCTCATCGCCGTCGCATCGCTGGCGGTGCAGTCAATGATTGCGATCTACATCTATCGCGGCTTCGCCTCCGACGTGTCACGTCTCGACGGCAACGACGGGCTGCAGTTCATCGAGCACGGCGTGTGGATCCGCGCGATCTCCGCGGAGATCTTCTTCGGCGTCGACGGCACCAGCGTCGCGGCGCTGCTCGTCACGAGCCTCGTCGGCCTGCTCGCCATTCTCCCGGAGCGCACCGTCCCGCGCGGCTCCACCGGCTACCACACCGCCTACCTCACGCTCGCCGCCGCAGTCCCGGGCGCGCTCTGCGCGATGGATGGACTGCTCTTCGTCCTCTTCACGTCGTTCGCGGTGATCGCGGCGGCGGTGCTCGTGGGCGGCTGGGGCGGCGCGGGTCGGCGCGATGCCGCGATGAAGCTCGCGATTCTCGGAACGCTCGCGGTGGTCTGCCTGCTGGTGGTCGTGCTCGCGGTCTCGCGCGAGGCGGACCCCACGTTCCTGGTCGACGGCACGAAGACGTCGACCACGTTCAGCCTTCCCGAGCTCTCCCGCGTGGCGCTGGGCGCGAAGGGCGCGAAGCTCTTCGGCGCGGCGCTGGTCAAGGTCGCGTTCGTGCTCGTGCTCATCGCCAGCCTCGTGCTCCTCGGCGCATTCCCTCTGCACGCGTGGCTCGCGCCGACGTACACCGAAGCGCCGACCGCGACCGGGGCGATGATCTCTGCGGCGCTCCCGACCATCGGCGGCGTCGCGCTCTTGCGGATCGGCTGCGCGGTGCTGCCCGAGGGGATGCGCTGGGCGTCGGGCGTGGTGGTGGCGATCGGCGCGGTGAGCGCCGCCTACGGCGCGCTCCAGGCGCTCGGGCAGACGGATCTGCGAAAGCTCGCGGCGGCGGGGACGACGGCGCAGGTCGGCTTCGTGCTGCTCGGGGCCGGCTCGCTGACGCCTCAGGGGCTCTCGGGCGCGATGGTGATCGGCGCGACGCGCGCGCTCGCCTGCGGGCTCTTTCTCGTGCTTGCGGGCGCCATCGAGGATCGCGCGCGCACGCGTGACCTCACGCGCCTCGAGGGCGTCGCGACGCAGATGCCGGGCTGGGCCACGGCGCTCGCGGTGGCGGCGCTCGCGCAGGCCGGCGTGATGGGGATCGGCGGCGCGTGGGGGCCGATGCTCGCGCTGCTCGGCGCGCTCCCGAACTACCCGCCGCTCGCCTTCATCGGGGCCGTCGCGCTGATCCTCGCGGCGGCGGCGCACTTCCTGGTGCTGTCGCGGATCCTCTTCGGCAAGCTCGCCGAGGACTGGGAGCGCAGTCCGCTCCTCGAGCCGTTCGGCGGGCGCTTTCCGGATCTCACGACCCGCGAGTGGACGAGCATCGCGCCCCTGGCGGTTCTCGTCGTGGTGCTCGGCGTGTGGCCGGCTCCGCTGTTCGCGTCGACGGCGGGCACGGTCCGCGATCTGACGAACGCGGTGAGCCCGCCGGGGCCCGAGCAGATCAGCTGACAGCTGATCTGCTGATCAGCTGATCAGCTGATCAGCTGACAGTCAGCTCACTTCTTCGGGGCGGGCTTGCCGGCGGGCTTGCCCGCGGGCTTTGCCGGCGTGGCGGGCTTCTCGGCGGCCGGGGGCGCGTTCACGAACGCGACGGCGAGGGCCGCTGCCTTCTTGGCCGCTCCGAGGTTCTCGAATTTGCCGAGGGGCGCGGCCTTGCCGGCGGTGGTCATCGTGACCGCGCCGTCGTCGCCGACGCTGACCTTGTCGCCCTTGGCGAGCGTGAGCTCGTCACCGGTGAACGAGCCGTAGGCCGTGCCCGCGTCAGTGGTGACCGCGCCGTCGCTACCGACCTTGAGCAGATCCTTGCCGTCGGCGTTCTGCATCGCCATGCCGGAGATCTTGCCGATCATCTTGCCGGCGACGGAGACCGAACCGTCGGCCTTGATCTCGACCGCGCCCGGCTTCTTGCCCTTGAGCGTGGCCTTCGCCGTGGCCGTCGGGAGCGCGATGCTCGCGGGCGCCGGAGAGGGGTCGGACATGCCCGACGAGCCGCCGCCCGAGGAGGAGCCCGCGTCGTTCGTGAGACCGACGGTCGAGGGGGGAGTGGGCATGTCCGCGTCGGCCGAGGCGTCGAGCGCCTCCATCGACGGCGGAGCCGGCGGCTTCTTGCCGCCGCACGCGGCGACGGTGAAGAGCGCGAAGAGCGGGACAGCGACCAGAGCGAGCTTGGCAACGCGGAGCATGGCCGCGAACCCTACTCAAGAGCTCCTCCGTCGACAACGTTTTGTCGGGAATCCGAGCTGATTGGCGACGCCCGAGCTGAGCTTCCAGGCCGCAGCGACCTACGTGGAACCTCTCCGCTGCTCCGGGACTCCAGTGATCTCGGTCCCGTGGGGCGAGAGCGCTACT
>JAYTHX010000130.1:0-5767 GCA_043732195.1 Polyangiaceae bacterium
GCCTGCCCGACGCGCCCACGGCGAGCCCCTCGGCGCGCAGCGGACGGGGCAACGTGCATGGCGGCCGGCCCCGGGCGGCGCTGGGAACGCGGTCGCGAAGGAGCAGGCCGCGCTCGGTCAGCTCGTCGAGGCGCGTGACAGCGCGCTGGCGGTCACGCGCTATCCGCAGGAGGCCAAGGAGCCGGCAGACGACGCCTCCCGCGAGGGAGTGATCCCCGCCAGCGCCCCTGGGCGTCGGCGCGTACTTCGGCGGCCGCGCGCTCAGCGAGTCCTCCGAGGGCAAGCGCACCTGTCCCACCACGCCGTGTCCCGCGGGCGCGACGAACGACGCGAACGATCGCGCCAAGGACTCCTTCAAGCTGAGCGTGATCAGCATCTCGTCGGGCGCGGGCGCGATCGCCGTCGGCACCATCGTGTACCTGCTCGCGCCGTCGTCGACGAGAGAGACCACCGCCGGCAAGCCCCCGCGCACCACCGCGCGCATCGTGCCCGAAGCGAGCCCGACGGGCGGCAGCCTGGGCGTCGTCGTTACGTTCTGACCGAGATCAGAACGTGAAGCCGAGGCGCAGCGGCGTGGCGGGCGCCGCGATCGCGCTCGCCGGACCGCGGGGACGCGCCGACGCGATGTCCCCCAGGAGCGTCTCGTTTCGCCCGTAGACGCGTGAGCCGGGCCGGTGCTGCTTCTCGGTGGTGCGCGGCTCGTGCGAGCGCGTGGAGAGCCAGAGGAGCCCGGCGCCCGCCGAAACCGCGCCGATTCCGGTGACGACGATGCCGAAGGTCTGGAGATCATCGGCGCCGTGCACGTTCGAGGCGGAGCTCGCGACGGCGATGCAGAGCAGACCGACGACGGCGACAGCGCCGCCGGCGCCCATCATCACGATGCCGCCCACGAGCGGTCCGACCGAAGCCGACTTGACCTCGACGTCCATCTCGGGGCCCACGTCGCCGGGGACGGTGAAGCCGTGTGGCTCGTCGTCGTAGCCGGCGATGGTCACGCGCAGCTCGGTGCCGACCGGCGAGTCGATGGTGCACGGCACGTCGCACACGACCGCCCACGAGTCGTCGGGCCGGTGCGCGTAGACCTGCGCGTGCTGCCGATCGCGGTACGTGCGGAAGTGCAGCCGCACCACCCCGGCCGGCGTGGCCACGGGGGCGGGGACGACCTGCACCGCTTCGCTGGTCTCCTGCGCGGAGGCGCGCCCCGCCGTGAGGGCGACGCTCGCGAGGACGAGGGCACTGGCGAGGGCTCGCTTCATCGGGTCTCCGTTCCGTGAGTGATCGCGCGCCGGACGTCCGCGAGGGGCGCCTGGTCGTCGAAGCGTACGCGACCGCTCGCCGTCGCGACACCCAGCGACGCGAGCAGGGCCTTCACGTCGACCGGATGCGGTGCGGCGCCCATCGCGGCGTGGAGCTCGGTAAGGACGGGGACTCCGACCGCCTGATCGCCGGCCTTCATCACCTCGGCGAGCGGCCAGCGCACGGCGTTGGTGCCGCCCGCGTCGATTACGCCGCGCAGCGCGTGCTCGAGGCCGAACCGGTTCTTCGTGCGCTTGTGGATCTCGACGTCGGCGAGGAACCAGAAGAGCGCGCCGCCCCAGTACGTCCGGCCCCACGTGTGCGTGTGATCGAGCCCCCGATCGCCCGGCCCAGGTAGCCCGTTGGGGAGGCCGTTCGCCAGCCCGCCCCAGGCCTCCTCGGCCGTGAGCAGCCCGGCGCGCACGCGGGCGAACGGCTCGACGTACGTGGCGATGCCCTCCTCCGCCCAGTCCTGCTCGCGCGCGACGGACGGAAACGTGAGGTGGACCATCTCGTGAACGAGCACCCAGTCGTCGCGGAACGCCTTCGCCGACGCCTTCTCGCCGACGCGCATGAAGACCGTGCCGCCGCCGCCCGAGAGCGTGCGCCCGCTACCCACCCAGCGACCGCGGGCGATCGCGACCAGCACGAGCGCGCCGGGCATCGGGAAGCGGCCGTAGTAGCCGGCGACCGCGCGGCCGGCGTCGCTCGTCCACTTCACGAGATCCTCCTCGCTCATGAGCGTCGTGCCGGGGCTGATGGCGAGCTGCACGGCACCACCAGGTACGGGGACGGAGCGGACGCGCAGCACGCCGAACGCGCTGTACGGCGCGGTCCACAGATCGTCGAGCGCGAGGTCCCACGCGTCGGGCGTGTCCTTCGCGTGGAACACGCCAGTGACGAAGCCCGACCCGGACGACGTCGTGACGCGGAAACGCAGCCGCCGGTCGTGCGGCGCGGCGGCCGCGGGCGCGGGCGCGGGCGCGATGAGCCACGTCGAGGGCGGCGCCTCCACGAGCTCGCTCTCCTCGGCCGCGGTGTCGAGGTCGTCGATGGTCCGCGAGGCCTCACGCAGCGCGTAGCGATAGCGCAGACGGCACGGGCCGCTCGCGCAGGGCGCGGCGTCGAAGTGGCCGCCGCGACGCACCACGGCCGCCCAGGGCGCGCCATCGCGATCGGCGGAGGCCTCGACGTCACGCGCGAAGGGTTCGGCTCCGCGCTCCAGCGCGAGCACCGAGCCCGCGGCCGCGGTGAGGCGTGCCTCGACGCGGACCACGCCCGTGACCTGATCCCAGGCCGCCACGTACTCGCCGATCACGGCGCCGGGGGTGCGTGGCGGTGCGGCGACGGGAGGGCCGCCCGGTGCGGCAGCTCCGACGACGGGACGAGGCGCAGGGGCCTTCGTCCCGCACGATGCGGAGCCGATGCCGATCCCGAGCAGAGCGAGCACGAGCGCGAACGCAGATCTGCGCATCGCGCCGGTCGCTCAAGTGCCGTGCTTCTCGAGGAGCTTGCCGAGGCGAGGCGCCGCCTGCTCCACGTTCTTCTTCGCGGAGCCGCGCAGCTTGTCGTACGCCGCCTTCGCCGCGCCGCTCTTCGCCCGCTCGGCCTTCGCGTCGGTGATCGCGAGGAGGGCGTCGGCGACGCGGCCCGCGTTCGACGAGAAGAACTCGGCGACGTTCTTGTTCTGCGACTTCGCGTCCGCGTAGATCGGGTCGAGCGCCTTCGCGAACTCCGGGAGCAGGTCGTCGACCGCCTTCTCGACGAAGCCCGGCTTGATCCCCTTGACCGTGCCGTAGCCGGCCTTGATGACGAGGCCGGAGATCCCGCTCTTGTCCTTGACCTCCGAGTCGATGAGCTCGCAGCAGTCCTTGACGATCAGAGGCTTCTTGGCGGCATCACTGAGGGCATCGGCCAGAGACATCGTGCTGTCCTCGCGGGGTGTTTCGGCGGGTTGCGTGACCCTCGAGGCGATTAGCACACGCGGCCGCAAAAAGGGCCCGCGGAGGCTTGACGCAGCGCAGCAATCGTTGCACGGCCTGAGTGAATCGTCATTCAGTCGCTTGGCCGGGCCGCACCCGGAGGCATCATGGGAGGCGTGACCCTGGGCACCATCGTCCGCGCGCCGTCCATCATCTGCACCGAGGTCCGCGCCGACGGCGTCAGCGTGCTCACGCTCGACGACCCAGGCGAAACCCACAACACCATCACTCCGCAGCTCGGCGCCGAGCTCGCCGCTGCTCTCGAGGCCGCCGACCGCGACGCGCGCGTGAAGGCCGTGGTCCTCCGCAGCGGCAAGCCGGAGTCGTTCCTCGTCGGCGCGAACATCGACTACCTGCGCACCATCCGCTTCGCGAAGGACGCCGAGGTGGCGGCGCTCGAGGTGAGCAAGCGCTTCGGTGGCATCGCCGCGTCGCGGAAGCCGGTGGTGGCGTGCGTGCACGGCGCCGCGCTCGGCGGCGGCTTCGAGCTCTCGCTCGCCTGCACCGCGACGGTCGCGACGAACGACCGCGCCACGCTGCTCGGGCTCCCCGAGGTGAAGCTGGGGCTCATGCCTGCGGCGAACGGCCTGCTGCGCGTCGCGCAGCGCGCGGGCCTCGAGGTGGCGATCGATCTCGGGCTCACCGGCCGCAGCGTGAGCGCCGCGGAGGCGCTCACCCATGGCTTCGTAGACGAGGTCGTGCCGCCCGCCGAGGCGCTCGCGGCCGCGTGCCGCCTGGCGCTCCAGCTCGCGCGGCGTCCCGATCTCCGGCGCGCGCTGCCCCGCCGTCGCGCGTGGCTCCGGCATCGTGGTTCGTCCGTCGCCCGGGTGCGCGAGGCCGCGCCGCGACTGCTCCTCGAGAACAACCCCGTCGGTCGCAGCGTGCTCTTCCGCCGGGCGCGCGAGGCCGCGGAGCGCGAGACGCGCGGCCACTACCCGGCCGCCCAGCGCATGCTCGACGTCCTCGCGCGCTTCGGCGGGCGCGGCTTCGCGTCGGCGGCGAAGCTCGAGGCGAAGCTGTTCGGCGAGCTCGTGGTGAGCGAGACCTCGCACCGCCTCGTCGAGCTGTTCTTCGCCACCACCGCGGCCAAGAAGGATCCCGGCGTCGAGCACGACGAGCGGGCCCGCGCGCAGGCCCGCCCCGTCACCAAGATCGCGGTCATCGGCTCGGGCCTCATGGGCGCCGGGATCGCCTACGCGAGCCTGCAGGCTGGCTTCGACGTCCGCCTGACCGACACCGAGCCCACCGCCGTCGAGCGCGGTCTCGCGTACGTCACGGACGTCGTCCTCGAGCGCGAGCGCCGCGGCAAGCTCACGAGCGCCGAGCGCACTGCGACGGTCGCGCGGCTCTCCGGCGGTCGCGACTACGAGGGCGTCGAGGATGCCGACCTCGTCATCGAGGCGGTGTTCGAGGACCTCGATTGGAAGCACGCGGTCCTGCGCGACCTCGAGGCGCGCGTGAAGCCCACCTGCGTCATCGCCTCGAACACGTCCGCGCTGCGGATCGCGCGCATCGCCGAGGCGGCGGCGCGCCCCGAGCGCGTGCTCGGCATGCACTACTTCGGTCCCGTGCACCGCGTGCCGCTGCTCGAGGTGGTGCGCGCGGCGCGCACCGATCCGGCGGCCATCGCGACGGCGGTCGCGGTGGGCCGGCGCCAGGGCAAGAACGTGATCGTCGTGCGTGACGGTACCGGCTTCTACACGACGCGCATCCTCGCCCCGTTCCTCAACGAGGCCGTGATCCTGTTGACCGAAGGCGTCTCGATCCCGACCATCGACGACGCGCTCGTCGACTGGGGCTTTCCCACGGGACCGCTCCACATGCTCGACGAGATGGGCATCGACCTCGCGGCGCACGTCGCGAGCACGCTGGAAGCGGCGTACGGCGCGCGCCTGGGAGCGCCGCAGGTCCTCGCCGCGCTGCGCATGGACGACCGCAAAGGCCGGAAGAACGGCCGCGGCTTCTACCTGTACGGCCGCGGTCCCAAGGCGGGTCGCCGCGTCGACGACACCGTCTACCAGGCCATCCCGATCCGTCCGCTCGCGAAGCCGATGCCCGACGAGATCAGCCTGCGATGCACGATGGCGCTCGTCAACGAGGCGCTGCGCTGCCTCGACGAGAGCATCCTGCGGAGCCCGCGCGACGGTGACGTGGGCGCGATCTTCGGGCTCGGCTTCCCGCCGTTCCGCGGCGGACCGTTCCGCTACGTGGACGTCATCGGCCCGCAGGAGATCCTGCGGCGCACACGCTCCCTGGAGCAGCGCTTCGGCGCGCGCTTCGAGCCGGCCCCGCTCCTCGTCGAGATGGCCCGCAAGGGCAAGCGCTTCTACTAGGAGCGAGCCGATCAGCAGCGCGCGCGTGAGCGCGCGGAGGCGAAGTCGATGAGCTTCACGAGCGGCGGATGGCCCTCGCGCCGCTCGAGGCACACGTTCCGCGGGCGCAGATGACGGTGCACGATCCCGGCGTCGTGCATGGCGCGCGTCCCGGAG
>JAYTHX010000131.1:0-16846 GCA_043732195.1 Polyangiaceae bacterium
CCGCATGTCAACGACCATCGACGAGCGCCAGACCGTCGTCACACTCATCAACGTCTTCGAGGTCGAACCTCAGAAACAAGACGAGCTCGTCGAGCTCCTGGAGAGGGCCGCCGTCGAGGTGATGCAGTACCTGGACGGCTTCGTCTCGTCGAACATCCACCGGGGAATCGATGGCAAACACGTCGCGACCTACGCCCAGTGGGGCCGGCACCAAGACTTCGAAGCCATGCTCGCCCATCCGAAAGTGCAGGAGCACATGAAGATGGCAAACGCCATCGGGCACTCGGCGCCCGTGCTGTATCGGGTCGACTCGGTCCTGGGAAAGTGAGCACTCCGGTAAGCGATGAAGCGACCATCACCAGGAGCAGTGCGGCTGGCCCGGAGGGTGCACCGCCCGTAGCGATGCCGAACGCTCTGCACGCTCCGAAAGGGATTTCTCTCGCTCCCTATGTCGCCCTGACGCTGACTTACCTCACCGTCTTTGGCAGTGCACTCGTTGCCGTCTCCAGGCGCGGACTTCCGCGCCGCATTCCCGCCGCTGACCTCGTGCTCTTGGGAGTCGCAACGCACGCGCTAACCCGCATCGTGACGCGGGACGTGGTGACCGCTCCATTCCGAGCGCCGTTCACCGAATTCGAGCGACGTTCCGGGGCTGGAGAACAGAGCGAGCACGCCCGCGGAACGGGTTTCCGCCACGCGGTCGGCGAGCTTGTCACGTGTCCGTATTGCGCGGCCCCGTGGATCGCATCCGGTCTCTTCGTGGCGCTCATGCTCCGCCCACGCGCCACGCGGTTGGCTGCGTCTGCCTTCGCCGGCGTCGCCATCTCCAACTTCCTCAATCAAGCGTACTCCGCGGCACGCAAGCTGGCGTGACGTCCGCGTTCGGCGTACCCAGGCAAGCCGTTGCGAGGAACTACTTTCTCGCCCACCCCCCGAGTGTTGTGGCTCCGCGTTCGCCGGCCTCGCGGAGCGTGCCGATGGCCAGCGAGTAGTCATTCTGCGCGAAGATCGCGTTGCCAGCCACGAGCACTCGCGCCCCCGCGCGTACGACGGTGTCTGCATTTGTCGGGTCGATCCCCCCGTCAACCCCGAGCTCCACGGGCCGGCCTGAGGCGTCGATCATCTTGCGGATCGCCGCGATCTTCGGGACAACGCTCCTGATGAACGATTGTCCGCCGAAACCTGGGCTTACGCTCATGACGAGCACCAGATCGACATGTTCAATCGAGTAGCGCAGCGCTTCCTCGCTCGTCGCTGGGTTCAGCGCAACGCCAGGGTGCTTCCCCAGCGAACGAATCTGCTCGATCGTTCGGTGCAAGGGAATGCACGCCTCGACGTGGACCGTAACGTAGTCGGCACCCGCGTCGCAGAAGGCGTCCACGTAGCGTTCAGGCTGCTCGATCATCAGGTGCACGTCGAGCGGCACCTTCGTCACTCTCCGGAGCGCGCGCACGACGGGCAGGCCAACTGTGATATTCGGCACGAACCGGCCGTCCATCACGTCGACATGAATCCAGTCGGCGCCTGCCTCTTCGGCGGCGCGAACCTCTTCGGCGAGGCGTCCGAAGTCGGCCGACAAGATCGAAGGCGCGATCCGAATCCGCGAGGGCGGCGTTGATGTCCTCATGAGGGCACGGAGCCAAAGGGGCGGTCGTCGCTAAGCATGCGATGGCTCATCGGCTCGCATGGGCCCAACGCGCGGGGCAGGTGTCCGAGGATGAACCTCGTCCCCCGCGCGGAAGAACGAAACCGCGAAGATGATGGCGATGGCCCACGCGATCGCGAAGGGACATGCGATCCAAACGCTGGTGCTCGATGCCAGGGAGGCCCACGCGACCATCGCGGTGAGCGCAGCACCCATGCAAACCGCGTTGACGAGCATGATCGCCGCGATGAGGTCACCCGCAGGACGACGACGGAGAAGTAGGACTCCGGACGCAATCCCGAGAGGAACCTGCAGCCCGAGATCGAGCGCGTGGACGACATGTCCGATGGCGTCTGCGCCGACCGGCCAACCGAATGATCCTGCGAGGCTTCGACTCACGATGTTCTTGAGCCGCGCGAGCGCAAGCAGCGCCGCGAGCACGAGGGAGAAGACGGCGATCGACCGGCGCGGGGTTCGGGCGCCGAAGATCTCGTGCAGCTCGGTGATGTCGATCGACGCGGCAACCATCACCAGAGCCGGGATCGCGCATGCGAACGCCACGACGTAGACGAGGTAGAGGGCGGTGAACGGCGGGCTGACCGCGAACTCGACGTAGGTGTAGGCGAAGTATGCGAGCGAGCCGATCCAGACGAGGCGTCCTCGAATCGATCCGCGGGACGCGGCGCGCAGCGCCGGGAGTGACAGGGGAATCGCGACAAGCAACGTCGCCGCGCAATAACCCCTTGCCTCGGCCAGCATCCGATTCACGAGCGGCGCGGGTGACGGGTCCGGATACGCCCCATCCCAAACAAGGGTCGCGAGTGACGCCGCAGCTGCCATGGCTACCACCACGAGCGTGAGAAGGACCGCTGTGCGCGAGACCGGTCTCATCGCGACCCCAAGAGACCGTTCCCGCGTTCCATCGGGTCATGCTGTCGCACCATGAAGCGCGCGACCGGCGCTCCATCCGTGACCTCGTTGACAGCGCCAATAAGATCGGGCGACGTCATTGAAGCCGGCGGGCGGTCTGGCTTGGTCATGTCGGCCGGGCGCACGCAAATCGCGGACCGTCGCAAACGGCGAACGCGAGGACGACGACAGAGGCGGGCACGCAAGCTCGTCTGCAGTCAAAGTCGCATCGGTCCATCACGAGATCGAGCGTGCCTGCGTGAACCGACGGTTCGAGATACGGCGCGGTTGTTGCTTCGCGTGGTCGCATGATCGTGCAACCCATCGACCGAGCGCCTCCGGTGCGGAAGCGCCTCGAGCCCCAGGAAGTCGTGGTGCTCCGGTCGTTCGGAGGCCCGGAGGGGTTCGAGTTGCGCAGCCAGGCGATGCCCGCGCCAGCGCGAGGAGAGGTGCGCGTTCGCGTGCTCGCCGCATGCGTGCAGTTCACCGACGTGATCATCCGCAAAGGGGCGTACCCTGGTCTCGGGCAGAAGGCTCCGCTCGTGCTCGGGTACGACGTCATCGGAGAGATCGACCAAGTCGGCGCGGGTGACGTCCCGTTCCAGGTCGGCGAACGCGTGGCCGCGCTCACCGTCACAGGCTCGTACGCTCGCTACCGCACCCTTGCCGCTACCGATCTGGTGCGTGTCCCGCGAGACCTCGACCCCGCGGAGGCGGCTTCGCTGGTCCTGAGCTGGACGACCGCCTACCAGCTCCTCCACCGGGAAGCTCAGGTGAAGGCTGGTCAGCGCATGCTGGTTCAAGGCGCAGCGGGCGCCGTTGGGCAGGCGCTCGTCTCGCTCGGCAAGCTCGCCGGACTCGAGGTATGGGGCACGACGCGCCGCGAGCAGGCGGAGCTGGTGCGATCGCTCGGTGCGATCCCTATCGACTTCGCGAGGCAGGCTCCGCGTGAGGTCGTTCCCGGTGGCTTCGACGTTGTGTTCGACGGCATTGGTGCGCATGGCTTCTCTGGCTCGTGGGCATGCGTGAAGCGGGGAGGCATGCTTTGCGCGTTCGGCTTCTCGGATGCGGTCCGCCATGGAGGATCCGTCGTCGCCCTCGGCGCCACTCTTCTCAAGCTTCGACTCTGGAGTGCCTTCGGGCACGCCCGCGCGCGGTTCTACTCGGTGACGGACATGCGCAAAGCGCACCCGTCGTGGTTTCGCGCGGATCTGGAGGCGCTCTTCGAGCTCTCGTCGAAGCGCGCGATAGCGCCGCGCGTCGCTGAGAGAATCGGACTCGCCGACGTGGCCGCGGCACATCGACGCGTGGAGGCGGGCCACCTAGACGGGAAGATCGTCATTTGCCCATGAGCAACGTTGGCGCTTTCGCGAGACGAGGCGCGCCTCCGCGCGCTCTCGTGAATGGTCTCGGGTCCTCTTCAACGGCGTGCCGTTCGCGAGCCTCGCTCGGGTGCCCGCGCTGCGCCAAGAGAAGAGACTCATGAGCGGCGGTCCGAAGATTCTTCTCCAGCTCGCACGGGCTGCTCTTCGGCACGCTGACACCCCGCCGATCGGGACGCGCGAAGGGATCGCCTCGCTCGAGCAGATCGATCTCAACGGCTACCCTCAGTGGGTCCTGCTCCGCGGACAGAGCACGTCGAAGCCGCTCTTGCTCTACGTGCACGGGGGCCCCGGCAGCGCCGAGATGGCGCTCGGCCATCGCTCGATGAGGCTGCTCGAGGAACACTTCGTCTGCGTCAACTGGGATCAGCGCGGCGCCGGCAAGTCATTCACTCCGGGGCCAGATCCTGGGACGATGAACATCCCCCAGTTCGTGGACGATACCATCGCCCTGATCGAGGTGCTCCGCGCACGCTTTCAGCAGGAGAAGGTATTCCTCGTCGGCCACTCCTGGGGCACCGTCCTCACCATGAAGGTGGCAGCCGCGCGTCCGGATCTCATCTGTGCCCTCGTCGCGCTGAGCCAGGTCGTTGACATGCAGCGCGGCGAGGAGATCTCTTACAGGTTCGTCCTCGATCGCGCCCACGCTGCCGGCAACGCAAGGGCCACGCGCGCGCTCGAGAAGATCGGTCCTCCCCCGTACGAAAGCTCTGATGTGTTCATCCAACGCCGATGGCTCTCCGAGTACCACGGCGACCTTCACACGATGAACATGGTCGACTTTCTCTCGATCATGCTCGACGCCCCCGAGTACACCCTTTTCGACGTCGCTCGGTTCATCCGCGGCGCGAAGCGGTCGAACGCGCTGCTCTGGAATGAGCTCATGACGGTGAGCTTCCTCAGCAAGGTGCCGTCGCTCGCGGTTCCTGTCACCTTCTTCCTCGGGAGGCACGATCGCACCGCTCCCCCTACGCTTGCCGTGGAGCTGCACGAGGCCATCGAGGCGCCAGCGAAGAGCATCGTCTGGTTCGAGAGCTCGGCCCACATGGCCAACATCGAGGAGCCCGAGAAGTTCCAGCGGGAGGTCATCGCGATCGCCGCGAAGCACACGAATTGGCCGGCGCGCAGGTAGCACGCCGGCACCGTGGCTCGAACTTCGCCAATTGAACATCCGGCTCGATTCGTGCGTCGTTTTGGCCTTGGCAATGTTCAGAGCGTCGAAAGCGGCTGCGATAACGAGCGACCTTCGCGTACGACAGCGAACCGCCTTTGGCGCACGGATTGCGCCTCGGCGCAGCTCACGCGTGCGCGCGGTGAAACCGCACCTCTGATGCCGAGCTCGGAGCAGATCCTCGCCGGCCTCGCGCTCGTCGCGAACCGGTTCTTGCTCCTGGCCGTGGCATGGCACGCCGTGCTGATACTCGCCGCCGTGGCTCTTTCGCTCGGCGTTCATCCGAGCAAGCGCGTGGCGTCGCTCCTGCTCGTTTTGCCGCTCCTATCCGTGGGCGCTCTTTCGTGGGCGAGCTCGAACTCGTTCAACGGCGTGGCGTTCGCGGGCTTCTCTCTGGTGCTCGCGGTCATCGGGACTCGCCTCACGTCCACGCCGGTAACGTGGGCTCCAGCGTGGGCGCTCATGCTCGGCGGCTTGACGCTCGTCTATGCGTGGGTCTATCCGCACTTTCTCGAGGCCCACCACCCCGCGATTTACCTCGTCGCCGCCCCGATGGGCCTCTTGCCTTGCCCAACCCTCGCCTTGGTCTTGGGGGTTGGCCTGTGCGCGCACGGGTTCGGGTCCCGAGCATGGGCACTCGTGACGGGCGGGGCCGGCCTCTTCTTCGCGCTATTCGGTATCGTCCGACTCGGTGTCTGGCTCGACTCCGGACTCCTCGTCGCATCCTGCGCCATGTTCGCGCTCGCGTGCCACAGAGTGAAGAAAGCCTCATGAGGGCGTGGATCGCGAAGTGGCCGGCGGTCTCGTTCTACGTGCTCACGCTCGCGCTGTCCTGGGGCTACTGGCTCACCCTCTTGGCGCAAGGCCGGCGCGTCGTTTCCGGGAGCGCCGTCACGCACTTCCCCGGTCTGCTCGGGCCGATGCTCGCCGCGATGATCGTCACCGCCGTGATCGGAGGGCGGAAGGAGCTGCTCGAGCTCCTTGGGCGAATGTGGAGGCTGGGACCCCGTCGGCTTTCGAGTCTGATATTGGCACTTTCGCCGCTGGCGCTGGGCGCGGCGGCCTCCGTCGCGATGCTGGTCGTCGGCAAGCCGCTTCCGTCGCCCGACAGCTTCGCGCAGTTCCCCGGGCTGCCCAGTGACTGGCCGTTGGCCGGTGTGGTGGCTGCCGTCGTCGTCGCCGGCTTCGGCGAAGAAGCGGGCTGGCGCGGCTTTCTCTCCGAACGCCTTCTGCTCTCGCATGGCCGCGCAAGGGCGACGCTCGCGGTCGGCCTGCTCTGGGCGTTCTGGCACCTGCCGCTGTTCTGGCTGAACGCGGGCATGTCCGCGCTGGTTGGGCCGGTCTTGATCGGCTGGGTGTTCTCTCTCGTCTGCGGCGCCTTCGTACTGAGTTACGTGTATGTCGCAACTGGTCGCAGCGTTCTTTGCGTGGCGCTCTGGCACGCGGGCTTCAACATGATGGTCGCCACGGAGAACGGCACCGGATGGCCCGCTACGATTGTCAGCGTAGCGGTCATGGCGTGGGGCGTCGTCGTGGCCGTGCGCTGGTCGCGGCGAGCGGCCCCAGGCCCAGCCGACCGACCTCCATCGACGCGCTAAGCGCAGCGTGTGTGCGTGGACGAAGAGGTTCGCGCGGTGCGGGCGCCGAGCGCAAGGGCGTGGCGGCGAGGAATCGCTCGAGCAAGTGGACAGCAAGGCGGGCGGCGGGTGACCACCTCGTCCCGATCAAGTCGAACGCGTGGTCAGTGTGCGGCAGGTACACCGCCGTCACGGCGGCGCCCGCCTCCGGCGAGCCGCCGCTCGAGTTGCCTCACCGCACTCACCGGTGCCATCTCGTCGTGCGTACCGTGCACAAGCAGCGTCGGCGGGCAGTCGGGGCGGACGTAGCGGAGGGCCGAGGTCTGTGCGTACCGGTCAGGAAGCTCGCTCGGTGCCCCGCCGACGAGCCAGTCGCAGCGGCCACCGGCCGAAATGAACTGCAGCCGCAACCGCGCGGCGTGAGCGCCGAAGATCCTGACCATCGTGCGGGACGGTGGTGCATTCCAATCCGGCCGTGGGTCGTCCTTGTGGCAGATCGTGTCCTGGCTCGTATGCCGGTACATCGTGTCGAGGCCGACCTGGCCATAGAGCGACACGACCGCGCACACCCGGAGGTTTTGCCCGGCAAGATCGGGCGGCGTGAGCACAGGGTCATCGTGTCCGTACGCCGCCAGCAGGGAGAGGTGGCCACCGGCCGAACCGCCGACGAGCACGATGCACTCGGAGTCGATACCGAGCGCGTTGGCGTGACCGCGCACCCAGGCGATCGCGCGCTTTGCGTCCGCGACCATGCCTACGACGTCCGTCTCCGGGAACAAGCGATAGGCCACATCGACGACCACGTGCCCTTGAGCCGTCATCTGCCGGAAGAGCGGCCGCGTCCCGACGTCCTTGTCGAGGACGACGTAGGCGCTGCCGTGCAGGTAAACCACCGCAACGCGCGATGACGACACGCTGGCATGCGGCTGCCAGACATCGCACCGGAGAACGCGTTCGGTGCCAGGGACGGTCGCGAAAGGAACGTCCGGGCGTAGTCGCGGCTCGAGGCGCCGCGGCAGCGGTCCGGTCCACCGCCGACTCACTATCCCCTTCCTGCGTTCCCGGGTGATGCGGCCTTTCCAATCGTCGCCAAGCGCCCCGGACAAATCGGCTCGCACCAAGCCGATTCGAGCGATGACGACAAGCGCCCCGAGCGCAGCGGCACCCGCAGGAAGCGCGGTCCAAGACGAATGGATCAGCACACCGGCGACTGCCAGCGCCGCCGCGGCCGCGACGATGAACGGGGCGTACGCGACCGCGAGGACCTTCTCCGCGAACAGAAAAATCCCGAAGGGCCGCCAACGGAACGGCACATAAAGGAGCGACACCCAGAACAGGAGTAAGAATGCGACAACGGGTAGTCCGGCCATGGCAGCTTCCTCAGCTTTCGACCACCGCTGCCACGGGGCGCCGGAGTGAATAAGGTAGTGCCGGTCCATAGCCGAATCGCATCACGAGATCGGGACGCCGACCCGGCGCGCCGACGAGCCCCGCGAGCGCCGGCCGGAGCGCAGCCACTTCGATGGGCTGGTTGATGAACGATGACCGTATGCCGAGCGCCGTGGCCTGGAGCGCGAAGCGCTGGCAGCTCCGCCCGACGTCGATCCAAGACTCGTGACCTTCGCTCGCTCCGATGAAGACCGCCACGCCCGCGGAAGAGCGCACCTGCGCGGCGTACTTCTCGTTCTCCGCCTTCGGTTGGTAGACGTGATCGAAGAGACGGCCTCCGAGCCACGATGGAACGTTCGGATTGCCGGTCGTCGCGCTAAAGAGTCCATCCGCGGTTTCCATTGCAGCGTGCGGGTTGAAGCGGATCCACGACTTCAGCTCGCGGACAAAAGCCGCATCGGCCATCTGGACCGAATTGCCAGCAACGACCAGCTCGAGGATGGTTTCTATCGACTCCGCGTCGGTCACCAGCACGACCTCGACACCCGGCACACGTGCAGCGTCGCGCAGAACGCGGAGATCCGTGGTGGGCACGGGGCGCCCGTCGAACGTGGCGCGCGTCGATTGCCTCCGCACAATTGCATGAAAGAGCGGAGACGCTTCGCGCACCGAGCTCTCGAGCGCCACCGTGAGCTGGTCCTCCACGTCGAGCGTTGCGACGGCGTCGAGGCCGCGTGCTCGCGCCGCGAGGGTCAGGTTCTCCACGGCGCAGCCGAGGGCGACGAAGAGATGATGGTCGTCGGGATCGACCGCTGGCGTCCGGCGCATCCGATCGGGGACGACCACGACCTGCTTTGGCGAAAGCCGGAACCGCCATGGCTGCGCGTTGTGCCCACTCGCAGCGAGCGTCGCGAAGCGAACAAGCTCGCGAAGGTCGACGCCGTCGGCGAGCGGCGCGCGCGTCGCTGCCGCCCGCGTGGAGTACGCATCCATCGACCCCATACGCCGAACCTCGACCGCGGTTGCGCCGCCACCTGCGAGTACTACACCGCCGCCGACGAGCAGGTTGCGCCGCGAGAGGAGCTTCATAGCCGTCCTCCACTTCGGCCGCCGCCTACCAAGCGAGCGCGCCAATCCGAGCCCGCAGAATGACCTCGAAGGGAAGCACGGCGAGGCGGGTCGAAAGCTCTCGATCGCCACCGAAGACGGGCGAGGAGTCACTCCCCAGGGGAGCGCTGATCATCGGGCGGTAGACCAACTCGAAGGCGCGAAAGATCGTGAGGCTGATCGGCATCCCGATCTCTGCGAAGCTACGGAAGCTCTCGGTGGCATCGACCGTGACCCCGAGACCCAATCCGGCTCGCAGCGTGAGCCAGTGAGTTGCGGCGTACGCGAACGTCACGTCCTCACGGACCGGCACCTGCCAGTGGCCCGTGTGAAACGTAAGCCCGGCACCGACGGAACCGTGGCCATCGAGCCAGAATCGCGGGTCTCGCAGATGAGCGATGGGATGTGAGACCCCGAGGGCAAGGAACATCCGCAGTTGGCTGCGGTACGAATCGTAGTCGTTGCCGTCGACCCGAACGCGAAGGCGCTCATCGAACGAACCCATCCCGAGCGAGGCCGTCGGTATCCATTGCCGTTTGGGCTTCGTGTCGCCCTCCGCTCTCGCTTCCAGGCTGCCGAACGTCAATCCCACGATGACGGCTGCCGCAGCGGCCCGACTTCCGCTCACACGATCACCCACTCCAGCGGGCGGCGCGGACTCTCGAGCGCACGATCCCAGGGATAGCCGATGCGGAAGAGCATCTGCGCGCGTCGCCCTTGATTACTGAGCATCCTGCTCAGCACCGTCGTAAATCGTGGCGGGAGATTCTTCGTCTCCTCGCGGTCCTGCATCTCCGCGAGCTGGTTGAGCGGTTGAGCGGCCAAGCCCTGGCTGACTGCCCAAAGGTGAATTCGCTGGTACGCGCGCCCGACGCGAAGCTGATCGTCCCTACCGTTCCTGACCGGCGAGGACAGAATGCAGAACGCCGAGCCGGTGGTCTGATCGCCACTCGTCCCGTCGAGCCAGTACGCGTTCGCCGTGGCGTCGCTCGGCCGCCCCGACGCTTTGCCGAAGAATCGCGTCGATGCGCCGTTCCCGCTGGCGTCGAGCGTGATGCCATCGCGATGCTGAAGGATGTCGGCTGCGCTCTGCCGGTACCATGCGTTGCTATCGCGGCTCATCTCCGCGTCGGCGATGAACGCGTTGGTTGCGTCGATCGTGCTCGCTCGGAAGTTCGCCTTGTCGCTTTCGCTCGTGAGGACGAGAAGCTCGACGCCAGACTCGGTAACGAGCGCCTGCAGCGCGGGGCGTAGCGCAGCGGACGCCGGAGCATCCGCGTAGCGGCCTCGATTCGTGTGACGCCCTGCGATGGCCCCGAAGAGAGGATCCTGCGCGAGTGCGATGGGCATGAGCGACACGGTCGACACCAACGAAGGGTTCGATGGATCGGGGACAAGCTGCACGTCGGCGGCACGTCCATTTGACCGCGCCGCGATCACCATGTTCTCCAGCGCGCACCCGAGACCGATGTGCATTTCGCGGAGGAGGCTGTCGATCGTCCCCAGGCTGCGGGTGAAATCCGCGTGGAGATCGATCCTTGATGCCGTCACCTGTAGCGCCCACGGCTGGCTGTTGTGCGGGTTGGATGCCAGAATCGCGGCCCTCGCCGCGATCCTTTCGGGCACGTTCTCCGTGCCTGGAAAGTCCCACGGCGCGTAGGCGTCCCCGCTCTCCGCCGTGTAGTAGCCGCAACCCACACCTCCTCGGAAGAGAAGGACGCCGCCGGCCGCGCCGAAGGCAAGCTTGAGCCACTCGCGCCGAGCTACTCTCACGCCCACGCGGTCATGATCGACTGACTTACCGAAGGTGTTCACCACGTCGGCGGACCGGGTGCAAGACCAAGCCCACCGGCTCCACGAGTGGCCAGCCCGGCCTCCGTCCACCGGCGCTCGGCGGTTACGCCCACCGCGGGCGACTGTAGGCTGCGAATCCTTCGCATCGTGCGAACGGCTGCGCGCTCTACCGAGGGGGAGCGCGATACGCGCGTGCAAACGCGTCGAGACGACAAGCCGAGCGTCCTTGCGGTCTACCACGTCCCGCGAGCTACTCCTGCGCGTCTTGGCGTGGCGATTGCTTCGGGGATCGCATGCTCTTGCCCATCGAGACCGAGATGTCCGAGAACGCGCGGGTCGTTGCGTACGCATCCCGGACGCGGGTCGAGGGTGAGAGCGCGGCCGAGGTCAAGCAGCGCGCTGAGGGCGAGTTCTTGCGCAGGCTGGTCGCGAAGCTTGAGCCCATGCTTCGCGAGTCGATGCGATCGCGTCGAATCGTCCTCGCGTCCGATGCGTATGGCGTCGTCGCGCTGAAGTCAGACGGCATCTTCGTGCACGTCGGCCTCGCCGACCAAGAAGATGCACTCGAGCCATCGCAAGTGCTGGATGCCGAGCCCAGCCTGCTCGTGGTCCTGGACCGTATCGAAGCAGAGCTGGTCGCTGCGAACGACCCGCGCGCGACGAGCGCTGCGGATGTTGTTCGCCTCGCTCGGTACTCGCTGGAGGTCGCCGCAGCGACGTAGCGGCGCTGGGAAGGCGGCGGTTCGCGATGTCCTCGGCGCGTGCTCCGCGCGCTTCCGCATCGTTCCGCCCGGTCCGTCCGTGAACGAGGCAGCAACGTGCGGGGTTCGCGGCGCGAGAATCCTGATTCGCGAAGTGCGACGAACACCAGGTCGGCCAGATGCGTCTGCGTCCAGGATCGAACTTCGACGTGCGGCGTGGTTCTTGCGTCGTCGCACGTCAAAGAAAGCGAGCAAGCGATGATGATGGGCACCTGGTGGTGGATTTGGATTGCGTTCATGTTCCTCTTCCTCGTGCCGCCGATTGGCTACGGCTGGGGCTACCGAGGATGGGGCGCTCCGTATCCGAGCTACATCCAGCGCCGCCGTGGACAAGCGGTGACCGCTGGCGGCTCGGCACAGTTCGATCACTACGCTTGGGGCCGCGGCGGCGACTTCGTGTGGATGGTTCTGCTGGTCGGCATGTTCTGGGCTTTTTTCGGGATGTGGTGGCGCTGAGCCAACGCGCACGAGAGAACAACCGCCATGATTCGTCTTCCGGTGGCAGTCCGAGCGACGCCGGTCCTCGGCGCTTTCTCGACGTCCGATCCGGGTACGACGACCACGACCTCTGCGCGCGCACGGCCGTCGTCTGCGAGCGCAACCGCTTCACGCGAGTTCTGAGAAATTGATGCAAACCGACGCTCCAAGCTCCAACCGAGCAAAGCCAAGAAGCGCCGCCGTTGCGGGTGGTCCAAAAGCCAAACGCGCTGCAGACGGTGCTGCCGCTAGCAACGGACTCTCGGTCGACCGAGCCGCTTCGGACCACGCCACGACTCGTTCGCGAGCGAACGGCGAATACGTCTGTCCGATGCATGCGCAGATCGTTCGCAACGCGCCCGGTTCCTGTCCGATATGCGGGATGGCGCTCGAGCCTCGCATGGCGTCCGCAGATGAGAGTCCTAACCTCGAGCTCGCCGACATGCGGCGCCGGTTCTTCGTGACGATCGGCCCCGCTGCCATCGTGTTCCTCATGGGAATGTCCGAGCTACTCCCGGGCATGCCGCTGCATAACTGGCTGGGCGCACGCCTCATCGCGTGGATCGAGTTCGGACTCGCCACGCCCGTCGTGCTCTGGGGCGCGGCACCGTTCTTCCTTCGCGCGTGGCGCTCCCTCGGGAGCCGCAGCCTCAACATGTTCACGCTCTTCGGGCTCGGCATCGGCGTCGCCTACGGCTACAGCGTCGTCGCGCTCCTGCTCCCCGCGATCTTCCCGCCGTCCTTTCGCGGCGAAGGCGGCGTGGTGGCAGTGTACTTCGAGGCCGCCGCGGTCATCGTCGCGCTCGTGCTCCTCGGACAGGTCCTCGAGCTCGGTGCGCGAGGCCAGACGAACGCTGCCATTCGCGCCCTCCTTCATCTCGCGCCAAAGACCGCGCGACGCATTCGCGACGGCGGCGCCGAGGAGGACGTGCCGCTTGACTTGGTCGCGATCGGCGATCGGCTGCGCGTAAGGCCGGGCGAAAAGGTACCCATCGACGGTGTCGTGTTGGAGGGGACGACCTCCGTCGACGAGTCGATGGTTACCGGTGAGTCGATCCCCGTCGAGAAGCAGAAGGGCGACCGCTTGATCGGCGCGACGCTCAACGGCACCGGCTCGCTCGTCATGCGCGCCGACCGCGTCGGCGAAGGAACCCTGCTCGCACAAATCGTTCGCATGGTGGGCGAGGCACAACGAAGTCGCGCTCCTATTCAAAAGCTCGCGGACCGCGTCGCAGCGTATTTTGTGCCCGCGGTCATCGTTGCCGCGGTGCTGACGTTCGCTGCGTGGAGTGTCTTCGGTCCGGAGCCGAGGATGGCGTACGGAGTCGTATGCGCCGTCGCGGTGCTGATCATCGCGTGCCCTTGCGCGCTGGGTCTCGCCACTCCGATGTCGATCATGGTGGCGACTGGCAAGGGAGCCGCGGCCGGTGTCCTCTTCAAGGACGCGGAAGCGATCGAGCTCATGAGAAAGGTCGACACACTGGTTGTCGACAAGACGGGCACGCTGACCGAAGGCAAGCCGAAGGTCGTCGCCGTAGTGCCTGCGGACGGCACGGACGAGGCCTCACTCGTGAAGCTTGCGGCGAGTCTGGAGCAAGGGAGCGAGCACCCCCTTGCAGCGGCGATCGTCCAGAGCGCGAAGACCAGGCAGCTTGCGCTCGTCGCCGCCACGGGGTTCGCGTCTGCGCCCGGAAAGGGCGTGCGCGGGACGGTCGACGGCCGCGAAGTAGCACTCGGCAACGAGACGTTGATGCGCGAGCTCCACGTCGACGCGGGCCCACTCGGCGCGAAGGCGGAATTGATGCGCGGCGACGGTCAGACCGTGATGTTCGTCGCTGCCTCTGGCAAGCTCGTCGGCCTCATCGGCGTCGCAGACCCGATCAAGAGCACGAGCGCCGCTGCGCTCCGCGAGCTTCACGACGACGGCGTGCGGGTCGTGATGCTCACAGGCGATGCGAAGTCGACCGCGAACGCCGTAGGCAAAAAGCTCGGGATTGACGAGGTCATCGCGGGCGTGCTCCCCGATCAGAAGGCCGAGACCATCAAGCGCCTGCAAGCCGAAGGGCGCGTCGTCGCGATGGCGGGCGACGGCGTCAACGACGCGCCAGCTCTCGCGCTCGCGCAGGTCGGGATCGCGATGGGAACAGGAACCGACGTCGCGATGAAAAGCGCTGGGGTCACCCTCGTGAAGGGCGACCTCCTGGGGATTGCACGAGCGCGGCGACTCAGTCGCGCGACCCTGCGAAATATCAAGCAGAGCCTATTCTTCGCGTTCATCTACAACATGCTGGGCGTGCCGATCGCCGCGGGAGTTCTCTACCCGGCGTTCGGCATCCTGCTCAGTCCCATGCTCGCCGCGGCGGCGATGAGTCTCAGCTCCGTATCGGTCATCGCCAATGCGCTGCGACTTCGGCGGGTGAAACTGGACCCCGGCGGTTCGACGGCACCTAGCTCCCGGGAGCCCGCGCTCTCTCAACGCGGAACCGTCCCCTCGGGTCCGCCGAGGCCGCCCGTTCCGTACGAATCGAGGAAGACATGAAGCTGGGCATGATCGGGCTCGGGCGGATGGGATCCAACATGGTTCGGCGCCTGCTTGGCAGCGGCCACACTTGCGTGGTGTTCGATATTCATCAGCAGGCGGCCCTCGACCTGGCAAATGCCGGCGCAACGGCGACGGGCTCGCTAGATGAATTGGTCGCCAAGCTGGAATTGCCGCGGGCGATCTGGATCATGCTGCCTGCCGCCGTCGTCGACTCCACGCTCGATGCGCTCGTACCGCTTCTCGCCGCGGACGATGTCATCGTTGATGGCGGCAACTCGTACTACCACGACGATATTCGTCGCGCGAAGACGCTCGGCGAACGCGGAATCCACTACGTCGACGTCGGTACCTCGGGCGGTGTATGGGGCTTCGAGCGCGGCTACTGCCAGATGATCGGCGGCGAACCCGCTGTCGTAAAGAGGCTCGACGGCATCTTTGCGTCGCTCGCGCCGGGGAAGGCCTCTGGGACCAAGCCCGGCATCGATGATGCGAGTCGTACGCCTCCGCGCGGCTACATCCACTGCGGACCGTCCGGCGCAGGACACTTCGTGAAGATGGTTCACAACGGGATCGAGTACGGGATCATGGCCGCGTACGCCGAAGGGCTCAACATTCTTCGCCACGCCAATGCAGGAAATGCAGCGCGCGCGTCAGATGCCGAGACCACGCCGCTTCGCCATCCCGAACGCTACCAATACGACTTCAACCTTCCCGACATTGTCGAGGCATGGCGTCACGGCAGTGTCATCGGCTCTTGGCTTCTCGACCTCACCGCCGCGGCCTTGAAGAAGAGCCCCGATCTCATCGGATTCGACGGGCGAGTGTCCGACTCGGGCGAGGGGCGCTGGACTCTCAAGGCGGCGATTGACGAGGGTGTTCCCGCGCCCGTCTTGAGCAGCGCGCTGACGCAACGCTTTAGTTCGCGCGGCGAAGCGGACTTCGCCAACAAATTGCTCTCCGCACTGAGGTATCAGTTCGGCGGACACGAGGAGAAGCCATGATGGCGCCGGCTTCCTCCGATGCGCTCGTGTTCTTCGGTGCGACCGGCGACCTTGCGCACAGGAAGATCTTCCCAGCGCTGCAGGCGATGGTGAAGCGGGGACACCTCAACGTGCCGATCATCGGGGTGGCCAAGGCCGAGCGAGCGCTCCAGGGCCGCGAGGCGCTCGGGCCGAGTCGGGCAGGCGCATGGTGAACGCGGCTGCAGACGAGGTCGCACGGCAGAAACGTGCCGCGGCGGATTGTGCGGCTCTGCATGTGCGATCGGGGATGGTCGTAGGCTTGGGCGCCGGGTCGACGGCCGTCTTCGCGATTGCCAGGATCGCTGAGCGAATTGCCGAGGGGACCCTCTTGGACCTCGTCGGCGTGCCGTGTTCACGCGAGGTAGGCGACGAGGCAGCGCGCCTTGGAATTCGGCTCGGCTCGTTGGACGAGCACCCGATCGTCGACCTGACGATCGATGGCGCCGACGAAGTCGATCCCAATCTCGATCTCATCAAGGGCGCCGGCGGCGCGCTCCTTCACGAAAAGATGGTCGAGCAGGCCAGTCGGCGGGTCATGATCGTCGTCGACGCGTCGAAGACGTCGCCGGTGCTTGGCTCGCTTCGCGCGGTGCCGGTCGAGGTCGTGGCCTTCGGCTGGCGATCGCAGCTCCGGTACCTCGAGTCGCTCGGCGCGCGCGTGCAGCTGCGTTCGGATGCGAAGGGCCCCTATCGCACCGACGAGGGGCACCTGATCCTCGACTGTACCTTCGGCCCCATCGAACACCCGGCCGATCTCGCCGCGCTGCTCGGCGCACGCGCTGGGATCGTCGAGCACGGTCTCTTCCTCGGCATCGCCACCGAGCTCTTCATCGGCTTGCCCGACTCCGTACGCCGTCTGGTGCGACACGCCGACGGCGCCGTCAGCCCAAGACCGCACCGCCAAGGAGAATCTCGTGAGACCTTCTGAGCTCGATCGGCTGTGCGTCAACACGATCCGCTTTCTCTCTGTCGACAGGGTGGAGATCCGACCGTGACACGAGAACGCTGGGAATTAAGGCGATCTGCCGAGCGTTGCCCGCGCCATGAAGAGCCCGAGTCGAGTTGCCGTC
>JAYTHX010000132.1:0-5761 GCA_043732195.1 Polyangiaceae bacterium
ATGGGCGAGCATGGCTTCGAAGTCTTCGTGGCGGGCCCACTGGGCGTAGGTCGCGACGTGTTTGCCGTCGATTCCCCGGTGGATGTTCGACGAGATGAAACCGTCGAGGTACTGCATCACCTCGACGGCGGACCTCTCGAGGAGCTCGACGAGCTCATCTTGTTTCTGAGGTTCGACCTCGAAGACGTTGATGATCGTGACGACGGTTTGGCGCTCGTCGATGGTCGTTGACATGCGGCGACGAGATGCATGCCTCGGTCCAAGCGCCGTGGAGAGGAATGGATGCTTGTCGTTCGACGCGCCGCGATGACAAGAAGTGCGCCGCGAGTGCAGAGACGCAGAGGGCCGATCCATCGAGTTCGCATTTCGCGAATCACTTCTCGCGCTGCAAAGAGCTCCTCCTCGACGCCTCGGTCACATTGGAAGCGCCTTCGAATCCATCGAGACGGGGCTCTGTCGTGTACCCGTTCACGGGGTACGCGGCGCGCCGGGCCGGGTCTGCCATCGTGCCGACGTGAGGCTGTGCCGCGAGGAGTGACGGAGCGAGGGTACGACAAAGCTGGGCGCGGCAGGCATCGTGGATGAAGTGCAGGACATTGCGCTTATGCTGGCGGAGGGTGCTCGTGCATCGCTGCTCGGTCACGGCCCGCGTGGCGTCGAGCTGAAGCAGCGCATCACGTACGCGCTCGCCTCGGGTCAGGGCCGCGTGCTCCAGACCGCCGAGCGCGCGTGCGTCAGCGCCCGTCCCTATGCCCGCCGCGCTGCACGCTACCTCGTGGCGCTCGTCGTCGGCGGGATGAGCGAGCCCCTCGCCCTGGTGCGCGCTGCGTCGTACGCGCTGAACCAGGCGCTCGCCGACATTCTGCTCGACCACGCGTTAGCGGCCGACCCCAAGGCGGGGATCGCCGCAAGCAAGACGAGCACGCTCCGCGACGGGTTGAAGCTCACGGCGTCCTTCGCCACGATCGGGGAGCTGGTGAAGCTGGCGAACACCACGACCACGACCGCACGCCTGGAGCTGCTGACGGCGCTCGACCTCCAGGACCGGGCCAGCGCAGGGCGGGCGCCGAGCGTACCGAGCCACCACGACCCCGAGGTAGCTGCACGCGTCGCTGGGCGTGAGGTCGAGATGAAGGCACGGGCCGACGCGTGGGCCGCGGCCCAGCTCGCCGAGGCCCAGCCCGAGCTCTCTCCGGACGCCGAGCCCGAGGAGCCCGCCGAGGAGCAGGACGCAGGGCACCCGCACGTCGGTCCGACGCCGACCCCGCCGACCCTCGACGCGCTGGGAAGCGCACCACGCCCCGGCCAGCACGCGCACCGACCCGTCCCGAGCGCCGTCGTCGAGCCGCCGCGCACGCCGGCCGTGGAGTGGCTACCGGTCGTGCTGCACCCGTGGGCGTCGCGCTTCGTGGCGCTCGAACCCATGCTGCCCCTGATCCAGCGCGTGCACCACGCGTGCGGGATCGTCGGCGGGCTCCAGGTGGCGGGCGAGTTTGGCCGCGACGAAGCGCAGGTGCTGAAGACCTTCAACGCGTGGCGCGCGTTCACGGTCGCAACCGGGCGTCTGCCTGCGGACGGAGTGATCAAGTGAACGACGACGTCATGACCAGCTGACGCGCGAACCCCGAGCTGATCGAGTGGCTCTCGCCCGAGGAGCTGCACGAGCAGTGCGCCGTGATCGAGCTGATGGCGTGCCTCTACACGCTTGCTCGACAGGCTCGCCTCACGACGCTCCGCGCGTGGGCGATCGGCGGTGGCTCATGAGCGCCAACGGCGGGGCCCGGTCTCCGGAGACGATCCGATCGTCCCTCGGGCGCATCGGGGCGCAGCTCTTTCTGAAGATGACGAACGGCGCGGTCTACTTCGCCGACGTCATCTTCCCGCCGCAGAGCGACGCGAACGTCACGGTCTGGTTCTGGGGCACGTCGCACCCGAGCACGATCTGCGTGGAGGACGTCGCGATCGTCACGGCGGCCGACGTCACCGAGCACCGGACCTTCGCGGCGATCCGCGAGCGTCAGCGTCGCGAGCTGGAAGGGAAGAACCAATGAACCTCACGCACCACACGAGCCCGGCGAGCCTCGCGTGCGCCGCGGGTACCGAGCTTCCGTCGTTCGCGATCGAGACGATCCTGGACGCGGTCTACGCGCAGCCGCCGACGCCCGAGCAGCTCTCGCTCTGGAAGAAGCTCGCGCCGGGCCGCTCGTGGGTCACCGCGCCGAGCTGGCCGACGACGCCCGCGAAGCGCGCAGCCGTGTGCATCGGACGACGCGGGCTCAAAACCTCAGGCGTGCTCGCGTGGTCGTGCGTGTTCGAGACCCTCTGCGGCCGTCACGAGGAGCACACCATACCGGGCTCGCGCCTCTACCAGGTGATCGTCGCGCCCCGCGTCGCGCAGGCTCGCGAAGCGGTGCGCGCGATCCGTAGCGTGCTCGACCAGCTCGCGGTGCTTGGCGTCAGGTACTCGGTGCGCGACCTCGCGGGCGCGCCCGAGATCGTGATCGAGGACGAGACCTCTAGCGTCGAGAAGGTCATTACGGTCATGACCGCCGACGCCGTAGCGGTCCGCGGCTTCGCGATCTGCCGACGTCGTCGCGCTGCTCGCCGAGGCATGCGCGGAGCGCGCCCCCGTAAGCGCCGAGTGCGGGATCTCGCGCTTCATCCGCGACTCGACCTACTTCAACGGCCGCTCGCTCCAGGTAACCGGCGAGTGGTGGACCGAGTACCCGGATGGCCGCCGCGTCCGAGGCGGGCACATCGACGTCTCGCACCCCGACTTCTACTTCGCGATGCGCGAGGCGATCGCCGCGGGCCGATCCGAGCTCCACTTCGATCAGGAGCTGGCGCGGCTGCGCGCGAAGGACGTCGCCGAGCTGACAACCGCCGACGCCGCCTGGTTCGCCGACGAGGTCGGGCTCGGCGTCAGCACCGATCACCTGGTGCCGCTCAGCGAAGCGATCGAGCCGCCGACCGAGCCCGTGTGGCTCCGGAACGCGAAGGCCAGATTCCCAGACATGGGCCGATGAAACGTCAACGAAGGAACGAGGAACCAATGCCGCTCAGCATCAAGTCAGACACGCACGCCACGACTCTCACCGACACGAAGATCTCCCCCTCGAATCAGGGGGTGTACGTCCACCTCGATCAGCTTCGACGACGTGCTGCGGATCTACCAGCGCGTCGAACTTCCAGTAGGCCGCGGGCAGCCCGGCGGCCTTCGCCGCTTCTTCCTTCAGCACGATTGGCGGGAAGTGTTTCGCGCAGATCTCGGCGCAGCCTTCATCGAACACGACGGCGCGTACGTGCCGCACCTTCGGGAGCGGCGAGGTCGGGCGGTTGCGAAGGAGCTCGGCGAGCGAGACCGTCGCGCTCAACACGTCGCGCTTCTGGTTCACCATCGCGTTGAAGAACTCGATCGCGTCCTGGTCCTCGGGCTTGTTCCCGAACGCGGAGACAATCACGCTCGAATCGAGCAGTGCGCGCGCGCGGGAAGCTTCGTCGGGTCAATCGTCATCCCGTCCCAGCTCCCCCAAGACGTCTTCGACCTCGGGCCACTCGCCGGCGTTCTTCTGGAACCAGGTGCGCCACGCGTCGCCCGGCTCGGCGTCGGAGAGCACGTGAAGCTCGATCAGCCCGCCCTTCTCGATCCCGCCCTGGTGGTCGCGCACGATCAGCGCCTCCAGGTCGACGTCCTTGTAGAGGTGCTGTCCGAGTTCGCGCGCCGCTTCCTCGCTCGGAAGGTCGAGCGTGAAGAACGCGCCGTCGTCGACCGATCGGAACTGCGCGACGGGCTTCTTCCCGCCGGTCCGCACGAGGGTCGCGCGGAGCTGGGTCTGCTCCCAAGGGTGCTCCCGAAGGGCTTCCTCTTCCGGCGGGACGAGTGACCCGACGTACTTCCCGGCGAGGACGCGCGCCTTCATGGTCTTCGGGAGACCGCGAAGCGCCTCGCGGGCGTCAGCCGCGGCTCGCTCCGCTCCGTGCGGCGCTTCCTCTTGGCCGGAGATCACGCGAGCAGCTTCCTGGCAGAACAGGACTGCTCGGGTCATGTCGGTCGGCCATGTCTGAACCGCCGCGCACGTGTCGATGATCGCGATCCCGGTAAACGTCACCGGCGCGTTGTGAATGTGACCGAGGCGCGATGCTGGAGGCGCTCGCCGAGTCAGAGCGCGTCTCCGCGGCGCACGTGGTCCGGGAACTCATCCGACGTGAGCACGCGACGAAGCTCGGGCGTACGTCCAAGCCGAAGCGCGCCGCGAAGGGGCGGAAGTCGTGATGACGGATTCGCGGAATCCCGAGTCGGCCCTCGCCGTCGAGGATAAGGCCCCGCTCTCGACACCCGAGGAGCCCCGCGGCGCCGAGTCGTCGGTCGAGATCCCCGGCGGAAGCTGGCGCGTCTACGCGCTCCGCGAGAAGGGACGCACCGCGGGTTTCATGCTTCACGTGCGCGTCGCGCCGAACGTCTACCGCAAGGCGAGGCTGCCCGTAGAACGCGAGGCGCTCGACACGCGGGCCAAGCGCGCGGCGTTCGCCGCCGACGCGTCTCCGGTCATCCTCGCGAAGTACCGCGAGGAGCAGGCGGCAAAGCCCGGCGCGAGCCCGCCGAGAAGCCGATCACGTTCCTCGACTTCGCCGAGTTGTGGACGGACGGCACGCTGCACGACCGCTACCCGGACCACGTGAAAAAAGAAGAAGACCTCGGCCGACGACGGCGCGCGGTTCGAGTTCATGCGCAAGATCGTCGGTGAGGTGTTCCTGCGTGACTTCGCTCTCGACCACGCCTACGCGCAGTCGATCCACAAGGTGCTGTCGATCGCCGTCTACCCCGCGCGACTGATCCCCGTGCACCCGCTCCCGAAGGGCTTCCTCCCCAAGCTCGGCCCCCAGAAGGCGAAGGGGTACCTGCGACCGGACGAGGACGCCGCGCTGCTCTCGTGCACGAAGGTCGCGCCCGACGGCTCGCCCGTCATGCCGCTCTGGCGGCGCGTGTTCTGGGCGTTCCTCAGCCGCGAGGGAACGCGCGAGGGCGAGGCGATCGAGCTGCGCGTCGGCGATCTCGATCTGAAGCACGGCGGCGTTACGCTGGACGAGAACAAGAGCGACGACGCGCGCGCGCGGGCGCTCGACCCGAGCGTGACGGCAGCGCTCCGCGCGTGGCTCGCGTGTCACCCGCTCTGCGAGGACGGGAAGACCTCGCCGCCGAAGGACGCGCGCGTGTTTGTCGACGACGAAGGGAAGCCGCTCGACGCCGCGCACCTTCCGCGGACGCTGCGCGCAGACTTGATCGCGGCGGGCGTGAACCGTCCCGAGCTGCACGCGACGACGAAGGCCCGCCTGCGCCTGCGCGTGCACGATCTCCGCGGGACGTTCGTGACCGTCGCTCTCGCGAACGGCGCGACCGAGATCGTGGATCTCCGATCGCACCGGCCACAAGTCGAGCGCGATGATCAACCGGTACAAGCGCGCGGCCCGCACCGTGTCCGAGCTTGGCCTTGGGCGCCTGAAGCCGCTTGCTGGAGGCGATCCCGGAGTTCGCCGCCGCGCAGCCCGAGCCCGCCCCGGAAGGCGATCCCGAGCCGCCCCCGAGCGAGGCGGACCTTTCTCGGGAGGAGCAGGCTTCAGAGCCGCTCAGCGAACCCCCTCACGAATCCCCCGTAAAACTAGCGGAGAGCAAGGGATTCGAACCCTTGGTAGCTTTCACTACACCTGATTTCGAATCAGGCACCTTCGGCCACTCGGTCAGCTCTCCACCGCGGAAATTCGT
>JAYTHX010000133.1:0-5759 GCA_043732195.1 Polyangiaceae bacterium
TCCCCTGGCCGCGCCACGTTTCAGGGTGGCCCAGGCCAGCTCCGCTGGCGTGACGGTGCGTGGCAACCGCGAAGGCGCGCCTCCCCTCGCCTAGGGGGGGCACCGGCTCGTTTTGCTGGACGGAGTGTGACAAGGACGAGACCGCGTGCGCGCCCGCCGGCGTGCGCGTCGGTTACAAGACGCCGCTCGGCGCTGCCCGGAGGTCGTGCGTGGCGGCGTGCACCGGCGCCGGCGCCTGCGACAACCGCGCGCTGCTCTGCCAGGCCGGCACGAACCGGGACGAAGGGCTGCTTTCGCTAGCGCGCGAGGCACGGCGGGTCAGCCGCGCGGGAGCATGCCCGTGCGGTTGTGCCGGCCCGCCGGGACCCAGAACACCGCGCCGGCGCCCGGGTAGCGGACCTCGCGGATCTGCGCCTGCGTCGCGGGCGAGAGCAGGTGCGCCTCGAGCGCGTGCGCGCCCTCGGCGTTGACGCCGCGCATCTTCGTGGGGCGCACCACGATCGACACGAGCATGCGCTGGAGCAACGGATCGCCGAGCACGAGTGGCTCGAGCTTCAGGTGCGCGGCGCTGTCCATCCGCAGGAACGGCGTGAGTCCCCACAGCGCGTAGGCGCCCCGGGCGGAGGCGACGTTCATCGCGTCGTCCTTGCGCTGCCCTTCGTCGATGAACCAGCCTGCCTTGTCGGGACGCCCGGCGGCGTTCCACAGGATGTCGACGAGGTAGCGGACGCCGTCGATGCCGTTGACGAGGAACGGGCTCTTCGTCTCGGCGATCCGGCGGAACGCCTGACCGGCGTCGACGAGGCCGCGGATCTTCGCCGGGTCGGAGGGCGGCCCGACCAGCGCCATCTGGTTGGAGAAGAGCGTGCGTGGGAACTCGCCGAAGCCGTCCATGACGAACGCCTCGGCGTGCTTGTGCCCGTAGTGCGAGATGGCGAGGTCGACCTTGCCGTCACGCGCGAGGTCGTAGACGCCCTCGGTGGGCGTGAGCACGACGCGCAGCTTCGACCGTTTCTCGAAGTCCGCGATGAGCGTCGGCAGGAGGTTCCCCTCGACCGCGGTGGGCACGCTGGCGACGCGGACGACGCCAACGTCGACCGCGACCGCCGGCTGGGGCGGCTGCTGCTCGATCTTCGAGCACGCCGGCAGCGCGGCGGTGATCGCCGCGAGCTTCAGGAGATCGCGGCGGTCGATTCCATCCGGCATGCTCCCCGAAGGTTATCGCACCCCCGGCGCGAGTCGAGCCGTCGCTCGAAGATGATTGAGCGCGAGCATCCGCGCGTGCAGGATGCGCACGATCTCGATGCCTCCCCGGACGCTCCGGAGGTAGACCGGACGTGGCGCTCGCAACGCCACCGCAGCAGCTGCGGCCGCTGGGCCACGGGACGTCCGTGGCGACCGATCTGCGCAAGGATCACCTCGCAGGTCTGCTCGAGCAGGTCGAGGTACCTGGCGCACTGCTCCTCGGCGCGTCGCGTCAGTGCGTCGCGAACGACCTCGCTGGCGGACGCGTGGGCGCCGCTGTCGACCGGCGTGCAGGGGCTCACCGCACGAAGCCGAGGCCCATCGTGCCCGTCGCGGCGCCGCGCTCGGTGGAGCTGCCGCCGCCGGAGACGAGCTGGCGCGAGCGCAGGCCCGCGTGCGCGGCGGGCGGCAATCCGGCGGCGGGCGAGGGGCGTCGTCGTCGCCGTTGGCCGGCTCGGTGGCCGTGCCGGGGCCCGCGTTGCCGTTCCCGGCGGGCAGCGCCGTCGCGGGACCGGTCGCCGGATCCTGCGAGGCTGCGCCGCCGATCACGTCACGATCCGCCTCACTGCCGGATCACGGCCTCGACCCAGGCGCTCAGGCACCCCTTCACATCCGAGCACGTGCCGGCAGCGCGGCAATCCCGCGCCACCTTCTGCACGTCGCTGCGCAGCCAACCGCCTTCGAGGTTCAACATTGCCTGCTGCTCGTTGCTGCAGATGGAGTCGCAGCCGTCCATCGGCGCGCAGACCTCGTCGCCGAGCGTCGTGATCGCCGGAGCGCAGGAGGCGGACACCTCCTTCTCCTTTGCCTCGCACGGCTGCTTCGCGAGACAGTCGTACGTCGCGGCCCGCTCAGGTTGCTCCGTCTTCGCGAGGACCGTGCACGTGGACGGCGAGGCGAAGTCCTGGGCGCCGCACGACGTCAGCTGCGCGCGATACCGGTTGCATGCCGCCTCGAGCTCCGGGTTCGCCGTGGCGGGAAGCGTTGCCTTGAAGCCGGAGCTCGCGCACTCGCGTTCCTCGGACCTGCTGCAGGTCGTGCCCTCGTGGCCGCAGCTGAGCTCGCATTCTGTGCTCGGTTGCAGTCGTAGCTCGCCCGACTGCACGCGCCGAGGCAGGCATCGACGCTGATCCGGCCGTCCGCGCGCGAAGTTGAGGGGATTCGCCTGGGCGGTCCGCGGGGCCGCTCAATCCTCGGGAGGGACGCTCGGCGGCTCGGCCGGGGGCTCGGGCTCGGATGTGCCCTTTGCCGCGTCGGCCTTGGCGCGCGCGGCAGCGACGGCGGCACGGAGCTTTCGCTCCTCGGCGGCGCGCTTCTGCTGCGTCAGCTGTCGCGCCTTGAACGCGCGCGCCTGCGCGGACGTCGTCGCGTTGTTGATCTGCGTACGTGTGTTGCGAAGGTTCGCCCGCGCATCTCCTTTCGGCATGGAGACACTCTAGCGCGCTCGGGCCTATTTCACCTGGCAGTAGCCCTGGCCGCTGCACTTGCCCGTGTAGATCGCGGCGGCGCACTCCGCGGCCGGCGACTGGCCCGGATTCGCGCAGGTGATGGTGCAGAACATGCCGGCCGTCGAGCCGCCGCCGCCGCCCTGCTGCTGGCAGCGGCCGCTCACGCACTCGTCGCTGGCGGCGCACGTCGCGCCGTTCGCCTTCGTGCCGCCGCCCGCCTCGGCCGCGTCGGTACCGGAGTCCGTGCCGCTCGAGCCGGACGTGCCGCTCGATCCCGAGGTGCCGCTCGATCCCGAGGTGCCGCCGCTGGAGCTGCTGCTCGTGCCATCGTCGCTGCTGCTGCACGCGACCGCCATCGCCAGCGCGCTCGCGATGGACCCCACGACCGTGATGCGTGCAACGAGCTTCATCAGGACACCTCCCGTTCGAGCGTAGATAACGGCCGGCGCGATTCGAGGCCCGAATTGTTACAAGGGAGTCAATTCTCACCGTCCGAAGTCACGAAACTGTCGGAACCGCATCGGTCGCCGGCATGACACCGTTCTTCACATGCGAGATCTCCAGAGCCTTTGCCTGCTGGGCGCGGCGGTCGGTATCACGATGATCGCCGCGTCGTCGACGGCCATGGCCGCTCCCTGCACGTCGCTCGGTGGACCACCCCTCGTGTTCATCGAGAACGGCGATACCCAGGAGACGCTCGTCAAGCGACTCGGGTCGAAGCTGGCGAACTCGGCGACGCCGGTGCGGCTCGTCTACAAGAACAAGCGCACGTGCGACCTCGCGCTCGACCTGTACACGCCGAACCCGATCCTCAACGACGCCATCGCCATCAAGTACATCCCGACCGCGACGGAGGACCCGCTCTGGACACCGCTCTCGGTCACGCCCACCTGCGAGGCCGACGACGGCGGCAATCCGATCGGCCTCGGCATCGGCGCGACGTTCCTCTCGAGCTGCACGAACCTGCCCGCGACGCGGCCGGCGGATCTCGCCGAGATCAAGGGACCGGTGCAGTCGTACGGTTTCATCGTTCCCGCCTCCAGCTCGCAGATCGCGCTCACCGCGCAGGAGGGCTACTTCGCATATGGCTTCGCGCAGGGCACCGGCATGGCGACGCCCTGGCTCGATCAGGCGCTGCGCTTCAGCCGCGGACCCACCGCGAGCACCGCGCTCGCGTGCGCGGCCGCCATCGGCCTCAAGGGCTCGCAGCTGAAGGGCACCGTTCCCGCGGGCAACACGTCCACCGAGGTGCTGAACTTCGTCGCCACGTCGGGCAACCCCGACGTCACCATCGGCGTGATGGGCACCGAGGTCTACGACGGCGCCCGCAATCTCGTGAAGCTCCTCGCCTTCAAGGGCTTCGGCCAGCGCTTCGCGTACTACCCGGATACCAGCGCGACCGCCTTCGACAAGAAGAACGTGCGCGACGGTCACTACCTGCCCTGGGCGCCGACCCCGTACCTCACCCGCGTTGACGGCACCGGCAAGGCGGTCGACCCGAACGTGCAGCGCGTCATCGACCTCGTGCTCGGCGCGCGGGTCGACGCCGACGTGAACGGCCTCGATCAGGTCATCGCGAGCGGGCTCGTGCCGGAGTGCGCGATGGGCGTGCAGCGCGAGTTCGACGGCGGCAACCTCTCCCTCTTCTCGCCGCCCGCGTCGTGCGCCTGCTACTTCGAGGCGAAATCGCCGCAAGGCAAGACGAGCTGCGCGACGTGCACCTCCGGAACCTGCGCCACCGGCACCTGCCGTCGTGGCTACTGCGAGGTGAAGTGATGAATGCCAAGAACCTGATGGGCGTCGTCCTGGGCGGGCTCGTGATCGCGTCGAGCGTGCTCTACATCGCGTGCGACAGCAGCGACAGCGCGGTGAAGGAGCCGACGCTTGCGCCCGACAGCGGGCGCCTCGCCGACGGCGCGCCCATCCCGGTCCCCGACGCCGGCCTGCTGCCCGACGGCGCGCTGCCCGACGGCGCGCCCGGCGACTGCTTCCTGAACCCCAAGACCCACTTCGAGATCATCAACGCCTGCACGGACGCCGTGCGGATCACGAAGAATCCGACCCTTCCGCTCCTTCTCACGGACGGGGGACTGCCACCTCTCCCCTGAAGTAGAGTGGCCGCCGTGCAACTTCGAACGGGAGCCGCCGCGTTTGCCGCCGTGGCGCTGATGAACGGCGTGGCGCAGGCGCAGGCGCAGGCGCAGGCGCAGGCGCAGGCGCAGGAGCCGCCACCGCCACCGCCGTCCGAGATCGCTGAGCTGCGTGCGCGCGTCGACGAGCTCGAGACGCGCGTCGCGCGGACCGAGGCGCCGCGCGAGTCGCGGACGTCGCCGGCGCTCACCGTCAGCGGGTACGTGCACGTGGACTGGGTGGCGCTGCGGCAGTCCTCCCAGAACGAGGTCAATCCCTCGACCGGCGAGCCGCTCAACGAGAACCGCTTCCTCATCCGCCGTGCGCGGCTCCGCCTCGAGACCGATCAGGGGCTGCTGCACGGCGCGCTCGTCGTCGACGCGAACACGATCCGCGGCCTCCAGGTGCGGCCCTGGAACATGGAAGCCTCGATAAAGTGGCCGCCCGACATCCGCTACAAGGCGCCGGCTGCCGTCGCTCAGTCGTCGTCGAAGGAGGCGTTCGTCATCGTCACCGCCGGGCTGCTCATGACGCCCTTTGGCTTCGACGTGCCGGAGCTCGAGAACGAGCGGCCGTTCCTCGAGCGCACCACCATGTCGAGCGAGCTCGTGCCCCAGTCCTACGACCTCGGGCTGCGCGTGCTCGGCGGCTACAGGATCGTCAACTACGCGTTCGCGATCGTGAACGGCGACCCCATCGGCGAGAGCACGTTCCCCGGACGTGATCCGAACAAGAGCAAGGACCTCGTGTTCCGCGTCGGTACGTCGAGCGAGATCATCGACGGGCTCCGCTTCGACGCCGGGTTTTCCGGCCTGAACGGTCGCGGGTTCCACAAGGGCAACGCGCCCACGAAGGACCAGCTGGTGTGGCGCGACCAGAACGAGGACGGCCAGGTGCAGCAGACCGAGCTCCAGGTCATCACCGGCTCGCCCGCCA
>JAYTHX010000134.1:0-5743 GCA_043732195.1 Polyangiaceae bacterium
ACACTCCGGGTTGCGCCGGAGCTTCAGCTCGCGGAACTTCATCTTGAGGCTGTCGTACGTGAGGAGGCGGCCGATCAGCGGCTCGCCGATGCCGAGCACCAGCTTCACTGCCTCGGTCGCCTGGAGGACGCCGATGACGCCGGGCAGGATGCCCAGCACGCCGGCCTCCTGGCAGCTCGGCGCTAGATGCGGCGGCGGCGGCTCGGGGTAGAGGCAGCGGTAGCAAGGCCCTGGCTCGAGCCCGAGCTTCTTCGCCGCGCTCGGCGGCACGAACGTCGTGAGCTGCCCGTCGAAGCGGAAGATCGAGCCGTGCACCACCGGCTTGCCCAGGAACACGCTCGCGTCGTTGACGAGGTAGCGCGTCGGGAAGTTGTCGGTGCCGTCGACGATGACGTCCCAGTCCTTGAAGATGCGCTCGACATTCGAGCTGTCGACGCGCTCCTTGTAGCCGACCACCTTCACGTCGGGGTTGAGGTCCTTGATGACCTGCTCGGCGCTGTCGACCTTCGACATGCCGACGCGGCTCGTCGCGTGGATGACCTGGCGCTGGAGATTCGACGCGTCGACGGTGTCGGCGTCGACGAGGCCGAGCGTGCCGATGCCTGCGGCCGCGAGATACAGGCTCGACGGCGCGCCCAGGCCGCCGGCGCCGATGAGCAGGACCTTCGCCTTCAGCAGCTTCGCCTGACCGGCCTCACCCACCTCGGGAAGAAGGAGGTGCCGCGAGTAGCGGTCGCGCTGCGCGTCGCTCAGCTGCGCCGGCGTGTCGATCGGGTAGCCGAGATCCTTCCAGCGCACGAAGCCGGGGTTCGCGGTCTCGACGTTCGTGTAGCCGAGCTCCGCGAGCGTCTTCGCGGCGAGCGCCGAGCGCGTGCCGCCCGCGCAGTACGCGACGATCTTCGCGTTCTTGTCGTGCAGTCGGCCCTCGACCTGGATCTCGAGGAAGCCGCGCGGGATCGACACCGCGCCCGGGATGTAGCCCGCGCGGAACTCCTCCTTCTCCCGCACGTCGAGGAGCGTGTACGGCTCGCTGGCGTCGAGCCGCCGCTTGAGCTCCTCGAGCGAGACCTCCTTGGTCTCCTTGCGGATGTTCGCGATGAGGTCGGTGTACGTGATCGGCATCGGATGGGCTCTGGAAGAGGGGTAGACAGGGTAATAGACGAACGTTCGTTATAACGGACTTCACGCCGAGGTCCAAGCCGGAGCGCGGTCGGGTTACGGTTTGGATGCATGCAACGTGGCGTCCGTCTCGCATCGCCGCGCGCGATTGTCGCCGCCGTCGGGAGCATCGGCTTCGTGCTGCTGGCCGGCTGGGCCAGCGAGGCCTGCCGTGACCCCACGCAGGTCACCGTCGACATCCGGACGCTCGGCATCCCGTGCGCGTCGCTGAAGGGCGTGAAGATCGTGATCGCTCGCGCGCCGAAGGACGCCGAGGATCGGATGGCCCTCGGGTCGCTCTCCGCCGAGGTCGCGCGCGGGCAGTGTGACGGCGAGCGCGTCGGCAGGCTCGTGCTCACGCCCAGCGGGGCGAAGGGCGCGGTCCTCGTCGCGGCGCGCGTCTCGGACGACGCCACGTCGACCTGCCGGCCGCCCGACTACAAGGGCTGCATCGTCGCGCGCCGCTCCTTCACGTTCCTCGATCACGTGTCGGTGACGTTGCCGATGACCCTCGAGGTCGCGTGTGCCGACGTCCCGTGCGACGTCGTCAGCTCGTGCCGGTCCGGCACGTGCGTGTCCTCGGAGACGACCTGCTCCGAGAGCTCGGCGCGCTGCGAATCACCGACCGAGCCGGTGGTGTTGCCGGACGGCGGCGTGGAGCCGCCCGACGGCACGCTCGTCGACGGCAAAGCGCCGGGCGATGGGAGCACGGGCGACGGCGCGACCGACGGCGCGACGAATCGGTGTCTGCTGCCCAACGGCACGACACCGGACTGCAAGAGCCTCGGCGCGGATGCCGTGTGCTGCGCGCCCGGACCGGCGCGCTCTGCACGGTGAACGCTGCGGCGTGCGGCGCGCTCGACCCGCGCTACCCGTGCCTCGGCGCGGCGCACTGCGGGGCCGCGACCTGGTGCTGCGTGCCAGGCAACATCGCCCCCGCGCAGTCCCTCTGTGCTCCGGTCTGCAAGCCTGGCAGCTTCCTCTGCACCGTGGACGCCGACTGCCCGCCCGGCCAGGCCTGCAACACGCCCGGCCCGCTCATCGGCGGGGTGCCTCACCCGATCTGCGGGAAGTGATCGCGGGTGCGGGCGCTCAGCCGCCGAGGATCTCGACGCGCATGCGCGTGACGAGCGCGCGCGCGTCCGCCGGGCGCGTGACGTCCGGTCCGGTGCACGCCACCGCGAGAGCCCGGAAGCGCGCCACGGTCGCCTCGTCGGTGACGACGTGGAGGATGTCCTCGAGCACGCGACCGAAGCCGTAAACGTCGTCGCGCGGGTCGCTCACGCGTCCCGCCATGCGCTCCGGCGAGAGGTACCCGAGGCTGCCCGCGGGCGTGGGCTCGCCGATGCGCCGCGCGATGCCGAAGTCGGTGAGGATCGACGCTCCGCTCCGCGCGAGCAGCACGTTCGCGGGCTTCACGTCGTGATGGACCCAGCCGCGCTGGTGCACGCGCGCGAGCGCGAGCGCGAGTGGCAGCGCCCAGCGCTCGATCGGCAGGAGCCGCCCGAGATCGCGCGCGCGCACGCACTCGCGCAGCGTGCCGTGCATCGCCCACTCCAGCGCGATCCATCCGTGATCGGGATCGAGGTCGAAGACGCGCACCACCGCTTGCCCTTCGAGATCGACGGCGACGCGCGCCTCGTGCGCGAGCTGGTCGCGATCGCGCTCCGGCTGGTGATAGACCTTCAGCGCCACGTGGCGCCCGAGCTCGCGGTCGACCGCCTCGTAGACCGCGGCCGCGCCACCACGACCGACCTCGCGCAGGAGATCGAACGGCGCATCCGGCTCGCGCGTGACCACCGTGGCCCCCGGGGCCACCGCCTTGTGCTCGATCTCGTAGCCGAGCTGCGAGCGCCAGCGCCGGTGACGCTCGCGCGCCCCGGGATGATCGAGGTCGCGGAGCAGCACGCGCTCGACCAGCGCCAGCGCGGTGGGGATGTCTGCGCGGCGCTCCGCGAGATCGCCGAGCAGCACGAACGCCGCCGACGAGGTCGCGCCGGTGAGCGCGCGCTCCGCGATCGCGAGCTCTCCGCGATCGACGAGGGCGCTGCCGAGCGCGAGCAGCAGCGGCTCCGGGAGCTGGCGCACCTGCGTGGTGCGCACGAGCTCCTCGACTGCGCGTGCTTCGTCGGGCGTCGCGCGGAGCTGCGCGAAGAGGTAGAGCGCCTCCTCCGCGGTGGGGCCGCCCGCCATCCCACTGCGCGTCAGCTTCGCGATGTCGCGGGCCACCGCGGTCGCCAGATCGTCGTCGCGCGGGGCATTCGGTGCCGGCGGCGGCGCGGGTCTTCTCCCGGTCGCGCCGCTTGCCCCCGCGGGATCGGCGTTGCCCTTGCGGAGAAAGTCCCAGAAGCCCATCGCCTCCGGGAGCTTACTGGCCCGCGGTGGTCGTGCGCAGGATGTTCGAGAACTGCCCGCCGATCAGGCCGTTCTTCGGTCCCGAGAAGTCGAGCCCGCGGAACGCGACCGTGAACCTCGGGAAGGCCTCGGTCCACGTGACGCCGCCGTCCACGGTGCGCCGGATGACGCCTCTGTCGCCGACGATGTAGCCGAGCGTCGGGCTCGCGAACCGGACCGCGTTCCCGCCGGGCGCAAAGAGGTCCGCGGCGACCACCGTGGCCCAGGTGACTCCGCCGTCGGCCGAGCGCCGGATGTTGCTGTAGCTACCCACGGCGACCACCGCCGACGCGTCGGCGAAGTCGATGCTCGCCACGGTCGAGCCGGTACCGGCGGCGGCCACCGGCGACCACGTGAGCCCGGCGTCGGTCGTGCGCAGGATGCCGCCGCCCTCGTCGCCGATGATGCCGGTGGTCGCGCTGCCGAACGTGACCGCAGTGAGCGAGGCCGAGCCCAGCGAGGCGCTCGGGGTCCAGGTCGCGCCCGCGTCGTCGGTCCGGAGGACGAGGCCTTGCCGACCCACCGCGACGCCCACCTTCGGGCTCGCGAAGCGCACGCCGAAGAGCCGGCGGCTCTGAACACTGCTGACCACCGTCCAGGTCACGCCGGCGTCCACGGTGCGCAGGATGACGCCCGCTCCGACCGCGGCGCCGATGGTCGGCGACGCGAAGTCGACGCCGACCAGCACGTCGTTCGTGGGGGGGCCCACGCCGGTCCAGGTGGCGCCGCCGTCGGTGGTGCGCGTGATGAGCGGGGCGGAGCTATCGCCGCCGACGGCGACAGCGACCAGCGGATCCGCGTAGCGAAGCGCGTTGATCGGCGGCAGCGCGACCAGCGCGATGGGGCTCGTCGGTCCCCACGTCTTGCCCGCGTCGAGCGAGCGCTGGATGGCCTCACCGAGCACGACTACCGTCGATTTTCCGGCAAAGGCGACGGCTTTCAGATTGCTCTGCGCGCCCACCAGCGTCGTCCACGTCGCGCCGCCGTCGGAGGTATGGACGCTCGACGCGCCCGGGCCCGTCGCCACGGCGTGCTGCGGATCGCCGAAGTCGATGTCGTGCATGCCGGTCGTCCCCGCGATGAGCGTCCAGGTGAGGCCCGCGTCGTCGGAGCGCCGGATGCCGTCGCCGCTCACCGCGAACGCCGTCGTCGCACTCGCGAACTTCACCGAATCGTACTGGTTGCCGGTCGTCGCGACCGGAGTCCAGTTCATGCCGCCGTCGGTGGTGCGCACGATGGTCCCGAGACCACCGACCGCCACCCCGACGGTCGCGCTCCCGAAGGCCACCGAGTACAGCAGCGCCGTGGTGCCCGACGCGGCGGGCGCCCACGTCTGGCCGCCGTCGGCGGTGTACTCGATCTCGCCGCCGACGCCGACCGCTGCGCCGACCTGCGCGCTGCCGAACGATACGCCGAAGAGCGTCTCCGGCACGCCGCTCGCGACGGTGCTCCAGGTGGCGCCCGCGTCCGTCGATCGGAGCGTGATGGAGACGTTGCCGGCCGCGTCGCCGACCGCGACCGCGACGGTGGGGGAGGCGTAGTGGATGTCCCGCACCAGCGCGATGTTGGTGGCGGTGATCGTCGCGAGGAACCAGTGGACCCCGCCGTCGGTCGTGCGGAAGATCAATGGCCCGTTCAAGAGCAGGCCGTTCGAGGCGTCGACGAACGTGGCCTTCGTGCCGGCCACCGGCGTCACCCAGCACCAGCCGGTGCTCTTCGGGCCCGTGCACAACGTCGGGTACGCCGGATCGCTCGGGATCGACGTCGTGACGTCGAGGAGCGCGTCCGCGCTGGTCGCGCTGCCGGCGGTGTTACTGACGACGACGGAGAGCTTGGCCTTGTCGTCGGTCGTCGCGACCGCCGGGAGCGTCAGCTTCGCGTTCGTCGCGCCGGCGATGGGCGCACCGCCCCGCAGCCACTGGTAGCCAAGCGGCCCCGAGCCGGTGGCCGTGACCTCGAACGTCGCGGCTGCGCCGGCCGCGACCGACAGCGACGCAGGCTGCTTCGTGATGGCGGGCGCCGCGAGCAGCGAAGGACCACCGTCCGGGCCGCCGCCGCCGGGCACGAAGCCCACGGGACCATCGCTGCAGGCGACGAGTGCACCGGCGAGCGCGAGCGGCGCAAGCCGACGAAGAAAAAACTCAAGGCTCGACGTAGCGCTCATGATCGACTCCCCCGATGACGATAGGTC
>JAYTHX010000135.1:0-5742 GCA_043732195.1 Polyangiaceae bacterium
AGGCACCAAGATGGTGATGCCGGGCGACAACATCCAGATGACGATCGAGCTCCTCACCCCGGTCGGTCTCGAGGAGCAGATGCGCTTCGCGATCCGCGAGGGTGGCCGCACGGTCGGCGCCGGCATCATCACGAAGGTCCTCGAGTAGTCATCGCCTGATCATGGCGTCCGAGCGGATCACCATCGCGCTGGTCTGCTCGGACTGCGAGGCGCGGAACTACAAGACGACGCGCAAGCCGTCGCAACAGGGGCAGATCGAGCTGAAGAAGTTCTGCCCGACCTGCAAGCACCACACGGTCCACAAGGAGTCGAAGTAGCGCTCGCGGGAATCTCAGCCCAGTTTAGGGGTTTAGCTCAGTTGGTAGAGCAGCGGATTCCAAATCCGCAGGTCGTGGGTTCGAGCCCCCCAGCCCCTGCAAAAGAACGTCTCGTCAGCTTGGAGCGCAGCGCAAACGATGGCCACGGAAGAGGATCTCGAGAAAGCCAAGGAGGACGCGCCCAAGGACGAGGCTGCCGAGCCGCCCTCAGGACGAGACACCTCGATCCGCGTGAAGACCGAGGACGAGCTCGAGGCCGAGAGGGCCGGCAAGGCTGACGATGCCGAGCGCGAGGCGAACGCATCGCCGCTGCAGCTCGGCTACATGCGTTTTGTCTACGCGGCGTACATGGCCGGCGCAATGCTCATCGCGTTCCTCGTGGCGCGTGGCGGGCACCTCGCCTGGTACAAGCTCGGGCAGTGGAAGCCGGAGTTCGGCGAGCCTCGTGACGAGGCTGTCTATCTGGTTGCCGGCGCCGTCGGCATCCTCGTGGCCGTCTACTACTGGCGCAAGCCGGAGGCGCGGCAGTACGCGACCGAGGTCGCGGAGGAGCTGTCGAAGGTCACCTGGCCGAGCCGCAAGGAGGTCGTGAACTCGACCACCGTCGTCTTGTTCTACACGGTCTTCGCCACTGTGTTCTTCGCCCTGATGGACCAGTTCTGGAAGTACGTCACCGACAAGATCTACAGCTTCTGATCGCGGGGCCCCGCACTGGGCGGGGAGGGGACGAGGAGCACACGCCGTGGAGTCCGTAATGGCCAAGAAGTGGTACGTCATCCAGACCTACTCGGGATACGAGAACAAGGTCAAAGAGGCCCTCCTCCAGCGGGTGAAGGAGCACGGCAAGGACGCCGCGTTCGGTGAGGTTCTCATCCCGACCGAGACCGTCCAGGAGTCGCGCGGCAACGGCAAGCAGCGGATCCGCCAGAAGACCAGCCTGCCTGGCTACATCTTCGTCGAGATGGAGATGACCGAGGAGGCCTGGCACCTCGTCAAGGACACCCCGAAGGTCACCGGCTTCATCGGCAACCAGCGCCCGCAGGAAGTCCGCCCGCAGGAGATCGAGGATCAGCGGCGTCGCGTGGTCGAGGGTGCCGTCAAGCCAAAGCCGCGCGTGAACTTCGACGTCGGCGACGAGATCCGCGTGATCGACGGGGCCTTCGCGAATTTCTCGGGCACGGTCGAAGAGGTCAAGCCCGACAAGCAGAAGCTCAAGGTGAAGGTCAGCATCTTCGGGCGCCCCACGCCGGTCGAGCTCGACTTCAGCCAGGTGGAGAAGCGGGCCTAGGGAGCAGCCGACAGCCGAGAGCCGGAAAAACCTGGGGTGCAGCCGACCGCTGGCCGTCGGAACGCCTTGCTCTCCCTTTGGTCTCGTTCTCGAAAACTGTCGACTTTCAGCTGTGAGCCTCTTTTCCCAGGGCTCAGAGCGAAATCTAGGCCAACCATAAATACGGCGTGGAGTTCGGTGCGAGATGCGCTAAGAAGCGCGTCCCGATTTTTAATGCGTCGACTACGACCCGTCGAGCGGGCCCCGACCCGCTCCAGCGGTCTCTCGTAGGAGCAAAAAGAAGAAGCCATGGCGAAGAAGATCACCGGTTACATCAAGCTCCAGCTGCCCGCCGGCAAGGCCAACCCCGCGCCGCCCGTCGGCCCCGCGCTCGGCCAGCACGGCGTCAACATCATGGGCTTCTGCAAGGAGTTCAACGCGAAGACCGCCGGCGGGGACATGATCATCCCCGTCGTCATCACTGTTTACGCGGACCGTTCCTTCACGTTCATCCTGAAGACGCCCCCCGTGAGCGTGCTCCTCAAGAAGGCCGCTGGCCTCGCGACGAGCAAGAAGCCCGGCGCCGGCTCCAAGGAGCCGAACAAGGTGAAGGTCGGCTCGGTGAGCGAGAAGCAGGTTCATGAGCTCGCGCTGCAGAAGATGCAGGACATGAACACGCAGGACATCGAGGCCGCGAAGCGCACGATCCGCGGCACGGCGCGATCCATGGGGATCGACGTTCTGGCCTGACGGCCGCTACGGCTACCCAGGTTCGAGGGGCTCCGCCCCTTTGACCCTAGAATTCGTTCGTTGAGGTCTGGGTTGGGTGCATGGTGCACGCAATCCCGCAGAAGAAGAAAACCTCAGAACCACCGGCCTGCACTCGCAGGGTCAAGCGGTGGGAGGTCCGACGAGTCTCCGCTGTCTGGATACGTAGAAGGGCCGAAAAGGAGGAAGATGCCGAAGCAGTCCAAGAACCGCACGAAGGTCGACGAAGCCGTCGATGCCTCGCGCAAGTACACAATCGAAGAGGCCTGCGCTCTCGTGAAGAAGGCGAAGTTCGCCAAGTTCGACGAGACCGTTGATCTCGCCGTTCGTCTGGGAGTGAACCCCAAGCACGCGGACCAGATGGTTCGTGGCGCTCTCGTCCTCCCGCACGGCACCGGTCAAACGGTCCGCGTGCTCGTCTTCGCCAAGGGCGAGAAGGAAGCGGAGGCCAAGGCGGCCGGCGCAGACTTCGCCGGCAGCGATGACATGGTGGCCAAGGTCTCCGAAGGCTTCATGGACTTCGACCGCGTGATCGCGACGCCCGACATGATGGGCGCCGTCGGTAAGCTCGGCCGGATCCTCGGACCGCGCGGCCTCATGCCGAACCCCAAGGTCGGTACGGTCACGTTCGACATCAAGAACGCCGTCACCGAGGCCAAGGGCGGTAAGATCGAGTACCGCGTCGAGAAGGCGGGCATCGTCCACGCCCGCGTCGGCAAGGTCTCGTTCGCCGAGAACGCGCTCTCCGAGAACGCTCGTGCGCTGATGAACGCGCTCGTTCGTGCAAAACCCTCGACCGCGAAGGGCGTGTACGTCCGCAGCATCACCATCAGCTCCACGATGGGCCCGGGCGTGAAGATCGACACGGCGCCGTTCGTCGGCACGACTGCGTCGGAGGAGACCTGATCATGGCTGCAGCATCATCGACCCGCGAGGGTAAGAGCGAGCTCATCGGCGCTGTGAAGGGCAAGTTCGACAAGATGACGTCGGCCGTCTTCCTTGACTACAAGGGGATGACCGTCGAGCAGGCGACCACGCTTCGCGCGAGCTTCCGTAAAGCTGGCGTCGAGTACAAGGTCGTCAAGAACACGCTCGTCAAGCAGGCCCTGAAGGACACGGCGTACGGCCCCAAGCTGAACGACGTGCTCGTGGGCATGACGGGCATCGCCTGGTGCTACGAGGACCCCTCGGCGGCCGCGAAGGTCGTCAAGGAGTTCAAGAAGAACGGCGGCGAGGCGGGTCAGAAGCTCACCGTCAAAGGCGGCGTCATCGAGGGAGAGATTCTCAGCGCATCTCGCGTCGAGAACGAGCTCGCGACGATGCCCGGCAAGGACGAGCTGCGCGCGACCTTCCTGGCGACGCTCCAGGCGCCGCTCCAGCAGTTCGTCGCTCTTCTCCAGGCACCGACCCAGAACCTCGTCTACGTGCTCGCCGCCAAAGAGCGGCAGGCAAACGGCGGCTGAGGCTCACGAGACACCCGCTACCCCAGCGGCACGCACGAATCGCGCCGCCTCAGTTTGTAAGTTTTTAAAAGTTCGATTACGTACACGGAGATTTCAAAATGACCGATCTCAACAAAGACCAGGTTGTCGACTACCTCTCGAACCTCCCCGTCATCCAGATCGCGGAGCTGATCAAGACCCTCGAGGACAAGTGGGGCGTCAAGGCCGCTCCCGTTGCCGTCGCGGGCCCCGCCGCCGCTGCTGGCCCCGCGGCCGCTGCCGCCGAGGAGCAGACCGAGTTCACCGTCGTTCTCAAGGAAGCCGGCCCGAACAAGATCAACGTGATCAAGGTCGTTCGCGAGATCACGGGCCTCGGCCTCAAGGAGGCGAAGGACCTCGTCGAGGGCGCGCCCAAGGACCTCAAGGAAGGCGTCAACAAGTCTGACTCTGCGGAGTTCAAGAAGAAGCTCGAAGAGGCCGGCGCGAAGGTCGAGCTCAAGTAAGTGCACGTTGTCTCACTTGTGTGATTGACGCCGTGACCCGGGGCGGCGAAGGGAGAGATCCCTTCGCTCGCCCCATCCGGCATTTCTCATACCAAGTCGCTTTCCTTATCTGTCCCCTACGTAACTTATTGGCTTCGTGAGCGTCCCGCCCGTCCGGCGAGCTGACGCGACCCTGAAAGAGGAGCAACGATGGCGACCGCTATCCAGTCCAACTTCCGCATTCGAAAGAACCTGGGACGGATTCAAAGGGTCATCGAGGTCCCGAACCTCATCGACATCCAGAAGTCGTCGTACGACAAGTTCCTGCAGTCGACGATCCCGCAGAACGACCGTCAAGAGACGGGGCTGCAGGCGGTCTTCCGCAGCGTCTTCCCGATCAAGGACTTCAACGGCACGAGTGAGCTCGTGTTCGTGTCCTACAACCTCGAGAAGCCGAAGTACGACGTGGACGAGTGCCGCCAGCGCGGCATGACGTTCGCTGCGCCGATCAAGGTGACGACCCAGTTGATGATCTACGACACCCGCGATGGTGGCGAGCGCATCGTCCGCGACATCAAGGAGCAGGAGGTCTACTTCGGCGAGATCCCGCTGATGACGGACACCGGTACGTTCATCATCAACGGCACCGAGCGCGTCGTCGTCAGCCAGCTGCACCGCAGCCCCGGCGTCTTCTTCGACCACGACAAGGGCAAGACGCACTCGAGCGGCAAGCTCCTCTACAGCGCGCGCGTCATCCCGTACCGCGGCTCGTGGCTCGACTTCGAGTTCGACCCGAAGGACATCATCTACGTCCGCATCGACCGCCGCCGGAAGATGCACGCCACGGTGCTCCTCCGCGCCCTCGGCTACAGCACGCAGGATCTCCTGAACTACTTCTACAACACCGAGACGGTGTTCCTGGAGAAGAGCGGGAAGTACTCCAAGTCGGTCGAGTACGACCTCCTCTCGGGCCAGCGCGCCACGCGCGACATCAAGGTCGGCAGCGAGGTGATCGTCAAGAAGAACACCAAGTTCACCAAGGCCGCGATGAAGAAGCTGAGGGAGGCGAAAGTCGATCGCCTCCCGGCGGACGTCGAGGAGCTGGCGGGCAAGGTGGCGGCGCACGACGTCGTCGACAAGGAGACCGGCGAGGTCATTCTCGAGGTCAACGAGGAAGTCACCGCGGACAAGCTCGAGAAGCTTCGCGAAGCGGGCATCGAGCACTTCAAGATCCTCTTCATCGACGGCCTCAACGTCGGTTCGTACCTTCGCGACACGCTTCTCGCCGAGAAGGTGAAGACCACCGAAGACGCGATCATGGAGATCTACCGGCGCCTCCGCCCGGGTGACCCGCCGACGCTCGAGACCGCGAAGACCCTCTTCCACAACCTGTTCTTCAATCCCGAGCGCTACGACCTCTCGAAGGTCGGCCGCCTCAAGTTGAACTACAAGTTCTACAAGGATCT
>JAYTHX010000136.1:0-40337 GCA_043732195.1 Polyangiaceae bacterium
GCTGTTGTCGGTGGTGAGCTTGACGTCGATGATGCCGGGCGAGCCCTCGGAGTAGTTCCGCACGTCCTTGGCGGAGACGGTCTTCGTCTCGCCGATGGCCAGCGCGATCTCCTCGGCGGCCTCGGCGCTGCCCGACGACGTGCGGTCCTGCGGGGGCGCGGCGCTCGCGGCGGCGGGAGCCAGCAAGGCAAGGGCGGTGAGGAGTTGCGCGGCGCGCTTGCTGGCTGCGGGAATCATCGGCGTGTTTCTTTCAGCTCGGTGGGACCGTTGGGGGTGGATTTACGGCGCGGGCTCTGGACGGCCTGGCGACGGCTGGCATCGGTGAGGACGGCGGCGGTGACGTCCGCCGGAGCCTCGGTGATGCGTTGATCGGTGGGATTGCGGACGATGGCGTTGAGCTTGCCCTTCTCCATGGCGACCGAGAGAAGCTGGCTCTCCTGGAGTCGGGCAGTTCGGCACGGCGCAGTGCGAGTCGTGGGCCATGGACGATGCGACGCGGCGCCAGACGGATCACGAGGCGTTCGGCAAGCAGCAGGGCGGCGGCGGCGGCGATGCGACGTCGAAGGGCACCAGTGGGGTCGCGCCGATGGCGGTGAAGGACCTCCGCAACGGCAGCAGCGAAGGCCAGTTCATCGGCGGCGTGCTGGGCGACGAGTCGCGCCTATCGCGCGGGCGCGCATACCTCGCAGTCGACCCACGAGGTGCTCAGCCGCTACGAGGCCTACTGCCGGCGCAGCCCGGGCGCGCTGGCCGTCGCCATGCATGACATCCCTGCTGCGCTGCTCGATCGGATCGAGGTGCCGGCGAACGCGGCGCTCCGCGCCTCGGTGGTCCGCGACGAGAGGGACGGCCGCGGGATGGTGGTCTGCTTCGTCGACGCGCCAGGCGACCCGCCGGCGCCCCTCGCCGAGCGCCTCCGCGCGCTCGCCGTGAGCGGAGATCTCTCGAAGCTCGGACATTTTCGCTACGCGTTCGCCGAGCCGAGCGCCGGCCCGAGCGGAGGCACGCACGTCGTCACGCTCTGGTCGGACAGCGCGCTGGCCCTGTCGACGATGTTCCCCGCCGAGGGAGACGCGCCCGGCAGCGACTCCGCGCTCGCGCCGCGGCCGGAGGGTAGCCGCCGTACCTTGAGCGCGTCGGTCGACGGGTATCCCGCAGCCGTGCGGATCTACGAGTCGTCCGCGGCTCGCGTGGCGCTCGAGGCTCACTACGACGAGGCGCTGGCGGCGCAGGGCTTCCGGAAGATGGCGATGCACGATGCCCAGCGCAGCGCGGCATATCTCCGGGCCGACAACGCGGAGGTCCTCGTGTCGTTCGTGCGGAGCGAGCGGCGCACCACCGTGACGATCGTGGAAACGAAGGCGTCGCCCTCCGACGGAGTGCGGGTGGAGGTCCCTCGATGAAGCGCAGCATGTCGAATGCATGGGTGACCATCGTGCTGCTGGCATGCGCGAGCATGGGGTGCAGCGATCCGGCGGTCGAGTCGGCGAAGCAGCCGTTCGTGGCCGACGTCGTGGTGACCACCGACCCCGGCCACGGCATGCTCGGGGCCGAGCTCGTCGCTGGCGGCCGCACGTTGGCGACGACCGACGCCAGCGGCCGCGCCCGCGTCTCGTTCGCCGGCGCGGAGGGCGACGCCATCGAGATCGCGGTGCGCTGCCCCACGGGCTTCCAGTCGCCACCCGAGACCATCGGCGTCTCGCTTCACCGGCTCGCGGCGGGTTCGCGCGTCCCGACGTTTGCCGCGCGGTGCGCGCCGCTCGCGCGGACCGTGGTGGTGGGGATCCGGGCCGACAACGGCGCCAATCTCGCCGTCACTTACCTCGGCAAAGAGGTCGGCCGGACCGACGCGTGGGGCGCGGCGCATGTCGTGCTCAGCGTGAAGGCCAACGAGACCGTCACGCTCGGGCTCGACACGTCGGGGGCGGGCACCAAGCAGGCCAGGCTCCGGCCGGAGAGCCCCACGCTCACGTTTGTCGCGCCGGACAAGGACGACTTCGTCACACTGGAGCAGAAATTCGACATCGAGCGACCGGTTGTCCGCCAGCGCGCTGCCGCCCCGCGCCCAGGGCCGACGCGCATCTGACCGCGGCGCCATGAAAGGAGAGAACACACCTTCAGCTCTCCAGAAAGCGGCCGTTCTACCTCCCATGGTCGATCCCGAACGCCCGCTTCTCTCGATCTGCATGATCGTGAAGAACGAGGAGGCGGTCCTCGAGCGCGCGCTCGCGAGCACCGCGGGGCTGGGCGCGGAGGTGGTCGTCGTCGACACCGGGTCGACCGACCGCACCGTCGCCATCGCCCAGGCCTTCGGCGCGTCCGTGCATCACTTCACGTGGATCTCCGATTTTGCCGCCGCGCGAAACTCCGCGTTCGCCTGCGCCACCGGCACCTGGATGTTGGTCCTCGACGCCGACGAGGTGCTGGCGCCCGATTTCGGCGAGCACTTCGCGGCCGTGGTGAAGAAGACCACCGCCGGCGCGTTCCGGATCCCGGCCACCTCGCTCGACGACCGCGGGCGCGTGCAGATGACGCTCATGTCGACGCGCCTCGTGCGCAACGGCTGCGGCTACGGCTACGAGGGGCGGGTCCACGAGGACGTGACCTCGAACATCCTCCGCGCCGGCGGGACCATCGAGGATGCCCTCACGCTCTCCCTCGTGCACCACGGCTACACGGCCGCGGAGTCGGCGCGCAAGGATCGCCAGAGCCGCAACATCGAGCTCCTCGAGGCCGCACACCGCGCCGCGCCCGAGAACCCTCGCTACTGGCACTACCTCGGGATCGAGCGCCGCGTGCAGGGCGACCTCGCCGGCGCCGCCGCCTGGTTCGACCGCGTCCTCGCGAAGGCGCCGCAGCACGAGCTGGCCGCGTGGTCGGCGAGCAGCCTCGCGGACATCCACGAGCTCGAACAGGACTTCGGCGCGGCGTGGACCGTCGGCAGGCTCGGCGTGAGCGGCGGCGTCGGGCGCGTGAACTGCCTCGTGCAGCTCGGCCGACTCGCGCTGCGCGAGGGCGACGCCGACAGCGCACGCTGGTGCGCAGACGAGATTGACCGCACGCCGGGCGATGACCTCACCGATCGCGCCGTGAGCGTCGAGCGGTCCGCCGAGCTGCGCCTCGGGGCGCTGGTCGAGAAGGGGGCTTCTACCAAGGCGCGCGACCAGACCGCGGCGGCGGTGAAGAGGTACCCGCGGAACGTCGTGCTCGCGGAGCTGCTGGTGAAGGTGTGCGAGGCCCTAATGGGCCGCGGCAAGGGAGCCTTCGACGCCATCAAGCGCGCAAGCGACGCGCCGGTGGTGGTCGCCGCGGCGATGAACGCGGCGTACTCGAATGGCGCGTATCAGCCGTGCGTCGAGCTCGGCGAGAAGACCGGGATCGTCTGCGAGACGTGGGCCTTCGCGGTCGCGAGGCAGGGTAACCGCGACCGCGGCCGCGAGGAGCTGCTCACGTTCGGCGATCGCGTGGCGGCGCACGCCGTGATCTTCGGGCTCGCGTACGACGACGAGGCGGCGATCGCCCACGCGGTCGCTGCCTACTCCGCGCCCTACGCGGAGGCGGTTGGTCTCGTGCGTGCGGGCGCGAAGGTGCCGGCGCGCCTCGTCTGGATCATCGCCACCTGGCTGAAGCTCGCGCTCTCGTTTCGCGAGGAGAAGGCGGCGACGGCGCTGACGCGCTCGCTGCCGTGGCCCATCGCCGAGCGCGAGGCCTTCCGCGCGCGCCTCGCCCACGAGGTCGGCGATCCCACCGCGCTCGCGCGCGCGCTCGAGCACGCGACCGAGCTGGCCTCGTTCGAGGTCATCGGCCTCGTGGCGCACGCGCACGGCGACTTCGCGGCCGCTGCGATGATGCTGCGGATGCGCGCCAACGCCGGCGACGCCCCGGTCCGCGTCTACCTGAAGGGCGCCGACGCGCTGATCCGCCTGGGCCGCAAGCAAGACGCGCAAGCGCTCCTCGCGCAAGGCCGCGAAGCGCGTCCCCACTCGAAGGCCCTCCTGGCCGCTTGATCCGCGCGCCCAACCGCGCGATCTCCTCCGGCCAGCGCTCGCCGTGCCGCGTGAACGTCGAGCAGCGCCAGGAGGCGCGCGCAGTCGAGCGCGATCTCCGCGCGCAGGCCCGACTCGGCCACGCCCGCCCGCTGCCCGATCTCGGCGTGGATGGCGCGGCCGCGTGTCAGCTCGTCGACGACGCCGGCGAGGCGGCCCATCCGGAAGTCGAGCCCGGTCCCGGTCGGCGACGATCAGCTTGGTCGCGACCTCGCGACCTCGCGACCTCGCGATCGAGCTCCGGATCGTGCGCGGCGATGACCACGCCCATGCCCCCCGAGCCCACCAGGCGAGTTGCGGATCGATGAGCATCGAGGCCGGCCGGTACCGCACGTGCGCGCGGAAGGCTCTGGTCAGGGGAAGTCGCAATTGACGTAGATGCCCGAGGACCAGCTGCGCCCGACCATGGCCCGCACGATCGCGCAGCGCCCGGCGGGGAGGGGAAGCTGCGTGACGGTGCCCGCCGGCACCGTGGCCACGATCGCGCCGTTCACCACGTACGTCGCGTCGCCGCCGGAGGCGCGGGCCTCGAGGATGGGCGCTGGCGTCGTCACCGAGTCGCCCACGCCGCGCCAGCGCTCTGCGCCGAGCGCGCGTACTTGCAGACTGCATGCTTCGGGGCCGCGGACGCACGTTCGCGTAGCGGCGAGGCCCTCGTGCAGCGCCTCTGCGGACCGCTCCTTTGCCAGCACGAACGTGGTCGCGCGCAGCCACCGACCGTGGGAGTCGGAGCCGCCCACCGCCGCGATCTTGCGGTGCTGGGCGCGGCTCGTGCGGTCGACGAGGTGCGCCGCCTCGCGCAGGGATCGATCCTCCTCGCCGATCAGGAACTGGTCGCGAAGGTGCGTGACGCTCGTGTTGAATGTCTCGATGGCCTGCGCGTGCGCCGTGATCCATGTGATCTCGGGCGCGATCACCGGATCGCGGAAGGCGCGCCAGGACATGTCCCAGCGCAGCTCGGTGAACGGTGAGGTGTCGAGCGCGCGCTCCACGGGATGATTGATGGTGAGGAAGCCGCCGCGTGCCACCCAGCGCTCGAAGAAGCGCTCGGGGTGCGCGCGCGCCTCGTCCGCGGGGTAGCCGGCGAGCACCTCGGCGGGATCGCCGAACGAGACCCCGACGTGTCCGTACCGATGATCGGTGTATTCGAAGCCCGGGATCACGAGGAGGTCGGGGTGGAGCGCGGCGAGGCGAATGCGCAGCTCCTTCTGGCTCTGCAGGACCCAGGTGCGCAGGTCGTCGTCGACGAAGAAGCGCTTCGGCACGTGCGGCGTGAGCACCACGAAGTCGAGCTCCTCGCGCTTCGCGAGCTCGAGGGTTTGCGCGAGGTCGCGGGAGACGTGGTACGGCGCGTCCGGTGGCAGGACGTGGCAGTGCAGGTCGCCGGCGAGCACCAGGAGGTCGCCGACCCGCCGGTCGCGGGGGGCGCGCACGTGCTCGACGCCGCTCATCGCAACGTCCACGAGCTGGCTCTTCGTGCACCCGGCGAACGTCAATGCGCCGAACGCAGAGAGCAGCACGAGGGCTGACGCGCGCGTCACTCCTCCCCTCGCACGTAGGTCGCGATGCGGCTCGCGCCCTCCGCGAAGACGTCCTCGGGTGTGAGGAGGCTCACCACGAGATGCGCGCCCCTTCCCATGTCGAAGAAGTAGCCCGGCTGCACCTGCACGCCGGCCTCCACCAGCGCGAGCGCCCAGGCCTCGTCGCTCTGCGTCTCGGGCACGCGAACGATCGCGTACCAGCCGCCCTCCACCCCGAGCACGCGCGCAGAAGGCGCGCTGCCGAGCGCTGCGCGCAGGACCTCGAGATTCACCCGCGTGCGCGCGCGGATGGCCTCCTCGGTGACGACGCGGCGCGCGAGGATGGTGGGGAGAGCGAGCTGGATGGGCGTGGCGACGGAGAGAAACGTGTCGAGCACGAGCTCGAGGCGCTTCATCGCGCGTGCCACGAGCGCGTGCTCCCCCGCGACGCCGATCCAGCCGAGCTTCAGCTGGGGGAGCGCGGCGAGCTTCGACAGACCGGAGAGCGCGAACACGAGACCGCGCGTCGCATGGACCACGGTCGCGACGCGACCCGCGGGGGCGGCGAGCGGGTAGGTGGCGAAGACCTCGTCGCTGATGATGGGCAGCTCGAGGTCGAGCATCGCCTCGAGCTCGTCCTCACCGAGGTACGACCCGGTCGGGTTGTTCGGGTTGACGACGACGATGGCCTTCGTGCGCGGGGTGACCGCTGCGCGCAGCGCCCCCAGGTCGACGTGCCAGCGATCGGCGTGCACGAGCGGGTACGGGACGAGCGTGACCGACTCGAACGCCGCGAGGAAGCCGAGCAGCGGATAGCTGGGCGCGGGCACGAGCACCTCGTCGCCGGGGTCGCAGAGCACCTTGAAGAGGACGGCGTAGGCCTCGCTGGTGCTCGCGGTGAGCGCGATGCGCGAGGCGTCGACGGCCACCCCGCGCGCCGCCCAGTCGCGCGCCACCGCCTCGCGCGCGACGTCGAGCCCGAGCGGCTCGGGCGCGTAGACGAGCGCGCGAGGATCGGCGAGCGCCTCGAGGATGGCGCGCGCGTCGTAGGGCAGCCCGGCCGTGGTGGGGTTGCCCACGGTGAGGTCGAGCAGCTCACCGCCGTCCCGCCGCACGCGCGCGACGGCCTCCGCCAGCGCGTTGGGCGCATCGTCGATCGCGGTGCGCCGAGAGAAATCCATCCTGCCCGGCATCTCTAGCATCCGCGAGCGCGAGACCGAGAGGTTGGAGAGAGGCCCAGAGCCGCGAAAGGTCCGGGGGCGAGAGGACGGACTTCGAGCCTCTGCGCTTCTCTGCAACCTCTCGCGTCTCGTCTCGCTCGCCTGCCGCCGCCGTAGTAGAGAGAGGTCACGATGAAGATCCTCGCCGTGCTTGCCGTCTCCGCCTGCCTGGTCGCCTGCAACAAGCAGCCGGAGCCGATCCCGCGCGACAAGCCTGCCGATCCCGCACCCGCGGCCTCCGGCGCCGCCGCGCCCGTGCCCGTGATCGGCAGCGCGCACGGCAGCGCTGCTGCGACCGGTGCGGCCACCGCCGCCGCGCCCGCCGGGCCCGAGGACATCGGCTACGATGCGCCGGCCGCCTGGACGAGCGCGCCCAACCCGAGCCCCATGCGCAAGGCGACCTTCAAGATCCCGAAGGCCGGCGGCGAGCCGGACGACGCGGAGCTCGCGATCTCGTCGGCCTCGGGCGGCGTCGATCAGAACGTGAAGCGCTGGGAGCAGCAGTTCGGCGACGCGAAGGCGAAGACCGAGGCCCGCACCGTCAACGGCCTCAAGGTCACCATCGTCGAGATCAAGGGCAAGTTCGCCGCGGGCGGCATGATGGGCCAGCCTGCGCCGCCCAAGGACAACCAGATGCTGCTCGGCGCCATCGTCGACACCGGCGACCGCCAGCACTTCTTCAAGATGATCGGCGGCGACAAGACGGTCAGCGCGGCGAAGAAGGACTTCGACAAGTTCGTCTCGACGTTCCGCGGGAAGTAGTCGCCTTCACGTTCACCAGCGTCTTCACGAGATCGAGCGGCGCGTCGCAGTCGCGGCGCATCGTGCAGGGCCCGCACTCGCGGCCGCGCCAGATGCGGTCGAAGCGACCCTGCGCGGCGTCGAGCATGGCCTCGCTGTCGGTGAGGATGCCCATCTCGAAGTTGCGCCGGCCGTCGCCCTTGGCGCCGAGCCCGGCGCCGGTGAGGTTCGCGCTCCCGAGGTAGAGGAGCTTGCCGTCGACCGCGATCATCTTGAGGTGCACGCGCGGGCAGAGCCGCATCTTCACGCCCGACGCGTTCTTCGCGAGGCGCGCCAGCTCCCGCTGCAGCGGGCCGGACGGCCGCGATGCATGCAGGATGCACACGTCGACGCCGCGCCGCGCCAGCTCACCGAGCGTCTCGAAGAACGAGACGTACCTTCCGGTCGCCCGCGCACGGCTGCCGATCGGCGCCTCGATCATCATGGTCTTGAGGTTCGCGGTCGAGATCCAGACGCTCACCGTCGCCTTGGCGATGGCCCGGACGATGAGCTCCTCGTAGTGCGCGCCATCGACCAGCAGCTTTGCGCGGATCGTCCGCGCCGGGGCCTGCGGCACCGCGGCAGAACCGCCCGAGATCGCAACGGAGCTCGCCATGTCGGTAATTGTAGTACCTTTCGGTTGCAGGTCTGCGCGGATCACTCGGTGATCACGACGTGCGAGTTCCGCCCTGTCTACGGCTGCTACCAGGCGGCGACGTGCGCGCGCCAGGACGACGGCAACTGCGGCTTCACGCAGACGCCGGCGCTCACCGCGTGCATCGCCGCCGCCCAGCCCTGATCGGCGGCGACAATCGGCGAGCGCAAGCATGCGCGCGCGTCGGTGAAGCGCGCATCGCTGACGCTGGTTCTTGCCATCCTTGGGGCAGGATGCGGCGCGGCTGACGATGGACGCGCAGCCCGGGGGCGCAACAGCGACGACGAAGGACGTCCCCATGGATACCGGCTGCACCGCCAGCGTGGCGATCCATCCGCGCTCAGGCGGCGGCGCGCACCACGGCGGTGTCGAGGATGGCGAGGCAGCCCTCCAGCGAGTCGCAGTGGTTCAACTGCTGGCGGAGCTGCGCGGCGCCGCGCATGCCGGCAAGGTAGCCGCTGAGATGGCGGCGCGTCACGCGAACGCCGTACGGCTCGCCGCGCTCCTCGACGTTCGCGCGCAGGTGCACGCGACAGAGCTCGAGGCGATCCTCGTCGGTCGGGGGCGCGACCGTCACGCCGCCGCGCAGCAGGCCGTAGATCTCGCGGAACACCCAGGGATGCTCGATGGCGCGGCGGCCCACCATCACGCCCGCGCAGCCCGTGGTGTCGAGGGCGCGCTTTGCATCCTCACCGGACCGCACGTCGCCGTTGACGATGACCGGGATGCTCACCACCTCGCGGGCCTTCGCCGCCCACGTCCAATCGGCAGCGCCGGAATGACCCATCGCGGCGGTGCGGCAGTGGATGGTGAGGGCGGCCGCGCCGGCGTCCTCGAGGCGGCGCGCGAGATCGACGATCGGCATGTGCGACTCGGGGCCGAGCCCGATGCGCGTCTTCACCGTGACCGGCAGGCTCACGTTGGAGACGACGAGCTTCACCATCGCCACCATTGCCTCGGGCTCGCGGAGCCAGCCGGCGCCCGCGCCGCGCCCGCAGATCTTCGGGACCCAGCAGCCGCAGTTGATGTCGAGGAAGAGCGGCTCCGCGGTCTCGGCAAAGCGCGCCGCCTCGGCGAGCCGCTCGGGATCGGCGCCGTAGATCTGGATCGCGGTGAGCTGATCGTCCTCGGCGAGCTTGATCTTGCGCTTCGCGTTGCGGCACCCGCGGAGGAGCCCCTCCACGTTCACGAACTCGGTCATGCCGACGTCCGCGCCGACCGTGCGGCACAGGCGCCGGAACACGCTGTCCGTGACGTCCTCCATGGGGGCGAGGATGGCGGGACGGCTCGCGTAGAGCGTGCGGAGTTTCTCGAAGTTCGGGTGCACGGCGGGAGCGCTATCTAGCGCAAAACCCGCCGCGGGGCGAACCGATCACGGACCGAAGAAGATGGGGTTCGACACGGCGAACGGCTTCCGGCCCGGATGCAGGGGCGCGAGGTCACCGGTCGGACCCGTCCCCACGCCCTTGGCGTGGAAGACGACCCAGTGGCGCGGCTTGCTCTGCGCGGCGCTCACGTCGACCGTGACCTCGTAGCGCTTGCCCGGGCCGGGACCGGCGATGGGGGTGAGGGGCCGCGTCTCGGTGGTGTTGCCGTCGACGATGACCTCGAGGGACGAAGCGCCGAGCCAGCTGGGACACGCCACCGTGACCTTGTAGGTCCCCGCGGTGGCGGTGCCGCCGGGACCGACCGCGCCCGGTCCCTCGACCGTCATGGTGAGGCCGCCGCTGATCACCGCGGCCCCGGCGCGCAGCGCGTCGCGCACGATCTCCGCCGAGAGCTTCGTGGGGTCGTCATGGCCGAAGCGGAGGCACGTGCGCGGGTAGCCGACGGGGTTCGTGCGCTCGTGATGCGAGTCGGAGCTGCCCGTCGTCCAGTAGGTCTTGCCGAGGTTGAGGAGCGAGAACCAGTCGGCGACCGACTTCGTGCGGTTGTCCTCGAAGTCCGAGTCGTTGAAGACCTCGATCGCGGCGAAGTTCTCGCTCCACAGCTCGGGATCCCCCGTGCCGGTCGCGCGATCGTACGAGGCGGCGCCGAAGTACCCCTGGAATCCCGCGCTCGATGGGTGGTTGACCACCAGCACCGGCTTCTCGGCCAGCGCGTTGACGTCCTTGAAGAAGCCCCCCGGCTTCTTGCCGATCCACGCCGCCGCGCCGTTGTTGACCGCGTCGGGCTTGACGGAGATCGGGATCACCCCGAAGTGGCCCCACGCGAAGGTGGTGAGCTCCTCGGAGGGAAAGCTGTACGCCCACTTCGTGAGGCCGAGGCGCTGGATGATCGGCTGAAAATCGATGATCCACTCGTGCTCGCTGGAGATGGGCAGCTCGAGGCCGTCGGCGATCCCGCCGCGCACCTTGAGCTCGGGCTCGTCGTCGGAGTCGGCGGAGAAGTGCGAATGGATGTGGAGGTCGGCGCACATCACGCCGGGGGAATCGACGCTGCGCGCGAGCGCGGCCTCGATGGTGGTGGTGGCGCCGCGCGTCGCGGTCGCCGGCGCGTCGTAGAGCTCGTATTCGTAGCCGCGCGTGACCACCACGCGGTGCTCGCCGGGCGGCACCGGCAGCACGGCGTGGCCGGTGATCGCGAAGTCGACCCACAGTCGTCCGCCGGGCTCCTGGTCGCGCACGCCGAACGTCGCCGGCGCGGCGGCGATCGCGGTGGCGGGAATGATCTGCACGCGCGCGGGTAGCGGCTCGCTGCCGGTGGCGTCCTTGACGTTGACCTCGATCGTGGCGCGCTTCGGGAGCGCGAGGTCGATGGTCGCCGCGGCCGCCGGGGCGGGGGTGGCCGCGGGGATGGCCCAGCCCTTCAACGTCGGGGTGAGCTGCGCGTCGCCGGGCGGCAGGTGCAGCGTGAACGCACCGGCGGCGTCGGTCGTGGTGCGCGTGAGATAGCGTCCGTCGGCGGCGGTGGCGTGCACGAGCGCGCCCGGCAGCACCACCCCATCGGTCTCCTTGAGGACGCCCTTCACCTCGCGCCACGCGGGCTCGCCGGACGAGGCGCGCTTGGCCTCGAGCAGGCCGTCGATGCCGGGGCCGGCCACCTGCATCTCCGCGTAGTCGACGGCCTTCGTCGCGCACGCGTCGAGCGCGAGGCCCTTGATGCTGTAGAGCTGGAAGCCGTTGACGCCGATCTCGGCGCGCATCGTGCTGCCCAGCGCGCGGTATAGGAACGCCGATTTCGTGGAGTCGAACGCCACCCACGGCGTCTCGCCCTTCGGCTCGCCGAAGCCGGTCGCCTCGGTGAAGACCTGACTGCGGTTCGCCTGGAAGAAGCCGAAGTACTGCTTGTTCGCGAAGTCGACCGCCTCGGTCCGCGTGTTCACGAGCTGGAGCCGCACGAGGACCTTCGAGGCGCCGGGCTCGAGCACGTAGTCGATGGCGGCCGGGAAGTCGTACTCGTCGGGAATGAGCGGCTTGAACGTGTCGAGAAACGGCACGTTCGCGAGCTGCCCCGAGACGCGCACGATCGCCGCCTTGCCGTCGGCGCCGTCGGCGAGGACCGAGACCTTCTCCGGCTTGACGGTCTGCCGCGAGAGCATCACGAGCGTCTCGTTGAACTGCGAGACGCCGGTGGGCTTGCCGTTCGCGCCGATCAGCTCGAGCGCGAGGACGTCGCCGCCGAGCGGGTTGTAGCCGTCACTCTCGCCTTCCGCTTCGATGTAGACTGCAACCTTGTCGTTCGCGAGCACGAAGTCGCCGACGCGCACCTTGTTGCGGGCGTTCTCGGGCTGGACGATCTGCGCGGCGTCCTTGATGCGTCCGGCGCGCGCCTGATTCGCGGCCTTCGCGCCGAACGGGTCCGCCGCGCCGTCGTCGCCGCCCGGAAAGCGGAAGGCGGCGAGGTTGCCGGCGCAGACGGGATCGGGGCCCGCGTCGTCGCTGGCGGCAACGGGGGAAGGGTCGGACGAGCAAGCAAAGGCCGAGACGGCAGCGCACAAGGCGCCCGCTCCGGCGAGGAGCAGACCGCGGTGAATCATCCCTTCAGTGTAGCGCCCGCGCGCCCGCACGCGACTGGGGTTCAGCGCTGCTGCGGGCGTTGCGCTTTGACACGATAGCGAAGCCACGTCGCGCCGCCGGCGAGCTTCCGGCGCTTCCGCAGCTCCAGCGTCGCGGCGGCCTTCTTGGGCGCCTTGCCGGGGATGTCGAAGATGCAGGGGATGCCCGTCCCGCCGTCGACGACGGGGACGATCACCTGGGAGATCTCGTCGACCAGGCCGGCCTGGAGCATCGCGCCGTTGAAGGTGCCGCCGCCCTCGAGCATCAGCTTCTCCTGCTTCAGGAGGCGACGGATCTTGTCGAGCGCGACCTTCAGGTCGAGGTCCTGCGCTCCGCAGAAGAGGAACGAGACGCCCGCGGCCTTGAGGTGCGCGAGGTAGTCGTTCGAGACCTTCTTCGTCACGAGCACCACGATGTGATCGCCGGCGACCTTGCCGGTGGTGAAGCGGAGGACGCCCTTGCCGTCGGTGCCGATGGCGAAGCTCTTCGCCTTCGGATCGGCGACGTGATCGGTGCGGGGGACGCGCGTGCGCACCGCCTTCAGCTTCACGTTGGGCTTCGCGAACTCGCGCATCGTGCTGGTGCCGACGAGCCACGCATCGATGCCGAACTTCGCGGCTGTGGTCTCGTACAGCTCCGTCGCCGATTTAGGACCAGGGAGCCTCGGCCATCGCGAGGTGAGGATCTTCCCGTCGATGGTCGTGCACATGTGGCAGATGACATAAGGCTTCATGATCGCCCAGGACTGTAGCCGAAGCCGTGGGTCAACGGATGACCGGCGGCTCGTAGATCTTGGTGACGTTCGCGCCGCCCACGAACGCGTAGGAGCCGGCGTTGCCGTAGCCGTAGGCGGCGATGCCGAACGGCTTGTCGCCGTCCATCTTGTGCGGCCCTGCTTGCAGGTTGCACGTGCGCGACTCGTACTCGGTGCCGCCGATGGCGCCCATGGTGCGCGCCACGCACGACGTGGGGATGGCCGCGCCGTCGATGGTGACGTTCGTGCCCTTGGGCATCGAGATCACGATGTAGTTCTTGTCCCACGACTTCGGGACCGCGAAGAGGTAGTTGCGCCGGAACTGATCGACGGCGGGGAAGATGGTGAGCGACGGATCGCCCGTGACGTTCCCCTCGATCTGCTGCTGCGAGACGAGGATCTGCGCGACCGCGACCGGCTCGGTGGACTCGAGCACGAAATCCTTCTGCGTCCACGTCTGGCGTACCTCTCCGGGCGCGAGCGTGAACTGATCATTCGGCGGCGCGAGGTTCGTCTTGATGGTGGCGGCGGTGGCGACGCCCATGATGCGAATGACGTCGGGCTCGACGTAGCCGCCGGTGGAGCGGATGGCGCTGTGCGGGATGGCGAAGCGCTTGCCGTACGACTCGACGGGGAAGACGCGCCGGCCGTTGATGGCTCCAGCACCTTGTTGGCGCCGCGCGAAGGGCGTGTTTCGCGTCGTGGCGTGGGCGCATCCGCTCTGACCAGAGGAGGAGCTCGTTCACCGGGCGCGCCGGCTCGCGTATGCTGCGCCGCATGAAGACCTTTCTTGCCGTGTGCGCGCTCGTGATCGTGGGCTGCGGGGCCATCCAGAATGCGGACCGCGAAGTGAACAAGAAGACCGATCACGGCGCGTCGCACGGCGGCGGCGGATCCAACGCCGATGGCGGCTCCTCCTCGCCGACCGGCGGCGACGCCGGAGGCAACAAGGACGCAGGCATCACTTCAATGTAGAGTGCACGTGATGACGTAGTCATTCGTGCGAGTCTGCGTAATCATGGCGTGAAACGCAGCACCTCTTGGCCGTGCGCGTCGGGGGGCGCTGTGGGACCATGAGATCATGCGATTCCAAGCGCTGACGTTCGTCCTCTGTTCGGCGGCTGCGGCAGCGGCCTGTTCGAGTGACGTCCTCCCGGCCGACGGTGACGGTGGCGACCCGACCGAGGCGGGCGTCGGCGACGGCGCGCTGCCCAAGACGGACAGCGCGCCGCTGCTCGGGGCGGACGCTGCGCAGCCCAGCGAGGGCGGCGCGACCGACGCGGGCAAGGATGCCAAGGCGGGTGACGCCGACGCCGACGCCGAGCCCCCGCCGACGTACGTGCATTACGACATCAACCACGTGCTCTCGACCGGGGCTTCGGACTCGGTGGCGAACGGGGCGTCGGCCTTCGTCACGACGACGCAGCCGTTCGGCAATCTCATGTTCGACACCGGCGTGATGACGGCCGGCAACTGCAACGGAGAGGGCTGCACGGTCTACCAGACGCCGAGCGCGTTCGCGCCGCTCGTGGAGGGCGACAAGTTCTTCAACTACGGCGTCGAGACCATCTCCTCGGGGCTCGGGAACCAGGCGAACGTCCTCGCGTCGAAGTACTTCGCGAAGGTGGGGCTGCCCGCGGTGGAGCATGCCGTGCTGGTGAGCCTCCACGGGCGGAGCGGCAATCCTTACTGGTGTCTCCGCCTCCAGACGGCAAACGTGGAGCTGAATCACGGTCCCTGCTACTTCCCCACGTCGTCCGGGTACATCGCGCCGTTCGACGAGGCGCTCATGCAGGTCCAGAGCGCGAAGGCGCTCGCCGCGGCCGCCGGCAAGACCTACGCGGTGCGCGCGGTCACCGTGATCCAGGGACAGGGCGAGAGCGATACCAACGAGCAGAACTTCGGATTCCTGGTCAGCACCGACGGCACGAATACCCGCCTCCTCAACTACACGGACGCGCTGCTCGATTGGCAATGGGATTACGATACGAAGGTCCGCGCCATCACCGGGCAGGCGCAGCCGATCCCCATGTTCGTTTCCCAGTTCGGCAGCATGACCACCCCGACGAGCATCATCCCGCAGCGCCAGCTCGACGCGCATAACAAGTCGAACGGAAAGGTGAATCTCGTCACTCCGAACTATCCATTCACTCACTATTTGGACTGTCTGCATTACACGGCGCATTCGCAGCGCCGGCTCGGTGCGTACTTCGCGAAGGCGTACCAGCGCGTGGTGGTGGAGGGAAAGAAGTGGGAGCCTACGCGTCCGCTCAGCGTCACGCGGGCGGGCGCGGTGATCACGGTGAAGTACGTCGTGCCGGTGCCGCCGCTCGTCATCGACACGGCGCGGGTCGACGCCACGAGCACGAGCTTCACGGTGCAGCCGGTGTATGGCTTCATCTATCGCGACAGCACGATGTCGGCCGCGATCACCAACGTGGCGGTGACGGCGCCGGACACGGTGACGGTCACGCTCTCGGCGGCGCCGACCGGCGCCAACGGGATCCTCCGCTACGCCTACGAGGCGCAGTCGGCGAACCCGTGCCCGGGCCCCACCAACGGCGCGCGCGGCAACATCCGCGACTCCGACCCCACCCTCGCGTACCACACGGACGCGGACGGGAATCCGTACGAGCTATTCAACTGGTCGGTCGCGTACCAGATGGCGCTGCCGTAGGGGGCGTAGGGGGCGTCGTGGCGGACCGTGGCGTCGCGTGTCGCGTGCGTACTCTCCAGGCCGTCGGCCCCTTGCTCCATCGTGCGGACGACGCGAAGGCCTATTTGAATGGCCTCGATGGCGTGCTCGCCGCGGTCGGAAAGCACGCGAAATAGGAGCGAAGCGCGCTCACGACAGGCGGCGGAACATGTTCTTGACGACCGACCACGGGCCCAGATGCGCGCGGAGCTCCTTGCCCGCGTCGATCGCGTGCTGGCGCATCGCCTGGGGGTCGCCGCGGCCCACCGTGAAGCCGTAGCGCGTGCGCGCGTAGATCTCCGCCGCGCGTGCCAGCGCCGGGCCGCCCAGGCGCTTTGCATGGATGCGCGCGAGGAGCTGCTCCACCGAGTCCGACGGAGCCGGGACCACGCCCGCGTCCTCCGCCGCGATGCGCACGTACTCCCAGTGGTTGTCGATGCGCTCGGTCGGCGGTGAAGGGAACACCGGCGTCAGCAGATGCGTGTTCAGGAGCGCTCGCTTCGCCGGGTGATACAGGAGCAGGAGCAACAGCAGCGGCCACAGGTGCAGGGCCGTGCTCTTCGCCGCATCCGCCAGCTCCTTCAGCTGCTGCTTGATGGCCTCGCCATCCATCTTCGGGCGAGGATCACCCTGGCCCTTGCTGTCGTCGTAGCGCTCCTTCGGGCGCTCCACCTGGCCCTGACGATCACGCTCGCCGTCCTTGCCGTGCTGATCGCCCCGGCCCCTGCGCCACAGGTAAGGCGACAGCAGCGCCACGAGGCCGAACAGCACCAGCGCCGCGAAGAGCATCGGCAGCACGTTCCGGCGCGGGATCGCGCCCACCGCCGCCTTCTTCGTCACGCGCCGCGCCACCGCCCCGCTCAGCGACTGCCACAGCTCGACGCGCATCGCCTGCTTCGACGACAGATAGAGCAGCCACAGCACCAGGAAGCAGCCGAGATAGAGCAGCGGCACCGGCAGCCACGCCGTCACCTTGTCGTTCTCCCACTGGTGGAGCCGGCCCTCCTTGTTGATGATCGCGAACACCCCGCCGATCCAGCCCACCGCCGGCCAGAACGACGCGAGCAGCTCGTACCGATGCTGGAGCGAGAGCATCCCGCACGGGAACGCGAAGCAGAAGCAAGAGATGGCGATGATCGCCTCCTTGCCGCCCACCGGCGCCAGCGCGATGAGCGCGATGGCGATGCTGATCGAGAGACCCCCGAGCACGAACACCGGCAGCGCCCGCGCGCGAAGCACCGCCACCAGCATGCCCGCGAGGATCCCCATCACGCCCGCCACCGAGAGCAGGAAGATGATCAGCAGATCGTTCAGGCCGTCGTACCAGAGCACCGTCGCGATCAACGCCGCGAAGCCGCCCACCGTGAACAGGAAGTAGACGATGGCCGGACGCGCCGCGAGGCGCAGCGCCTGCCAGAACGTCGGGGTCCACCGCAGGACGCGCGTGCGGCTCACGGCGCCTCCAGCGAGAGGCCGAGGCCGCGACGGCGCACGATCAGCACCGGCGCCCGGAAGGCGCGCGCGTGCTCGACCGCGGCGGTGGCCGCGCGCAGGAGCTCGCGGCGGAGCACCTCCGGCGCCGGGGGCTTCGGGGCGAAGAGCTTGCGCCAGTCGATGCGGTTGTCGTCGGCGCCGACCGGATAATCGAAGAAGAAGAACCGGCGGAGCGCGCTCCATTCGTCGGGCGCCGCGCTCGCCACCACGCACGAGCCGTCGGCCACGACGTAGCTCGTCCCGGGCGCGGGGCTCGTCCCGCCCAGCCACAGCCCGGACGACACGATGATGCTGCTCGGCGGCTTCCCGCGCGTGGCCTGCAGCGCCGGCACGCTCGCGAACAGCTGCTCGACCGGGAAGTGATGCTGCCACACCACGTCGGAGCCGATGGCGCGCCACTTCCGCTCCTCACCGCGCTTGCACTCGACCTCGCGCACGACGGTGCGCTCGCCGTCGCGCACCGCGGTCACGAGCGAGACTGCCTCGCCGCGCTTGAGCAGCGTGCTCGCGAGGCCAATCCAGCTCTCCACGAGCAGATCGAGCACGTCGTCGAGGAGCTCGGGGGCCCGCGCGACGGCGCGCTCGCCCTCCTTCAGCTGCCTTCCGTCCGCGAGCGCCGAGACGCGCCAGCTCGGCGGCAGATACGTGTCGAGCACCAGCCGCACGCGCGAGGGCGCGAACGGCACCGACTCCGCGACGCGCACGATGAGCTGGCCGGTGTTGATCGACTGCTTCCAGTGCACGCGCCGCAGGTCGTCGCCGGCGACGTACTGGCGCGTGCGGAAGTGCTCCTCGGTGGCGCGCGGGGAGAGCATGCTGAGCGGCCCGTCGGCCTTGGTCAGCGAGCGCGGGCTCTTGTCGAACACCACGTTGCGGAGGCGCGGCAGCGCGCGGAGCGAGGCCGTGGCCCGCGACGCGACGTACACGCGCGTGAGGCCGAGCACGTCCTCGTACCAGATCTCCGCCGGGCCGAGCCGGTACAGCCCGCGCGGCGTGCGCGGCAGCGGCGCGCTCACCGTGACCTCGGCGCGCGACACGCTGCGATCGAGCGCGAACCGCGTGTCGCCGCCGAGCCGTGAGGGGAGCTGCTCCTCGATGTGCAGCCGGAAGCCCGCGGGCACCGGCACGCGCGCGAGCACGAACCGCTCCTCCACCGCCTCACCGGCATCGACCACGGTGGGCGACATCTCGCGATCGATCGCGCCGCGCCCGCGTCGCACGCGGTCGTCGAAGGCGCGCACCGCGAAGGCCGAGGTGATGGTCGCCGCGGTCGATGCAATATACATGAGCCCCAGGCCTGCGACGGCGAGCACCCCGAACTGACCCCACTTGAGCGAGAGCGCCATGCCCACCATCACCAGCGAGAGCGCCGCCATGCCCATGCCGCGCGGCGTGAGCACCCGCACGTGGCGATCGATGGCGTCCACGAGGACGTGGAAGCCGCGCCCGCCCTCCGCGCGCCGCACGCGGATCTCGCGGCCCACCTTGATGGCGATGGCCGCGAGCTGGAGCACCAGCAGCGGCACGATCACCAGCGAGAAGATGGTGGCGAAGCGCCCCTTCGTCTCGGCCACCTCGCGCACGTCGAACACCATGCCCACCAGCGCCCCCGTGAGCCACGGCAGCACGAAGAGCAGCGCCGTGTGCATGCCGGCGCGGAGGAGACGGTAGAGCGTGCGCATCAGGCCGGCGCGGGCACCCGCTCCACGCAATGCGAGACGAGCTCGCGTCCCACGCCCGAGTCGCTCGTCATCACGCGGTGGCCGAGCACGTCCGGCGCGAGCGCCTTCACGTCCTCCACCGAGATGAAGTTGCGCCCCGAGAACAGCGCGCGGGCCTGGCAGGCGCGCGCGAGCAGCAGCGTGGAGCGCGGAGAGACGCTGCGCAGGTTGCGGTCGTCGTTGCGGATCGAGCGCAGCACCGAGACCAGGTAGCGGCGCATCTCGGGTGAGACGTAGATGCGCGGTACGGCCTGCTGCCAGGCCAGCAACTCGGCCTTGGTGATGACGTGCTCGAGCGTCGACATCGCGGGCGTCTGCCCGAGGTGGACCTCGAGCATCTTCGCCTCGGCGTCCTCGGGGGGATAGCCGATCGAGAGCATCATCATGAAGCGGTCGAGCTGGGCGGCGGGCAGGGGATAGGTGCCCTCGTCGTCGAGCGGGTTCATGGTGGCGATGGCGATGAACGGCGGCTCGAGCTTGTGCGTCGTGCCCTCCACTGTGACCTGGCGCTCCTCCATGACCTCGAGCAGCGCGGACTGGGTCTTGGGTGGTGCGCGGTTGATCTCGTCGGCGAGGAGCACGTTCGTGAAGACCGGGCCGGGCTGGAACTGGAAGGTCTTCGAGCGCATGTCGAAGACGTTCGAGCCCGAGACGTCCATGGGCAGGAGATCGGGCGTGAACTGGATGCGCTTGAACCGGCAATCGACGCTTGCCGCGAACGCCTTCGCGAGCATCGTCTTGCCCACGCCTGGGACGTCGCGGAAGAGCACGTGGCCCTGCGCGGCGACCGACCAGAGGAGGCGGGCGATCACCTCGTCCTTGCCCATGATGATCTTGCGGATGTTCGCCGCCACCTTCTGGAACTGCTGGGGGATCTGCGGATCGATCGCCTCGGGCGCGCTCGGCTGCTGGTTCATCGTCATCAATGACTCTCGGCGGGGGGCTGGAGCGAGCTGAGCATCCGCGTGAAGCTCGCGGGTGGCATGAAGCGGAGGGTCTCGTCGTTGATGGTGCAAGGGAGGCGCACGAGGCAGTGCTCGAGATCTTCGAGCGAGCTGTCCTCGCCGCGCGGCGGTAGCCAGTAGAGATCGGAGCTGATCGACCCCGGGCCGTCGACGTACATGTTGGTGGCGGTCACGATCATCGCCTCGATCGCGCGCACCACGCGCAGATCGTGCACGCAGTGGAAGAGCACGACGTGGCGCTGCGGCATCGCCAGGATGATGCCGTACCGGTCGAAGTCGCCGCTTGCGTAGTCCTCGATGAAGAGCGCGTGCGAGGCGGCGAAGAACGTGGTGCCGCCCTCGAGCAGCTGGAGCGAGGCGCGCTCGCCGAGCTCGATGTCCTTCGTGGGCAGGAGGCCCTCGGCGCGCACGTTCGCGAGGGCGACGTCGTAGAGGTCGTCGTCGGTGACGTCCCACTGCTCGCGATCCTCGAGGCGCACCGAGATCACGGTCTCGGGGAGGTCGAACGTGAGCACCGCCACCAGACCGTCGGCGATCTCCCACGTCACGAGCGGGACATCGGGGAGGTTGTCGCGCTGGTAGAGGCGCAGCTTCACGTGCTCGCGCGCCAGCACCCAGTCCTGCGAGAGCTCCTCGGCAGTCTTGCCGGCCTTCACGTCGAACGCGACGTCGAAGTGGTGCTTCACCGCGCCCGCCCACGCCTCGCGCGGCCGCGAGCGACACAGCTGCAGCAGGTTCGACAGGCCGAGCACGTTCGGGCCCGTGGTGCTGGCGTGCACGCAGCCCGTGTCCATGTCGATGCGGTGCGTGATGCCGCGGCGGTCGAGATCCTCGGCGAGGATCGCCACGAACCACGCCCACTCCTCGGGCGCGAAGGGAGCGGCCCATGGGGGAACGCTGCCGGCCGTGTCGTCGCCTCGCGTCGTCATCGCGCCTCCTGTCCGGCGTCACTCCAGCGTGCCGAGAGCACGAACCGCCGCAGCTTCATCCACAGCTGGCGCACGATGCCCGTGCTCATGTTCTCGTAGCCCCACATCCAGAACTCGATCTTCTCGTCGGGCACGTGCCACGCCGCGGCGTACGCGCGGATCACGCGGCGCTCGCTCTCGTCGGGCATGCCGTCGACCGTTGCCGTCTCGCACATCAGCTGCACGACGGCCTCGCGGCGCTCGGGCGGGACGAGATGCGCCACCGCGGAGGGATGGTGCACCTTGAACTCGTCCTCGGTGAGGGGCGCAAGGCCCTCGCTCTCGAGGAAGCGATCGATGAGCGCGCGCTCGGCCGGATGGATCTCGCCGTCCGCGGCGATGACCGACACCAGCGGATAGACGATGGCCCGCGGCGGCGCGGAGGGCGGCGGCGGCGGCCGTGACGCCGGCGCGAGCATCTCCACCGGCACGCGCGTCCCCGCGGGCGGCGTCGGGATGTAGCGGATCGGGACCGGCAGCGGCTCGGCCGGCGTGGGCTCCGGGAGGTGGTTGCGCACCGAGAGCGGCGGGCCGGCCCGCAGCGGCGTGAGCGGCCCGATCGACGCGGGCGTCACGACCGTCAGCGCCGGCGGCGCGCGCCTCAGCTCGTCCGCCGCGTCACGGCCCGTGGTGCGCACCCCCATGTTCGCGAACGGGTCGGCGATCACCTCGAGCGGCTCGCCGCGCTGGATGCGCAGCAGCAGCGACGAGAACTCGGGATCGCAGAACGTCGCCTCGGTCAGCGCGTCGCGGGAGGGCCAGTGCTCGCGCGTTGCCCACGCATCGAGCGCAGCCTCCAGCGCCGCCTGCGAGCGGAGCGCGGCGGCGGGCGAGACGAGGCTCCGCGTCGCCGTCGCCCCGCAGCGCGCGCACCGGCGATCGTCGAGCGTGCGCGGACCGAGCTCCTCCAGGCACGCGGGGCAGCGGTTCGCAGGGACGTCGCTCAGCGGCCGCGCGGGCGTGGGCGTGAACACCGCCTCGTGGGCGATCCCGCACAGCTTGCAGCGCGCGCTCGCGGGCAGCCCGAAGCGACACGCCGCGACCAGCGAGTCGTACAGCTCGGCCACGCCTCCCTCGAGGCCGCACGACGTGCAGTCGGCGCTCAGCTCGACCGGCGCGGGACCTCCCATCACATCCGATGGTATGCGATTTCAAGGCAGGGCGCTGGCGGTCGGTAGGCCGGCGGGGCCGAAGGTCAGCGTGCGCGTGTTCCTCCACGGGAGCTTGCTCCGTCGGGTCCCACCGCCAGCAGGCGAGCGTCGTCCTCTCCGGCGCACGCACGCCCCACGGCGGCGTCGCGCTCTCCAGGATGTCCCGCGCCACCGGCGTGAGCACCCAGCCACGCGCGAGCTTCAGCGCGAGGCGCGACTCCTCGCGTGACACGTGCGCGACGCGAGCGCGGTCGAGGTGATGGGCGCGACCACGCAGTACCGGCCGAAGGCGGCTCGTCGCACGACGCTCCACGGGATGCTCTTCGGCGCCGAGCGCATGGCCGCTGGCACGCGCGGCGGTATGGAGGCGCGCTACATGCTCGGCGTGCGACCCGACGCGCCGCGCCGCGCCGCGCCAGCACGCGGACGGCGAGACGGTGCGCGCGGTCACGCGCGTCACGGCACCTGACATCTCGGTTGCGGTGGCGCTCCCCGGGCAAAGTGCTTGGATGGACCCATGCTCAGACCCCTCTCCTTCTCCTTCTCCTTCTCCCTCTCCTTCGGCCTCGCCGCGTCCGTGTGCGTCGGCCTCCTCGTCCCTGCGTGCGGCGGGAGCACCGCCTCGATCGGAGCCGACAGCGGCACGGCCGACGACGCGGGGACGGACGGGCCCGGCCTCACCGGCGAAGGCGGCGCGGACGGCGGTGTCGACAGCGCAGTCCCCGGCGACCCGCTCACCACCGTCGGAGCCTTTGCCGTGAACACGATCTTCCTCGGCGAGACGGATCGCGCGGGCGTGCCCACCAAGGACGCGTGGAAGCAGTACGGCGAGAACCTCGACGGCCTCGTGACGACGAAGACGTCCACCGACGTGTGCAAGCGCGTCGCGGGCGCGGACTCCGCGAAGCAGGAGGACGGGCTCAACGGCATCGACAATGCGTTCGGGCGGACGGTCCTGGGGTTCCTCCTCGGCCTCGTGCCCACGCCGTCGAAGACCGCGACCGACGCGATCGCTGCCGGCAATCGCACCATCCTGTTCAACCTGCTGCCGGGCCCGCCGCGCTTCGGCATGCTCGGCGCGGAAGCGCTCGGGTCGCCGGCCACGTTCGTGCCGACCGAGGTGCGGTCGGCGGTGGCGTCGACGGTCAACGGCGGGCCGGACAGCCCGCTGTCCGTGTCGAGCACTCCCTCGGTGGCCAGCGGCGGCGTCATCTCCTCGGGTGAGGCTTCGGGAGTGTTCTGGGTCGAGATCCCGGTCTCCGGCGCAAATCTGCGCATTCCCGTGCATCATGCACGGGTCCGGATGACGGTGCTTCCGGGCAGCACCGAGGCCACGAACGGCACCATCGCGGGCGTGGTGCCGACCGAGGAGCTCGTCACCGAGATCGCGAAGGTCGCCGGACGGATCAGCACGCAGCTCTGCGGCGGCTCCACCCTTGACACCATCAAGCAGACCATCCGTCAGGCGTCGGACATCCTCGCCGATGGCACGCAGGACCCTAACAAGGCCTGCGAAGCGATCTCGATCGGCCTCGGCTTCGTCGCCAAGCAGGTGACAGCGAAGGGGATCGGCGCCCAGCTGCCTCCCCCTCCCGATCCGTGTAGGTGAACGAGCTCGTCAAACGGAGCCGATTCACTGCTGGAGATGCACGTAGGCAATCGCTGCGTTCATGCCGAACCCTTCGATCTCACGCGGCTCGCCATCCACGCGAAGGACGCTGCGGGCGGCGACGTCGGACACCACGTTCACGGAGGACCTCAAGAAGCAATCGCGTCCTCCAGGATATCAGGCGTACCACTACCAGGGTGAATCACTCGGAGTGAAGTCGCTCTCGGGCTTCGGTATCGAGGGAGGGTTTGGCTCCTTCCTGTATGGTCAGCTCTACATGCGCTTCGAGGGCGCGCTGACCTTCGGAACAGTCTCGACTTCCAGCTTCCGAACGGAGAGCGGGGTGAAGCTACTCAAGGACAATGGACTCAATGTCTCCATTCCCCATGGCGGCGTGCCGATCGGCTATCGCGTCGCGCTGGGGCGTGCGGCGCTGCGCGGCGAGGTCATGTTGGGGTTGGTCAACACGACCGTGAGCCATCGCGTCGAAGCTCCAGACCTTCCGCCCTCGGGAACGGCGTCCGCGACGCGCGGCCTCATCGAGCCGCGTCTCGCTGGCGATATCTGGTTCAGCCAGTATATTTCCTTTGGCGTGTACGGAGCCATGAATCTCCTCGACACCGACGGTCGCGGACGGGCCTTCGGACTGGCACTGATGTGGCACAATCGTTCGTTCGATGGCGATACTTCGTTTTGACCGCGCCGCTCAGAGCGGGCGTCGCGCCATTGTGCTGCTTGCCGCCATCCTGACCGGGCCGGCGTGCGCCTCCATCGAGACGACCGAGATCCGCGTGCGCGACCCCGCCTTGGTCGCGGTCGTGCGTTTGACGCCGAGCTCCGCGTGCCGACCACGATGCTCGCCGACTACGGACCTTGCCGGAAGAACCGTTCGACGGTCTGCGGCTGGCCAGTTCGGATCGAGTTCGTGGCCCCCTGGGCAAACGTGATCTCCGTGCGCACCCGCGCCGGACCGCTTCGCCCGGGCGACCCGATGAGCGAGGGACGTTAGGAGAGCGCGGCGGTCGCTGGTATGAGGGTTCATGAACCGCTACGCCCAAGTCCTGTACCCCGTCCTTCTCGTGACCGCCGCGAGTGGGCTCTTCGGATGCAAGAAGCTGCTTCACGCGGCTCCGAAGGACATGTGCGCGCTCCTCACCGAGGCGGAGATCGAGTCCGCCATGAAGCTGAAGGTGACCTCGCACAAGGGCGATCAAGACAGCTGCTCCTGGACGCTCGGGAGCGGCGCGCAGGCGGGATTGGTCACCCTGATGAAGTCGTCCAAGGGGGCCGAAGCGGTGCTCAACGCGACGCTCGGAGCAGGCACTCCCGTCGCCGGAGTGGGCGACTCCGCGATGTGGCTCGGAGGGATGATGCCGATCCTCGTCGTCCACGCGAAGGGGGAGATCTACCGCCTCAGCGTCATGTCCCCGCCGCTCATGACGCCGGAGAGCGCGACCACCAAGACGGTGGTCGTGGAGCGCCGCCAGACCGGGACCGGGTCGACGATCGAGAAGGACGCCGTCTCCTTCGATTGGCCCAAGCTCGAGAGCGGCGCCGTCGTGCTCACGAAGGCCTTTATCGGTCGTCTCTGAGATCCATGGGGTTTCTCAGCAATGGATAAGGAGAAGCGGATCGATGGCTCACCGAGCGCCGTTCATCGTGGAGTGCTGGTCCTGGCCCATGTAGCTCTTCCAGCCGCCGTAGTTCAGCAACGCGCCGGGCGAGCTTCCGTCCCAGGTGCGGGCGAACAGGACCGGGCTCTGGTTCCGGTAGGTGTTGTAGTCGAACGTTGCGAACGACCGCATGCTCGGGCTGGCTTGCAGGTTGAAGGTCTGCACGTCGGCTTCCGAATCGAACACGTTGTTGGTGACCGTGTTGTTGCGGACGCTGCCGATGTCCTGGCCAAACGCCACGTGCACGACGGTGTTGGTCGAGAACGTGTTGTAGGTGATGACGTTGTCGAATCCGTTGTGAACGAACACGCCCGTCGTGCTCCCGGTGACGGCGTTGCCGGTCACCGTCACGCCGTTCGCGAAGTCGTCGAGGTAGATCGCGATGCCCTGAGTCGCGCGAATGTTGCGGACCTTGTTGGCTTCGATACGCAAGCCCAGAGCGAGCTTGTCCCGAGCGCCCGTGTAGATGCCCCCGCAGTCGTTCAAGGTCACGCACGCCGTGTCCACGACGCTGTTCTTCACCGTGGTGTTGCGGTTGTGAAGGACGCTGATGCCGTGGTAGCTGGAATTGGTCACGGTGACGTTGTCCAGCAGGTTGGCCGATCCGTCGCCAAACATGATGCCGGCCTCGGTCTCGGACGGCATTCCCACCATGCCGCTATTGGCCACGTTCGTGTTCGTGATGGTCGCGCCGGTGACCGAAAACCAACCGTCGATGCCGTTGCGGCGTGAGCTCACCACGCTGGACGTGGAGACCGTGAGGCCCTTGCTTCCGCTCGCCCAGATCCCGTCCCGTGCGCTGTTGATGATCTCGGTATCGCTCACGTGCAGCCCCGACGAGGTGTCGGCGCTGATGCCGTCGAAGGCGGAAAAGATCCGCACGCCGCTGACGCTGATGTTGGTGGAGTTGTCGGCGACGATCCCGTTGCTGTTCGGCGCGGCCCAGACGCGCCCTTCCGGGGAGAGCCCGTCGGCGGCCCACACGTAGAGTCGCCCGCCGCTGACTGCCCACTCGTTGGCCGCATCCAGCATCCAGAGCTTGCCCTCGACATAGAACTTCGTCGACGTGCCGAGCGCGTTGCTGCTGATGGTTGTCGCTGTCGCAGAGCTGGTCCTTGCAGTGTGCATGCGCCGTCGACGCGCTGCCGATCGCGAGGAGCCCGGTCACGCTGCCCACCGCGATCGCGACCCCACCGGTCGCCAGCCCGACCCAGGGCAACGGCGATGTCGACACCTGCGCGTGCTCGGCGCCGGTGGGTCGAGTCTCGTCGGGCTCGAGCTCGACGCGCCGTCGTTCGCCCTCGGCGAGCGTGACGGCGTACGCGCGGTCACGCCCGTCCGGAAGCCGTAGCCGAAGCTTGTGCTCGCCCGGGTCGATCGGCTGAGCGCGCCCGAGCGCAGCGCTGTCGAGCATGGTGCCGTCGCGCTCGACGGTGGCGTCGCGGGGCGCGGACGCGGCGATCACGATGGTGAGCTCGGCCAGCCGCGGACGCAGGGCCTGGAGCTGGGCTGTCGCGATCCGCTCGCGTTGCGATTGCTTTGCTCGCGCCTCCGGCGTCATGCGCGCGAGGAGCTCGAGCAGCTCGTCGTAGCGGGCGACGGCAGTGGCCAGCTTGCTCCGCTTGGCCTCGCACTCGGCGAGCGTGAACAGCACGCCGGCTTGCGGGTCAAGCCGATAGCTTTCCGCGAGCTTGGGGCACGCCGCGTCGAAGCGCCCGGCCTCCATGTCGGCGAGCCCTCGATCGAACTGCGTCTGCGCGGGATCCGCGACGCCCGCGCGCGCAGCAGGGCAGGCGACGGCGAGCAGCGCGCAAGCCATCAGAGTGCGGCTCGCGATCATGAAGGAGCGCCGGGTGCCGTGTGATAGTTTCTGCCCATGGCCGCGAGGGAAACGTTCCCGAGACGAATCGGCCGCTACACCCTCGACACCGGCGCACCGACCTCTTCGCGGCCGCCGTCGTGCAGTGGGAGGTGCTGACGCATCGTCGCCTCTTCCACGGGGGCGACTCGGGCGCGATCGTGAAACGCATCCTCGATCTTCGCATCGAGCCGCCGTCGCACATGGCTCCCGACCTGCCGCACGCGATCGACGACGTCGTCATGCGCGGACTGGCGAGAGACATCGACCAACGCTTCGAGACCGCGGCGGAGATGGCGGACGCATTGGAGGCAGCACTGGCTCCGGCGACGGCGCGGACGATCGGTCTCTACGTCGAGCGCGTCGCCGAGCAGCCTCTCGCCAAGCGTCGTGATGCACTGCGGAGATTCGAGGCGAGCAGCCTCGAGGTCGCTGCCCCATCCGAACCGCGCTCCCCTGCCCGCGGGAAGCGCAGCGTGACCCTGGCCGTGCTGGGCGGTTGCGCGGCCTCGGCGCTCGTCGCCGGTGGGCTCGTCGCGTGGCTTGGTCACACGACCGAGCCGAACGCCGTCGTGAACGCGGTGAGCTCGCCCGACGCCTCGGACTCCCCGCTTGCCGCCGGCCGAGCGGCGTCGCCGGGCGCCGTCCCGAACCTGGCAACGGAGCCCTCGGGCGACGCGGGCGCTGGAACGGTCGCGCACGGCGCCGTCGACGCCGTCGAAACGCCGAGCCCCGCCGCTCCGAGCCCCGTCCTCGCGTCGACCGGTCGTCGCCCACGCGCGCCCGCGGCGCCAGCCAAGGCGGGCTCCTCGCCTCCCGGAAGCGCGCTCCCCCTCTACGGCCGCAGGTGATCGCTTCCGGTCACGGGCCGCGGTCCTTGTCATCGTTGCCCTTGTCGGGCGCGCCGCCGACTTCGGGCGACCGCGGACGGGAGCGCGCGATGCCCAGCTCGTTCGTCCACGTGTAGAGCGTGCGCACGGAGACGCCGAGCTGCTCTGCGGCGCGCGCCTGGTTCCAGCGCGCGCGCTCCAGCGCCTCGAGGACTCGTGCGCGCTTGTCATCGGCGGGGCGGGCACTCGGCGGCGCTGCCGATGGAGGCGTACGCGTGAGGTCGTGCGCCTCGATGCGAAGGTGCTCCGCGAGGAGCATGGTGCCCGTACAGAAGAGCGCCGAGCGATTCATCACGTTGCGCAGCTCGCGAACGTTTCCGGGCCAGGAATGGGCGCGCAGCATCGTTTCGGCAGCCGCCGCGATGGCAGGCGGTCCGCGTCCTTCCGCCAGCGCGGCCTCTTCCAGGAAGCGTCGCGCGAGCGGCAGGAGCTCCGATGGGCGCTCGCGGAGCGGCGGGATGACGATGCTGAGCCCGTCGATCCGGTAGTAGAGGTCCTCGCGAAACTGCCCCTCGCGGACGAGCAACTTCAGGTCACGGTTGGTGGCGCTCACGAAGCGCACGTCCACGCGTCGCGGCTTCAGCGCTCCGACCCGCGTGACCTCGCCGCTCTCCAGCACCCGCAGCAGCTTGGCCTGGGTGATCGGTGGGAGCTCGCCCACTTCATCGAGGAGCAGCGTGCCGCCACTTGCTTCCTCGAGGAGCCCCGGCTTCGCCTGGACGGCTCCCGTGAAGGCGCCGCGCTCGTAGCCGAACAGCTCGGCCTCGAAGAGCGAATCGACCAGCGCGGCGCAGTTGACCTTGATGAAGGCCTTCGAGGCACGCGGTGAGCGGGCATGGACGCGAGCGGCCAGCACCTCCTTGCCAACGCCGGTCTCGCCGAGAAGGAGGAGGCTCAGCCGGCTCCGTGAGGCGACCTCGATGAGTTCCGTCACCTCGGCCATCGGAGAATCGAGCGCTTCGGGCGCGCCCGCGGCGCTTTCGCGCCCCTCGTTCGGGCCCCCGATGATCACGACGAGCACCGTGCCGAGCTCGATGAGGGCGCCCGCTCGAAGCGAAACGGACGCCCCGGCCGCGAGCCGAACGCCGTCGACGGTGGTTCCGTTCGCGCTTCCGTGATCCTCGAGCTGGAGCGCGTCCTCGAGCAGCACGAGCGTCGCGTGGCGGCGGGAGACCGAGACGTCGTCGATGACGACGTTCGCTTCGGAGCTGCGCCCGATCACCACCGCGCCGCTGGCCGGCAGGTCGACGGAGTGAGAGCCGCCGCTCCACATTGCGACGAGGCGCCGGTCGCTACGGGTGAGCCGCGCAACGAGCTGCGTCGTGTGATCCGTGCGTCGCATCGCTTCGCTGCCGCCCTCCTTAGCCGCGTGGAGCGGCGCGCGCTATCCCGACGACCGTGGCGGGGGCCGCGGGCGTGGCATGCGCGGCCGCGTGGGGATGTCCTCACCCGCAACCGGAGGGGTCTTCGTCGTGGCTCCGTTACCCGCCTCGTACGCGTCGGGGGCAAAGGGATCGGGAGCAAAGGCATCATGCGCGAAGGGATCGTGACCACTTCGCTCCGCCCCGGGAACGGGCGAGGAGACCGCTCCTGGAAGGTCAGCTGCCGATCGCAGGACGCTCAGGATAGCGGTGGCAGCCGTGCGCGGCTCGACGACGCCAGGGGCCTCGAACGCTGCGCGCAGCGCGGACCGCAGCTCCGCCATGCTGGAGAAGCGCGCGCTGCGATCGCGCGCGAGCGCTCGGGTGATCACCTGCGCCAGCCTCACGGGGAGATCGGCACGGAGCTGCTGTGCGGGGTGGGGGCCGCGAAGCGCGATCGACTCGAGCAGCGCTTCGCCGACCTCGCCGTCGAACGCCCGGACGCCGGTCACCATCTCGTAGAGAAGCAGCCCGCAACCGTAGACGTCGGTGCGCTCGTCGAAGTCGCGCCGGCCCTGGACCTGCTCTGGCGAGAGGTACATCGGAGTGCCGACCACGAATCCCGCCTTCGTGAGCCGATGTTCGCCTTCGGTGTCCGCCTCCCGATCGAAGGCCGCGCCAAAGTCGAGCAACTGGACGAGCCATCCGTCGTTGCCGAGAGGAATGAGCAAGACGTTGCTCGGCTTCAGGTCACGGTGCAGAAACTTCTGCTCGTGGGCGGCCGCGAGCCCGCTCGCCACCTGGTCGACGATCCGCGCGCTGAGACGGAAATCGAGCGCCGCTTCTCTGCGGATGCGCGCGGCGAGCGACTCGCCGGAGAGCAGGCTCATGACGAGATAGGGGCGCCCGTCGGGGAGCCGCCCGAGATCGTTGACCGGGCAGATGTTGGGGTGGTTGAGCGTCCCTGCGATGCGCGCTTCGCGCTCCAGCCGCCAGGGTCGCGTCCGCGGCGCCGATCAGCTCGGGCAGGAGCGTCTTCACGGCGACGGCTCGCCCAAGGCGGAGGTCGTCGGCCTGGAACACCTCCGCCGATCCGCCGGCGCCAAGGAGCGCTGTCAGACGGTAGCGGCCGTCGAGGAGCAGACCAACGCACGCGCTCTCGTTGGTGATGCCGTTCACGCTGAAGAGGGAGTGCAGCGCGCCGGGGCGAGCGAGAGGGGCTCGTTCACATGTGCACCGGTAAGACGCCGGCGGAAGGCTGCATCCTCGCCGTCGACGAGGGCGGCGTGGCCCGGCTTCGCGTCACCACACCGCTCGGGCGTGCGCTGGCGCGCTTGGGCGTGCGTCGCGACGGCCTCGTCGTCTACCGCGTGAAGAAGGCCGGGCGCGGGCGCGTGAAGCAGCGCGTGATGTCGCCGGTAGAGTGTCTCGCGCGTCTGGCGGCGATGGTTCCGCCTCCGCGCTACCCCCTTCTTCGGCTACCCCCAAGGAAGGCCGCACGATGAAGAACACGAAGGTGGTGAGCGCCTGCCAGTCGGCCGTGAAGGGCAAGCTGCAGGCGGTGTCTCTCGACGCCATGCAGCACGCGCACGCGCGCTATAAGATCGCAGTCACGGCGAGCTATCCCGGCACGGTGAAGTAGGCATGAAGTAGGCACCTCTCCGACCTCGGCAGCCCGGCCAAGAATCTTTGTAACGAGGCGGCTCGGGACCGTACGACCACGTGGAGGCTCGCCATGACAGTCACGAATTCCGCGTCCGGAACGAATGTCCACGAGATCGCGCCGCAGATCTTCCGCATCAGCACGCCCATCCCGCCGTCGCAGATACCCGGCGGCTTCACGTTCAACCAGATCCTCATCGTGGACGAGGAGCCGCTCCTCTTCCACACCGGCCAACGTCGTATGTTCCCGCTCGTCAGGGAGGCGGTCGCGCACGTGCTGGGAGACGTCGCGAAGCTCCGTTACGTCGGCTTCTCGCACGTCGAGGCGGACGAGTGCGGTTCGCTCAACGAGTGGCTCGCGGTCGCGCCGCGTGCCGAGCCCGTCTGCAGTCAGGTCGCTGCGATGGTCCAGATGAACGACCTCTCCGACCGCCCGCCGCGCGCGATGTCCGACGGTGAGGAGCTTACGCTCGGCCGGAAGCGCGTTCGCTGGCTCGATGCGCCGCATCTGCCCCACAACTGGGAGTGCGGCTACCTGTTCGAGAGCACCACCAAGACGCTGCTCTGCGGCGACGTCTTCACACACGGGGGCGCCGACCTCCCGCCGCTGACCGAGACCGAGGTGCTATCGCCATCCGAGGCGATGCGGAAGGCGATGGGCGGTGTCGCCATCGAGGCTCACACGCGCTCGCTCATCGAGAAGCTCGCCTCCACGGAGCCGACGACGCTCGCTCTCATGCATGGGAGCTCTTACCGCGGCGACGGACACGCTCTGCTCCGCGGTCTCGCCGACGCGCTCGGCGTCTGACCATATTTCGCGTGCTACGCTCACTGTCCGCATGGACGACCCCGCGCAGAACGCCGACATCGTGCGTCGGATCGCCTCGCGCGATCCCGGCGCCCGCGATGCCGAGGCCGAGCTGTGCAGACGCTTCGCGCCGCGCGCGCAGCTCTACGGCCGACGCCACCTCCGAAGTGACGAGCGAGCACGCGATCTCGCGCAAGCGGTCATGCTCGCCGTCATCGAGGCAGCACGCGCGGGCCGCATCGAGGATGGGCTCCGTCTCGACCGATTCGTCCTCGGGACGTGCCGCAACATCGCGTCGAGAATGCGCGAGATCGATGCGCGCGCCGAGCCGACCGACGCCGCCGACCTCGATGTGCTTGCCGTCGCGATGCCGACGATGGAGGCCCTCGACATGGGGGCGCTGCTCGAGTGTTTCCGTGGCCTCTCCCCTCGCGACCGAGCCGTCATTCAGCTCTCTTTCAACGAGGAGCAGTCCGCCGAGGAGATCGCCGTAATCGTCGACACCACTCCGGGCAACGTGCGGGTCCTCCGCCATCGGGCGGTGGCGCAGCTCCGGCGGTGTCTCGACGACCGCCGGGAGGGCGCGCCGTGAGCGCAGGTTGTTCAGCGCCGGTCGCCTGGGACGATCTCGTCGCCTACTGGGCGGCCGATCTCGATCCGGCGCAGACCGATCGCGTGGAAGAGCATCTCATGAGCTGCGGCGTGTGCTCGGCCGCCTCGGGGCGGATCGCGGCCGTGACCGAGACGGTGCGCGCGATGATCCCGCTCTTCCTGTCCCGCGAGCGCCTGGCAGCGCTCCGTGCGAGCGGGGTTCGCTTCGTCGAGAACCCGTGCGTCCCGGAGATCACCAAGCCGGCGCTTTTCCCCCTCGGCGCCGACGTGCTCCTCCACTGCCTCGGCGGCCTCGACCTGGCGAACGCAGCGAGCGTCGGGATCACGGTCTCGCTCGAAGACACGGGGCAGGTCCTGCTCGATGAGCCGCGCATTCCCTACGACGCGGTCACGGGCGAGGTCCTGGTGGCCTGCCAGCGGCACCTCGGGGAGTACGCGCGCACGGTCGTCTTCGACGTCCGCGCGACGGACGCATCGGGCGCCGCGAAGGTGGTCCGCTTCGCCGTTCCGCACCTCTTCGAAGCCCGAAGCTAGAATCGCGCGAGGATCTCCCGTGCGAGGACCTCCGAGGCGAGACCGTGATCCGCGACGTCTCTACGCGGCGCTCCTCGTCACGCTCCTCGGCGCGGCCGACGTGAGCGAGCAGCGGCGATCCCGGCACGTCGGGAGGAGCGGGCGCCACGTCTCGACAAGTGCCCGCCGGCCCTCGTCCGGCGACAGCGGAATCTCTGTCACCTCATGCTCCGACCGCCGACCCCGCGCCGCCGTCTTGCGAACCATCCGGTCGACGTGGGCGAGCTCGCGAAGCTGGTGAGCAACTCGCGCGGGTAGACGAGGCCGCGGCAGCACCGAATCCCGGAGGCTCTAACCAGAGGATCGAACCTGTACGGGTTGCCCTGAGCTCGTGCGTGGTTCTCGGCGGCGGCGCCCGAAGAGCGAGGCGCGACGACGGCGCCGGCTGTTGAGGTCGGTCGCACATGTGATCGCCTCCTCGGCATCGGGTCTTCCGATCTGCCGGACACGACGTCGCCCCGCAATACAACGCTGCCAGACCGTGCCGCCACGGGGGGCCGTGCAGGGGGTGAACGAACTCGCCGTCAGGGCGCGCTATCCACCGCGAACGCGTTCCGCGTAAACATCGCGCCGACGCGGATGTGAAAGAAGCGCGCATCGGTGACATTCGTGGCGCAGGGCCGCGCCGCGTTGCCGACCGCAGCGTTCCGTACTTCGATGAGCGCGTGATCCAACGCCGGCGTGATCGCGCCGACCGGCGTGATATCCCGGCAGGCGTCCGGAGCTGGCACTTGTAACACGCCAACGAGTGTTGGATCGGCCATCGCATTGTTGAGAAATCGGACGGTGGACGAGGGGCCCTCCACCTTGAAGAAGCCTTGCGTGCTGCTCGGCGTCTGGATCACGTGGTTCGCGGTGGGAAAGCCCGGGTAGACACCAGCCACGGGATCGTAGTGGTCGTCGGCAACGTAGGTGGCGCAGTCGAGGTAGGACGTGCTCCACGGTCTCGAGTACACCGTTGGCCAACCCTCGGTATTGCTCCCGACACTCTGGACGTAGGCCAGCGGGGTGGCCGGTCCGTTTTCGTTCCACCAGAGCGAGGCCGAGCTGAGCGTCGCTCCCGCCGGCGTCCATTGCCAAGGATTGGAGTAGGTATTTCCGAACACGAGCACGTTCGGAAAGTCTCCGCGCGCGTTCTTCAACACATTCACGGGAGCCGTGGTTCTGATGCCGAAGATGTTCACGTCGCCCAGGAAGTTCTGGACGTGAATCTGGACCGGATCGGTAACCCCAGTGACCGGTGTATTGCCGGTCGTCGCGCTCTCTTTACCATTGATGATCGTGAGCCGTCCCGCCTGCGACGCGTTCGGCGCGGCGGACCCGAGCTGAATGGCGTGCGTATTGTTTTCGGCCGCAAAGCCGTTCACGTAGAGATTGCCGTAGTTGCTCACGTCGTACTGCGTCTTGCGGGTGCCCGTGACCTGCGGGCCGAAGAGCTTGACGGAGGTGACGTTGTTCAAGTCGGTCGCTCCCGAGCCGGCGCCCTGGACACGCACCGAGACGTCGCCTTCGTTCGTACCGCTGGCCTCGGACCAGACCCGCAGATGGTCGAATCCCGCGAAGGAGAATCCGACGTTGTCGGTCGGCGTCGGCGGCGAGGGAAGCTGCCGCGTGACCTCGGTCCCCACGTTGTCGGCCACGAAGCGGTCGAAGTACAGGATGCCACCTACGTCATCCGCGGATTCGACGTGGATACCTCGACCTTGCAAATTCGAGCAAACGCCCGGGGAAGTGCAGACGCTGGGCGAGCCGTACTTCAGGTTTTCGATGCGTAGATCGTGGATAGCCGCGCGCGAAGGCTTGCGCAGGTCGAACATGTAGCCGTCGGTAGGACCGGCCCAGCGGAGCACGGTGCCGTTCGTGCCTTCGCCGTCGCCGAAGATCTCGATCGTGACGTTGGCGGGGACGGTGAGCGTACTCATGACCTCGTAGACGCCGGCCCGGAGATGCACGGCGGCGTGCGTGCCCGGCGCCGCGTTGGTGATCAGGTCTTGAATCTTCTTGGTGTCGTCGCAGGGGTAAGCGTTGCCGGGGACCGGTGGTGCCTGCGCGCCGAGACACGTCGCCGACAGATGGAAGTTGGTCGTCGTGAGCGTCGGCGCCGGGGGCAACCTCGGGATCGATATGGCCCTCGTGGAACTGAAGTGGTTGCCGTATAAATATCCTCCGCCCGCCGTCAAGCGGGCGGTCAACGGCGCCTCCTGCGAGTCCTCGCAAGCCGTACCAGCTTGATCCGGCACGTCGTAGTCGCCGCCATGCGGGAGGGCGCACAGCGCCAGCTTCATCGGCTGGTTGAACCAGTTCCCGGTGACGATCATGCTGAGGTGCTCGGTCACGTCCTGGTCTGGGCCACCTCCGTCCTGGTCGCCATGCATATTCTTCACGATCGCGATCGGATATCGACCGGTCTTATCATCTGGATACGCTTGTGTCTGAATGTCGTTGTCGACCACGACCGCCGAGCCAGGGTGGTAGAGAACGATCGCCGTCGGTGACTGGACGCTGACCTTGTTGTTCTAAATGAGCCAGTGCCCTCCGCCCCTGCCATCGAGGAACAGCGGCGAGCGCGCCGAGAAGTTCCCCTGCAGCGTGAAGTCCTCACCGTCAAAGTTCTTGATGTCAGCTTCGGTGGAGGACAGAAAGGTGCGGTTGTAGACATTGAAATTGCCAAAGTTGCTTGTCACGCCGAGGCGGCAGAAGCTGAAGGAAGAGTCCCAGATATTGGTGTTCAACGCATTGAAATGCTCCGCCGAGAATCCGGCCTCGCTCATATGGTCGAAGCTTACGCGCCGGATCGTGTTGTGATCATCGCCAGCGCCGCTGGGGAGTATTCCGGCGCGCATGCCAAAGTGGGCGTTCTTGAGGCGGAGATCCTCAAGCCCCGTCTCGGTGGTCTGAAAGTTCAAGTATCTGTTCCCCATCGGGTCCGTTGGATCTTTCGTGGGCACCCAGGCCACGCGAACGAGCGAGCTCGCTACGCCTGCTCCGTCCAGCGTCATGCGCTTGATCGTGACGGTGTCCGAGCCGTTGACCCAGAGCATCGAGCAGTCAACGTCGCAAGCTGCTGGCGCGCTCCCGCTCCACTTCAGGACCGTGCCTGTCGGACTCTGGCCGACCAAGGTCACGCCGTGGATGCCCATGATGTTCAAGGGTTGGGTGATGAGGTACGGAGCTATCGCGTCCGAAAAATAGATGACCGGGCTCAGTTGTGCGTAGGGCCTGTTGAAGTTCAGCTTATCGAGACGACCCTGCACGCACGCCGTCACGCTGAGCCCCTGGCAGTCAGTCTGAACGTTGAACCAGCCCGACTTGACGACGCCGTTGGCCGGCGGCTCGTAGCCGAGCGCGTACTGGAGCGGATCGGTGACGCAGAGAGCCGCCGAGGAGGTCGAGAGGTCACCTTCACTGGCTGGCATCGGGCCCGTACAACTAACGAGGACGGTGACGACGGTGGCGACGATCCCGATGGACCGGAGGACTCCTCGCCGGTCGGTAGCACGAGCGCCGGGATCGATTCCGCGAGCAGGTGTGAGCATCGCCAGAGTGTGCCCGCCGTCGCGCACGCGTTGGGTGAGCGTTCAATGAATTTTGCGTGAGAGGGCTCGAACCCGACGAGTGTGCAGCCAGAGAGACCACAAGGACGAGTGCGCGGCCGCGCCGTTCCTGAGGAAGCGATACGATTTCGACGCGCTGTCTGCCGCTCCGACGTAGATCGTCCGGCCATCAGCGGCGGAAAAGTCGGGATGAGAGGACCGAGGACGCGGTACGCCGTGCGAATCGACGCAAGCTAGATTCCGCGCCCGAGCAGGCTCGCGTACACCTCCGTCGGAGCGATGGGATGCCGAGCGTGGTAGCGCGACGCGCGACTCACGGACAGCGCGAAGCAGGCCGCGATGAGCGCGACCATCGCATCGCGTTGCTCGACGAGCGTCACGAGCTGTCCTCGTCGAACGCAGGAAGGTGGGCTGGTGCGACGGCCGCCCCCTCGGTATAAAAGAGCGGTGCACCCCCGAACTCCTCTCGCCACGGTGCGCCGCGTCCTCGGGCGAGCTGTACTGGTCGCTTGCGCGCTCGGTGCACCATGCTTTGGCTGCTCCTCCGACGGGACGGCGCCCGAGACTCCGCCCGCTCACCCTCTCTCCCCGGACGAGATCTCGCTACGCGCGAAGCTCGGTGTCCCGCATGACGCGAAGAAGGTGATGGTCTTCTCGCAGACCGCCCACCTCGACATCGACTGGCAGAAGACGTTCGACGAGTACTATGCAGCGTTCGTCGGCGACGTCCTCACCGAGGCCAGCGCGATCCTCCGAACGCAGCCACGCGCCTTCTACAGCGTCGCCGAAATGGCGTACCTGCAGCATCACCTCGAGAAGCATCCCGAAGAGCTCGCCGTGTGGCGCGACGCTGCGCAGCGCGACGCGCTCCGCATCGTCGGCGGCGGCATGACGAGCCCCGACACCCTTCTGCCCGAAACGGAGATGCTTTTCCGCGACTATCTCTATGGCGTGCAGTTCGCCGAGGATCGCCTCGGTGCGCACCCGCGAGCCGCGTGGCTCCCCGACTCGTTCGGACACGCGGGGACGGTTCCCGATCTCCTCTCCGCGGCGGGCTTCGGCAGCGTCGGGTTCGCTCGCATCGACGGGGCGCCAACGCTCTTCGAGAAGATCCTCCACCCCGAGCGCGGTCCCAAGGCCGGCTCGACCGCGGAACACCTCCAGCAGGTCGGAAGCGCCGACTTCCTCTGGCGTGGCTCGGGCGGAGCAAGCGTTCTCGCGCACTACATGACGCTCAACCTCTACTGCGCGGGCGACAACATCGACTACGACGAGAATCTCCAGGTGCCGGGCGGTCATGTGGCCAGCTACGGAGGTGACGACCCGACGTTCACGGACCACCAGATCGATTCGTATCTCGCGGCGCTCGATCCGTACTCGAAGACGCCGTACCGATTCGTCACCGTGGGGTGCGACTTCGCGCATCCAAAGCCGCGTCTGATCGAGTACCTCGACGGATACAACCAGCGGCACTACGAAGCGACAGGCGTGTGGGCGGTCGCTGCGAGCTTCGAGGACTACGAGACCTTCGTTTCCTCCTGGAAGGACGTGCTTCCAGAGATCGCCACCGAATTCACTCCCTACTACATGGGCTTTTACGGGAGTCGAGCCGAGGTGAAGCGCGGCGCGCGCGACGCGGCACGGCCGTTCTTCGCAGCCGAGACGTTTGCGACCGCGCTCGGCGTCGAAGGCGAGACCTTCATGCAGGCGGCGGCTCCTTCGCTGAGCAACCTGACGCGCGCCAACCATCACGACTTCGTGACGGGAACGGCGGCCGATGCCGTGGTGACGAGCGAGCAATTGCCACTGATCGCGACCGCGAAGAGCGCGGGTGAGGCAGTGCTCGCACGGGTCGTGAAGGGCATCGCGCGACGCGTGCCTGCAGCGCCGGGAGCGGTCGCACGCATCATCGCGACGAACGGCGCAGGCAGCCAGCGCGATGACGTCGCGGAATTCGTGCTGCCTCTCTCCGGAACCGTCCCGCTCCTTCATGCCGTTGCGAATGGTCACGACGTGCCTCTCGAGATCGTGGGGGCGCCCAAGGCGGGCGACACCTCCGCGACGATGCGAATCGCGCTTGAAGCCCTCCCTCCCTTCTCGTGGCGAGCCATCGACCTCCTCCCGGGCGCCGGAGCGAGCCCGCCCGCCTCCGTGAAGCTCGACCTGCTCGACGCCAGCGGAGGGCCGGCCGCAGGAGGCGCGGTCGTTCGGGTGATCCTCTCCAACCCGCACGTCCGCGCCGAGTGGAGCGCGGAGGCCGGTACCTTCGCGCTGACGGCCTTGACCATCGACGGGGCGTCTGCGCTCGCTCATCGCTCCTTCGGAGTGCGTGACTACAAGGACACGGGTGGGCTCTGGCGGACGGGCAACGAGATGCCTGGCTGCGAGCTCACGCCACTCACGCCGCCGGCTGCCGCCGATACGATCGAGGTGGTCGAGAGCACCGGCCTCATGGCACGCGTGGCATTCCATTCTGCGAGCTACGTGCGCGAGGCGTCGCTGGGCGCGGGTGCCACCGGACTCTCCTTCGCCATCACCACCGGTGCGGCCCAAGGCACGACCCGCACCGTCGCGCTGTCGCTCTCCGCGACCGCAGGCGACCCGCTGAAGACCTCGGTGGCGGGCGGATTCTCGGAGCGGGTCCCGGAGCGGCTCTACACGCCGACGTTCTGGCCCGTGACGGAGTGGGCCTCGGTCGGCGGCTGGGCGATCCTCACACGGCAAGCGACCGGTGTGAGGATGAGCACGCCCGGTGAGATCGAGCTGATGGCGGTGCGCGACGCGCGAAGCGAGCAGTGCGATGTGGAGGGTGGCGTCGGGAGTGACACCGGCAAGCACCGGATCGAGTGGCGCATCGAACGGGCGGCCAACGTCGCGAGCTCGGCACGCGCCGCGCAAGCCTTCAACCGCCCGATCACGCTCTCGGTAGTCGGCGTCGAGCAAGCCGCGACCCTCGACCTCGAGCAGGAAGCTTCCTTGCTGCAAGCCGACGGCGAGGGCATCGTGACAGCGCTGAAGCCCGCCACGCGAGGGGGCGGTGTGATCATCCGCGCAGTCCTCACGCCAGGACCCTTGACCCTGCACTTGCCGCCCGCGCTCGCGAAACGCACGCTCACCATCGTCGACGCGGTCGAACGAGACAAGACGACTCTCGGACCCGCCGGAGCAACGGTCGTCCTCGACGCAGCGGTCTACGGGTCCATCGCCACGCTTCGTCTGCAGTGAGCCGGCAGTTCGACCACCGCAATCGCCAAGGCGATCGCGAGGGTGGTGCGCTTGCGCGGCCGCTTCGACCCAGCCCATGTGCCGGAGCATCATTTCGCCGGAGAGCGCGGCATCTCGAGGCGGAGGCGATCCTTGTAGTCGACGTGCGGATCGATTGCGTGCCCCGGCGGAGCAGCGAGGGTCAGCGTCGGCGCGCTGGGCGGCGCGGCGCGGCGCCGCTCGTCGCGGCGCCCGCTCCCGCCTCCGCCGGCCCTCCCGCCCCTCCTCGGACCACGCGGGCCATGGCCACTCGCGGCTTCGCCGCTTGCGTCAGCTTGCTGTCCCACCATCGAAGCGTTGATGCCGCGAATCCCTGGTCCACCGCGAACGACGCAGCGCTGGCTCCGCTCGCTCGCCACAACCGCACCCGCTCCGTCCACTTCGCCGCTGTCTCTGCCTCGCTCATGACACAGACGATGCGCTCGGACCGCACGCCGCGGAAGGACGGCGCTCGTACAGGGCATACCCTGATGAACGGCGTGCATCATCGGACGTTGGCCTTCGAA
>JAYTHX010000137.1:0-5711 GCA_043732195.1 Polyangiaceae bacterium
ACGAACGACGACGCCGCGCCGGTCTGGAGCGGCCCCGGCTCCACCGGCCGATCGACGATCGTATCGCCGACCCCGCGCCCCGCGGCCTCGAGCGCGCGCGCCAGCGCCTCCTTCATGGACGTGGCGGTCGGCCAGCGCGCCGCCTTGTCGAACGCGAGCGAGCGATCGATCACCGCCGCGACCGGCCGGGGCAGCGCGGGGAGGAGCTCGGCCATCGGCGCGACCGGCTTCGCCATCGCATACATGAGCGCCTCGTTCGCGGTCTCGGCCTCCTCGCGCACGCTGCGATTCGTGAGCAGCATGAAGAGCGTGGCGCCCATGGCCCAGAGATCGCTGCGCGGATCGACGTCGTCCCAACGTCCGCGCGCCTGCTCCGGAGGCATGAAGGCCGGCGTGCCGAGCACGGCGCCGCCCTGCGTCGCCGCGTGCGACGCGCTCACCTCGTGGAGCCGCGCGATGCCGAAGTCGAGCACCTTGATGTTTCCATTCTTCAGGAGGAACACGTTCGCCGGTTTGAGGTCGCGGTGGACGATCCCTTTCTCGTGCGCCGCCTCGAGCACGGTGAGGATCTTCGAGACGAGACCGATCGCCTCCCTCATGCCCAGCGGCCCGCGCTCCTCGAGCACGGTGTCGAGCGACGTGCCATCGAGCAGCTCCATGACCAGGAACGGCGCGCCGTCGGGCGCGAGGTCGTCGTCGAGGACGTGCACGACGTCGGGGTGATCCACCTTGTTCGAGAGATACCCCTCGCGCAAAAAGCGGCGCAACGTGTCGGCATGCGCGGCGAGGTGCGGGTGCAGGATCTTCACCGCCACCTTGCTGCCGTTGCGGTGCGTCGCGAGGTAGACGCTCGCCATGCCGCCGACGCCGAGCAGGCGGTCGATCGTCCACTTCTCCTTGAGCACCATGCCGACGCGCGACTGCGCGACTGGCGAAGGCTGCTCCGGCGGATGGTCCGTCATGGCTACGTCGAGACCACCTTGAGCGTCGCGTCGGCGGTGCGCGACGTGCCGACGCTGTCGCCGGCGAGGAGCGTGGCGCGCTGCGTCCACTCGACGCCGCCCACGTATGCGTGCGTGCCGTGCGCGAGGAGCTCGACCCAGCCGTCGGGCCCGGCGTCGAGCGAGAGGCCCTCGACAGGCAGGCAGTTCTTGCCGACGCACGCCAGGAAGTGCTGGCCGGCGACGTCGATCTCGACCGCACCAGGGAGCTTGTGGGAGGGATAGATGCGCAGCGTGACCTCGCGACCGAGCTTGAGGTCGAGCCCGTCGCGCACGGGGAGCGGGCCAGCGAGGTTGATTCCCCGCAGCTGCGTGCCGTTGCGGCTGTCGAGGTCGCGCACCACGATGTCGTCGCCCTCGCGCGTGATGCGGAGGTGCTGGCGGCTCACCGCGTTGGAGCTGACCTTGATCGCGCCCTCGCTGCGGCCGATCACCACCTCGCTGCCGAGCACCATCATCCAGCGCTCGCCCAGCATCTCGAGGCCCACGATCGGCGCCTCGACGCGGCGCGAGCGGAGCGTGTTTGCGCGCTCGCGGAGCGGCGCGTCGTCGGGCGTGGCCTTCAGGAGCTCGTCGAGCGCGGCGAGCGCTTCCCGCCGGCGGCCACAGGCGATCATGAGGTCGACGTCCTTGGTTCGATCCTCGCGGGCGCGCGAGACGCGCTCCTTGAACTGCTCCGACGAGAGCAGGAACTCGAGGCGCTCGACGTCGCCCGCGGCCTGGAGCGCGCGGGCCTCGCCCTCCTTGTCACCGGCGCGCCCGAAGGCCTCGGCGGCCTTGAGCTGTTCGCCGATGGCCTCGAGATCCTTCGCGGCCTCGATGACCTCGTGCCGGGCGACCGCGCTGACCGCCGTGTCCCCGGCGAGCGCGAGGAGGAGCTCCGCGCGGCGGAGCCGGGCGTCCTTCTGGCGTTCGCTGTCCTTCGTCGCGAGCTGCGAGGCCTGCGCGAGGTACTGGAGCTTCGTGCGGGCGTCGGTCTCGCTGTCGGCGCGGAGCAGCATGACGCGCGCGGCCTCGTCGGGCTGGCCGGCCTCGCCGAACAACTCGGCGGCGCGGGCCAGATCCCCGCGTAGCTCGACGGTCCGCGCCGCGGACGCGTGCCGACCTTTGCCGAAGATGCGATCGAACAACGGCAAGGCGGCCAAATCTAGCATCGGCAGAGGAAAAAAAAGACGCAACCGGTCGCGCCCGCGGTTGACCACCAGGATCTCGGGCGCGGGCGGCCTCGCCGCGATGGTGCTGCCGGCGGTCAGCGAGGTTTCCCTCGCGGAGAGCAAGATCCAGTGAACCGGAGCGAAGCGAACCATTGACGGATCTCGCCGTATCACCGACGCTTTCGCTTCCATGGCGAACCAGAACCGGCTCGGCGAGCTTCTCGTCAGGGAGAAGCTGATCTCCCTCGCGCAGCTACGCCAGGCGCAGGACGAGCAGAATCGCTCGGGCCAGAACCTCGGCTACACGCTTGCACGACTCGGCTTCATCAGCGATCAGGAGATCACCAATTTCCTCTCGCAGCAGTACCGCGTCCCCACGATCAATCTCGAAGAGTACGAGATCGACGCGGAGATCCTGAAGCTCGTCTCCAAGGAGCAGTGCGAGAAGCACCGGGTCATCCCCGTCTCGCGCGCGGGCAGCTCGCTGATCGTGGCGATGGCGGATCCCACGAACCTCCACGCCATCGACGACCTCAAGTTCCTCACCGGCTACAACATCGAGCCGGTCATCGCGAGCGAGAGCGCGATCGCCGCCGCCGTCGAGCGCTACTACAGCGCAGGCCCCTCGTACGACGAGGTCATGGCCGGCTTCGACGAGTCGGAGATTGAGTTCTCCGGCGAAGAAGAGGACATGAACGTCCTCGAGCTGGAGAAGGCCAGCGAGGATGCGCCCACCGTTCGCCTCGTGAACATGGTGCTGCTCAACGCCATCAAGAAGGGCGCGAGCGACATCCACATCGAGCCTTACGAGAAGAAGCTGCGCGTTCGCTATCGCGTCGACGGCGTCCTCATCGAGGAGATGACGCCGCCGCTGAAGCTCAAGAACGCGATCGCGAGCCGGCTCAAGATCATGAGCCAGCTCGACATCGCTGAGCGCCGGCTGCCGCAGGACGGACGCATCAAGCTGAAGCTCGGCAAGGGCCGGGAGATGGACTTCCGCGTCAGCGTTCTCCCCACGCTCTGGGGTGAGAAGATCGTCATGCGGCTCCTCGACAAGGGGAACCTCCAGCTCGACATGACGAAGCTCGGCTTCGATCAGAAGCCGCTCGACGACTTCCTCTGGGCCATCCGCCAGCCGTGGGGAATGGTGCTCGTCACGGGTCCCACCGGCTCGGGCAAGACCACCACGCTCTACTCGGCGCTCAGCGATCTCAACAAGATCGACGCCAACATCAGCACCGCGGAAGATCCCGTCGAGTACAATCTCCACGGCATCAACCAGGTGCAGATGCACGACGAGATCGGCCTGAACTTCGCGATGGCGCTACGCGCCTTCCTCCGGCAGGACCCCGACATCATCATGGTCGGCGAGATCCGCGACTTCGAGACCGCCGAGATCGCCGTCAAGGCGGCGCTCACCGGCCACCTCGTGCTCTCCACGCTCCACACGAACGACGCGCCGGCGACCATCTCGCGCCTCCTCAACATGGGCGTCGAGCCGTTCCTCATCACGGCGTCGGTCAACCTCGTGCTGGCGCAGCGGCTCGCGCGCAAGGTCTGTGTTGACTGCCGGCAAACCATCCAGCTCGAGCCTGCCGCCCTGACCGATCTCGGCTTCACGAACGACCAGGTGCAGATGGCGAACGGCCGGCTCATGAAGGGCTTCGGCTGCCGCACGTGCAACGGCACGGGCTACAAGGGGCGCGTCGCGCTCTACGAGGTCATGCGCTTCACGGACAATTTGAAGGAGATGGTCCTCCAGGGCTCCTCCACCGCGGAGCTCAAGATGGCGGCCATCAAGCAAGGCATGGTCAGCCTGCGGATGAGCGGCATCCTGAAGGTCCTCGACGGCGTCACCACGACCGAGGAGATCCTCCGCGTCACGATGGCGGACTGAAGCGCAGCTGCTGACCGTCGGAAGATTCGGCGAGCGCGCATTTCCTTTGCGAAGTCTGCGCGGAAGCGGATCTTCACCCGCATGAACACCGGTCGTCCGTTCGTTCCCGCCGCCGCCGGCGGGGCCGCGGGCGGAGGGGCGGCCGGCGCGACGGTCGGGACGGGCGGTGGCGCTGCGGCGCCCCGACCACAGCCGACGGTCACGAGCGCGAGGAGAGCAAGGCTCGAGGGGCGCGTTCGTTCGTTCTGCGCGAAAAGCGCCCGGACCTTCCGCGAGCGGCTCGCTCGCCCTTAACTCGCGCGCCCGGCGGGCCGTTCGGTCGTCGCCGCTCGCATTTCTGCGCGGCAGGTCGTGTCCACGAAACGGCAAACCTCGCGCGAGCGGGGGACGCAAAGCCACGGGACTCATCGAGTCGGCCGGGCTGTCGAAGGAGATCGTATGAACAAAGCCCTGTTCTGTGTCGGCGTGTGCGCAGTGATTGCCACTTATGGCTGCGCGGCGGAGTCCGCGAGTGGCGACGATGTCGATGCCGAGCGGGTCGCCGTGGACGTCGCGCCCATCGTCGGCGGAACGAAGACCACCGCGTACCCCGCGGCGGCGCTGCTCAACATGCGGGCCGCCTCGGGCGGCTACTACGCGTGCACCGCGACCGTCATCGCGCCCAATGTGGTCCTGACCGCCGGGCACTGCGTGGACGGCATGGTGTCGTGGGAGGTCATGGCGAACGGGAGCCTGCGCACGTCCTCGAAGGGCGAGACGTACGATTGGAAGGAGAACGGCGCGACGACCGTGAACCCGCTGCACCACGACCTCGGGCTCGTGTACCTCACCGACCCGATCGTGCTCCCGAGCTACCCGTCCCTCGCCACGCAGGTCGCGGCCGTTGGCGCCGAGGCGTCCGACGTCGGTCGGATCCGCAACGCCACGGTCACGAGCGAGATCTTCTCGGCGCCGATCAAGCTGCGGAGCGGCCTCACCGTGGGCTTTCCGTTCGACTACGCCGCGGATGGCGTGATCGAGCACGGCGACTCGGGCGGCCCGGTGTTCCTCGGTACGACGCAGACCATCGTCGCCGTGAACTCCGGCCTCGGCGGCAACGTCGAGGTGCTCGCGCGTGTCGATCTCCTCGCCGACTGGCTGAAGGAGCGGATCGCGGCGCAAGGCGCGGCGCCCGTGCCGCCCGCGCCCGCGCCCGAGCCGCCGAAGGCAGACGCCGGCGCCCCGCCTCCGCTCGCCGCCTGCGCGGTGACCGAGGCCGAGCCCAACAACGTCGTCGGCAGCGCGACGCCCCTCAAGACCACGGCGTGCGGCAAGCTCGGGACGGCCGACGACCTCGACTGGTTCCTTTACGCGGCGACGGTGGGAAAGACCTCCATCATGCTCGGCGCCGACGGCGATGCCTCGGCGACGTTCGGCCTCCTCTCGGCCGGCAAGTGCGTTCCGGTGTTGCAGAACGCTCGGGGCGTGACCGTCTCGGTCACCGCGGGCACCGCGCAGCTGTGCATCGGCGTCAGCTCCCCGGCGCACAAGGCGCAGCCGTACGTCCTCTCCGCCGTGCGTTGAGCGAGCTCGGCCGCGGGTGGCACGCACCAACGCCTACCGGTAGTCGTCGTCGCGAAGTTCTGCTCCTTTGCGAGCCGTCCGCTGCGATACGATCCC
>JAYTHX010000138.1:0-5702 GCA_043732195.1 Polyangiaceae bacterium
GCTCTCAACAACAAGCGCGAGGAGCTCAAGCAAGATCTGCTGAAACAGAAGCAGAAGATGGGCGACGGCGGCAGCAACGAGCAGGAAAAGAGCCTCCTCCAGAAGAAGGAGCGCGAGCTCGAGCGCCTCGATCGCGAGAGCGAGCAGCAGCAAAAGACGCAGCGCGAGCTCGATCGCCTCGACCGGGAGCTGCAGAAGGCCGCCGAGGACCTCATGAAGGACGTGGGGATGTCGGCGCAGGATCTCGACAACGCCGCGCAGGACATCAACCGCATGGCGAAGGAGGAGATGACGCAGGAGGAGAAGGAGCAGCTACGGCAGAAGCTCCAGGAGCTCCGCGAGATGATGCGCCAGCAATCGCAGGGCGGTCAGGGGCAGATGTCGCGCCTTCGTCAGTTCCAGCAGCGCGCACAGGGCAAGGCCGGGCAGGGCGGTCAACAGGGGCAAGGGCAGGGCGGTCAGGGGCAGCAGCCGGGCCAGGGTCAGGGCAAGGCCGGGCAGGGTCAGGACGGCCAGGGCCAAGGTCAGGGTCAGCAGGCCGGCCAAGGTCAGGGTCAGGGCCAAGGTCAGGGTCAGGGCGCCGGCCAAGGTCAGGGCGCCGGCCAAGGTCAAGGTCAGGGCCAGGGTCAGGGCGGCGAGACGTGGATCCTCGGACCGAACGGCGAGAAGATCCTCGTGATCAGCGCGAGCAAGGGCCAGGGCGGCGGCCAGGGTCAGGGCGGGCAGGGCGGGCAGGGAGGCCAGAAGGGCCCCGGCTACGGCACCGGTCACGACGGCAACGTGCAGGGCGGCGCGACCAATCCGAAGATGGGCGTGCAGGACTCGCAGATGCAGGGCCAGGACACGGGCCAGGGCGGCAGCCGCAGCGAGGTGATCCTCGGCGCGGCAGAGCGCGGCTTCGCGTCACGCGGCTACCAGAAGGTCTACCGCGAGTACCATACGGTCGCCGAAGAGGCGCTCAACAAGGACGAGATCCCCGGCGGCTACCGCTTCTACGTGAAGCGCTACTTCCAGCTGATCCGCCCCCGCGAAGAAGGCGGCACCACCGCCCCCATCCCCGCTCCTCCGGCGGTTCCCTGATCTCCGTGGGACAGAGGATCGCGGAATCGCGGAGACATGTTTCAGGTGCGCCCTACGCCGTGTCGCCGGCTTCGAAGACACTCTCCGCGATTCAGCGATTCTCTGTCTCACGTATCTCGTCTCGTCTCTCTCCAAGGATGACCCATGAGTGAATCCGATGATGTCCGCGCCGAAGTCGACGCCTTCCGCGTCTCCATTGCCACGCTGAAGGACGAGATCGCGAAGACCATCGTCGGCAACGGCACCGTGATCGACGGCGTGCTCATGTGCCTCCTCGGGGGCGGTCACGCGCTGCTCGAAGGCGTCCCCGGCCTCGGCAAGACGATGCTCGTGAAGACGCTCGCCGAGGCGCTGAGCCTCCAGTTCTCGCGCGTGCAGTTCACGCCCGATCTCATGCCCGCCGACATCCTCGGCACCACCGTCATCGACGACACCGCGGCCGGCGGGAAGGTCTTCGAGTTCCGCAAGGGGCCGATCTTCGCGAACATCGTGCTCGCCGACGAGATCAACCGCGCCACGCCGAAGACGCAGAGCGCGCTGCTCGAGGCGATGCAGGAGCACCGCGTGTCGGTCGGCAAGCGCACGCACGTGCTCGACGAGCCGTTCGTCGTGCTCGCGACGCAAAACCCGCTGGAGATGGAAGGCACGTACCCGCTGCCCGAGGCGCAGCTCGATCGCTTCTTCTTCAAGCTCCACGTGCCGTTCCCGAACCGCGAGGAGCTCCACGCCATCCTCGACCTCACCACCGGCGCCGCGCGCACGGAGCGCCAGCCGGTCCTCGCGCGCGAGGACATCCTGCGCATGCAGAACCTCGTGCGGCGCGTGCCGGTCGCACGCCACGTGCAGGACTACGCGATCCGCGTCGTGCAGGGCACGCACCCGGACGGGCCGGACGCGCCGGAGATCTGCAAGCGCTTCGTGCGCTTCGGCGCCTCGCCGCGCGGCGCGCAGTCGGTGCTGCTCGCGGCGAAGATCCGCGCGCTGTTCGAGGGCCGCTTTGCGGCGAGCATCGACGACGTGCGCGCCGTCGCGCTCCCCGCGCTCCGTCATCGCGTGCTCCTCAACTTCGAGGGCGAGGCCGAGGGCATGAAGACCGACCAGGTCGTCGATGCCATCATCAAGGCCCTCCCCGAGACGAAGGCGGGCAAGGCGGAGGCCCAGGTTGGGCTTTCTTGACGCGGTTCTCGGTCGCAAGGGGCCGTCGCCGGTACGCTCCGACGACGACCTCTTCGACGACGATTTCCAGCGGAAGCTCGACTACCTCGCGCTCGTCAGCAAGCGCGCCTTCGCCGGCCGCATGCGCGCCGAGCGGCGCACGAAGAAGACCGGCGCAGGCGTCGAGTTCGCGGACCACCGCGACTACCAGCCCGGCGACGACTTCCGCTACCTCGACTGGAACGTCTACCAGCGCTTCGATCGGCTCCTCCTCCGGCTGTTCGAGGAGGAGGAGGATCTCGCCATCTACTTCATCGTGGATGCATCGACGTCGATGGGCTTCGGTGACGCGCAGAAATTCCGCTACGCGAAGCGCGTGGCGGCCGCGCTCGCCTACGTCGGCCTCGCGAACCTCGATCGCGTGAGCATCGTCTCCACCACCGACAAGGTGCTGAGCCGCATGCCGGCGACGCGTGGCAAGGCGCGCATCTTCAAGGTGTTCCGATTCCTGAAGGAGCTCGAGCCCAACGGTCACACGAACCTCGAGGACGCGCTGAAGGCGTTCGTCGCGCAGAACAAGCGCCGCGGCCTCGTCGTGCTCGCGAGCGATCTCTACGATCCGCACGGCTTCGAGCGGGGCATCAACGTCCTGCGCTACAACAAGTTCGATCCGTTCGTGGTGCACGTCGTCGACAAGCAGGAGGCGAAGCCGAAGCTCGCGGGGGACGTCCTCCTCTACGACTGCGAGACGGGCGACGAGCGCGAGGTCACGGTCACCGCGAAGGTGCTCGAGCGCTTCGAGAACGCGTACGGCGAGTACCTCGCGGAGATCGAGCGCTTCTGCTCCTCGAAGCAGGTCCCTTACATCCAGGCCGACATCGGCATCCCCTTCGAGGAGCTGATCCTCCGCGTCTTCCGCCGCGGCGGGTTCCTGCGATGAAGATCGGAAGATATTCACACGGAGCCTCGGAGGGTCGGAGCGACGACGTCGCTGCGCTATTTCCGCGACGATGTCGAAGGAATCACGCAGCGATTCCTTCGTCCCGCCTCCGAGCCTCCGAGGCTCCGAGCGAGATTCCGGGGCTTCGCGACCGATGAACTTCGCCTTCCTCTCCATCGGGCAGGTCGCCGGGATCTTCGCGGCCGCGGCCGTGTTCGCGACCGCGCTGTACATCCTGAAGCTGCGTCGGCGCACCGTGCCGGTGCCTTTCTCCAAGCTCTGGGAGAAGATCCTGCGCGACAAGGAGGCCACGAGCCTCTTCTCGCGCCTGAAGCGCCTGCTCTCGCTGCTCGTCCAGCTCGCGCTGCTCGCGCTGCTCGCGATCGCCCTCGGTGATCCGCGGGCCGAGGCGCTCGTGACGAAGGGCGGCAAGAACCTCGTGGTCCTCGTCGACGCGAGCGCGTCGATGCAGGCCACCGACGTGGGAACGAGCCGGCTCGGCGCCGCGAAGGAGGAGGTCAAGAAGGTGATCCGCGGGCTCGGCGGCGCGGACCGCATGCTCGTCGCGCAGATGGACGCCGCGATCACGCCGCTCGGCCCGATGAGCGGTGACACCTCCGAGCTCGAGCGCGCGCTCGACTCGATCAAGGCCACCGACGCCCGCGCTGACTTTCCGCGCGCGCTCCGCTTCGCCACCGACTCGCTGCGCGGCCTCTCGAACCCCGAGATCATCGTCGTGTCCGACGGCCGTCTGGGCGACGCCGTCGACTCCGCGGGCAAGGTCCACGTCGCCGACGACGTCACGCTCACCTACGTCCCGATCGGCACGGCTGCGCGCAACGTCGGCATAACCGCCTTCTCGGTGCGCCGCTACCCGCTCGACAAGAGCCGCTACGAGGTGATGCTCGAGGTCACCAACACCGGCCCCGAGCAGGAGGACATCGAGCTCTCGCTGCTCGGCGACAACACGCTCGTCGATCTCACGAAGCTGCGCCTCAAGCCCGGCGAGCGCCTTCCGCGCTTCTACCCGAACCTCTCGGGCGCGAGCCGCACGCTCGAGGCGAAGATCGCCCCGCTGCCCGGCAGCAAGGACTCGCTCCCCGCCGACGATCACGCGTACGCCCTGCTCCCCGAGCGGCGCCGCGCGAAGGTCCTCGTGGTCTCTCCAGGCAACACGTACCTCGAGGCGGCGCTCCTGCTCGACGAGTACCTCGACGTGCAGGTCGTCTCGCCGAAGGAATACGTCGAGAAGATCGCGCCCAGTGGCGCCAAGCTCGACGTCATCATCTTCGACGGCGCGACCCCCGCGAACGCGCCGCGCGCCAACGCCATCTACCTCGACCCGCGCGGCCCCGGCTCGCCCGTGAAGGTGGAGGGCGAGCTCAAGCAGCCCGGCTTCGACAAGATCGAGCGCAAGCACCCCATCGTGCGCTGGACCGCGCTCGACGACGTCAACGTGGCGCGCGGGCACAAGCTGGTCGCGGAGCCCGGCGACAAGGTGGTGGGCGCGAGCGATCAGGGACCGATCCTGGTCGCGGGTCAGCGCGGCGGCTTCAAGTTCGTGGCGCTCGGCTTCGACACGCGCGACAGCGATCTGCCGTTGCGCGTTGCGTGGCCGCTCCTCCTCCTCAACAGCATCAACTGGTTCACCGACGAGGACGCGCAGTACATCTCGAGCTTCCGCACGGGAGACGTGTGGCGCGTGCCCGTCGTCTCGCAGAGCGGCCAGGCAAAGCTCAAGATGCCCGGCGGGGGCGACGTGCTCGTTCCCGTTCACGAGGGCCGCGCCGTGTATCTTGGTGAGAAGGCCGGCTTCTACGAGCTGAGCGGCGCCGAGGGCGCCGACCTCTCGCTCGGCGGAGGCGGCGCTCCGCCCACCGTGCCCGGTACGGGGGCGCCGCCGGCGACCGTGGCGAGCTTCGCCGCCAACCTGCTCGACGCCGACGAGAGCTCGATCGAGCCCGCGAAGGAGCTCGTCGTCGACGGTAGGAAGGCCGGCGCGCTCTCGGCGTTCCAGATCGGTGTGAGGCGTGAGATCTGGATCTACCTGCTCCTCGCCGCGATCCTCCTGACGGCGGTGGAGTGGATCACGTACCACCGGAGGATCACCGTATGAACCGCTCACGGCTGATCTACGGCGGCATCCTCGCGGCGCTCGTCAGCGCGGGCTGGTTCGGGTCGCGGCGCTTCCTGCCGTGGGTCACGGGCGAGCTGTACGTCACGTCACTCGTCGCGCTCGGCTGCGCCTTCGTGGCCGCGCGTGCGCTCGTCGAGAGCGTGGCGGCCCTGCGCGCGCGCAGGCCCATCGATCGCAGCCGCCTCGCGTTCGCGCTCGCGGGCAGCGTCATCGGCCTGGTGGGCGTCTGGTTCTACTGGAAGGGGGTGCTCCACCCGGAGGCGGCGACGCTCACCTGGAAGCGGCAAGGCACCGACTACGAGCTCCTCGCGCCGAAGATGCTCGGTCTCGCGCTGCTCGCGCCGTTCTTCCTGTGGATGATCGGGCGCTCGCTCGCCGACCTGCCGTGGC
>JAYTHX010000139.1:0-40197 GCA_043732195.1 Polyangiaceae bacterium
CGCGTCGCTCGCGTCGTCCGCGCTCGCATCGCGCACGCCCGCGTCCCCCGCGCCTGCGGCGTCCGACGTCAGCGCGGCGTCGCCAGCCTCCTCGCCGGCGTCGGCCGACGGGCAGCCGTCGCCCTTGCAGTTCGAGTCGGTGCTCGTGCGGTCCGTGGGACAGCAGTACGTGCGGTCGCACGTCACCTGCTGGCAGTGGAGGCCGGTGTGGCATTCGTCCTGCTCGACGAGCGCGTTGCAGCGATCGCCCTCCTTGCCGCCGGTCTCGCAGCCATTGGCCAGAAGGACTGCCGCCCCCACGAGGCCGAGGAGCGAGGCGAGGTGCGCGAGACGGCGATAGCCATTGTGCGGTTGCATCAGTATTTCACCATCATCGCGGCCGTGATGCGGTCTTCCGTGTTCACGAGATCCGGCGACCAGCCGTCGACCCGCGAGCCCGGTGTGCCCTGGTTGCCACCGGGAGGCGTCATGCCGTTGGGACCGGCGAAGTAGGGCACGTTGGCGGCCCGGTGGTTGAACTCGAGGCGAAACGTGATGAATTCGCGAGGCATGTAGTCCGCCGTGACTTGCATGTCCCACGCGCCGTAGGGATCCTTCGGCGCAGCCGTGAAGTAGGGGGTCCCGGAAGAGGCCGTAGCGCCGTTGACCGGCGGGATGAGGACCAGGTATCTTCCGGGGTTGATGATGGCGCCGCCGCCCACCGTCAACCCGACCTTGTTGGCGGCCAGCCACACGCGCTGGTAGGCCATGGCGCCCAGGAAGAACTGCGACCCGCAGTTGACCTCGGCCGCGTCCTTGCCGCTCCACTCGCAGCCCGCATCCACCGTGAGCGACGCTGCCGCCCGGCTGAGCACACCGCCCTTCCTCTCGTAGTACTTCACCATGATGCTGTCATCGGAATGGATACGGAGCCGGTCGGCGATTCCGAGCGTGTCGGTACCGAAGTACTGATTGCCTACGATGGTGAGCGCACCGGTCGGCTTGTATACGAACTGCAAACCCACGCCCGGGGCCTGATTGAACTTGCCATATGACTGCCAGCCGTTCACCAGCCAGGGCTCGATCTTCAGCTTGTCGCTGGGAAAGATCTGGGCCCGCACGCCGTTGAAGAACCACGGAGTGTTCGACGAAACGTACGACGGCTGATAGGTCCAGTTGTCGAAGTTGTAATAGCTCCAGAGGCCGATGTACGACATGAAGATGCCGGCCTGGATGTTGATGCCATTCAGCGCATCGATGTGATAGCCGCCGTACGCCTCGGAGATGAACCGGTACGCGTTGTCGAGGTTCCACTGCCCTCGCGCGGGGCTCGCGTCGTTGCGCGGCGTCGTCTGCGAGTACATGCCGAACTGCGTCATCAGCCGGGCTTGAACGTTCTTGTAGAGAAAGTCTCCTCCAAATCCGATCTGCGTCAGCTGGACTTCGTTCGACCGGAACACCTCGCTCGACCCGGAGATGGTGTTGTCCTTGGGGTTGGCAAAGCTGTAGTGGTACGCCGAGTCCATGCGGAGCTCGCCGACGAAGGGACCCCAGGTGAGCGGGCGATCCGCCGAGCCGTAGTTGCCTGGCGCCCAGGAGAAGTCCGCGAACGCAAAGGGCTCGGCAGGCTTACCGGAGTCGGCAGGCGCGGGCGCTTCGACCGGAGGCAGCGGCGACGCCAGAGGAGGAGGAGGCGGGGCTGGTGGAGCGGGAGGCGGAGGCGGAGGTGCGTCCGTCGGCTCGCCCGCGGGAGGCGCGCTCTCCGGTGGCTGCTGGGCAGCAGCCGGCCGCGCAATCATGACGAGCGAGGACGCGACCGCCCCGCCCGCGAGCAAAAGCAACGAGTTCTTCATCGAGATCGAGCGAGCACGCATCGCAACGGTCCTTCTTCCCTGACGCGACCTGACGCGTCGACGCCGAAGGTAGTGGAGACCGGATCAGGAAAGTGCAAAGACGACGCGGATCGAAACCTGCTCGAAACACATCACGTGGCGCTGCCCGCTGGCAGGAACAGGGAGACGGTGGTCCCGTGATCGGCGCGCGCCGTCGAGCTGTCGATCTTCAGTCGTCCGCCGTGTGCAGCGACGACGTCGCGCAGCATGACGAGCGCCAGGGCCGACGGCTGCGTCAGCTCCTCGCCGGGCTCGAGGATGCCGAGGAGACGCTCGGCGGGGATCCCCGGCCCGTTGTCGTGGACGACGACCACCACCTCGGCAGTGGCGGGCAGATAGCGAGCCTTGACGCGCACGACGCCCTTCTCCTTGCTCTCCCTGGAGAGGTGCCGCAGCGCGGTGCCCACGAGCGAGGCGACGCCCCACGCGATCTTCTCCCCGTCCACCACGAGCTCGGACGGCATCCCGGGGTCCGTCGAGACCTGGAGCGAGACCTGGACGGCCCGCGCCTGCTCGAGGAGGAGCTCGGTGGTGCGCGTGAGGATGTCCCGCACGTTGGTGAGCGTGCGCCGCAACGGGACCGCCTCCACCACCAGCACCTCGTACGTCCGCGCGGGCGTCTTCACGTAGCGCCGCGAGAGCCACGTCGTGCTGGTGCGCGCGGCGACGAGGAGCTCCCGCGCCGCCTGCACCACCTCCTCGGGCACGCCCACCGCGTCGCCGATGCGCATTCCGAGCCACTCCCGCGCTCCGCCGCTGGTCTGCACGATCCGTCCGTCGGGGCCCAGCACCAGGAGGAATGCGTCGTTCATCTTTACGGATCGCAACGTTGCATCGTATCGAGCGCCGGCACCACCGGCTTCCGCCCGCTTTAACGAAGTCCAAATACGGCGAGGACTAGCGTTCTGGCTCCAGCCGAGGAGCTGGCCGACATGCACGTGCTCTATGTCATCGGTGCCGTTGTCTCCGTCCTCCTGCTCGTCTACCTCTTCGCCGCCATGCTGGCGCCCGAGTCCTTCGAATGAGCTGGCAGGGCTACGCGCAGATCGCGCTGTTCTTCGGCTTGCTCTTCGCGAGCGTGAGGCCGCTCGGTGCCTACATGGCGCGCGTGTACGAAGGCGAGGCGACCACCGCGCAGAAGGTCCTCGGTCCCCTCGAGCGCCTGCTCTACCGGCTGCTCGGCATCGACGCGAAGGCCGAGATGTCATGGAAGACGTACGCCGTCGCGGCGCTCCTCTTCAACCTCGCCGGCATGCTCGTCGTCTACGCGCTCCAGCGCGCTCAGGGGTCTCTCCCCGCGAACCCGCAAGGCATGACCGCGGTGCCGCACGATCTCGCGATCAACACCGCGGTCAGCTTCGCCACGAACACGAACTGGCAGGCCTACGGCGGCGAGTCGTCGCTCAGCTATGCGGTCCAGATGGTGGGCCTGACCGTGCAGAACTTCGTGTCCGCGGCGACGGGCATGGCGGTGGTGGTGGCGCTGATCCGAGGGTTCTCGCGGAAGTCGTCGGGCTCGATCGGCAACTTCTGGTTCGACCTGACGCGCAGCACGCTCTACGTGCTCGTGCCGCTGTCCGTGGTCGTGGCGATCGCCCTGGTGTCCCAGGGCGTGGTCCAGACCTTCGCCGCCTACGTCAGCGCGCCGTTCCTCGAGGCGACGAAGGACGCCGACGGCAAGGCCGTGACCGAGCAGATCATCGCCCTCGGCCCCGCGGCCGCGCAGGTCGCCATCAAGCAACTGGGCACCAACGGCGGCGGCTTCTTCAATGCCAATTCCGCGCATCCGTTCGAGAACGCGACTCCCCTCGCGAACCTGATCCAGATCTATGCGATCTTCCTGATCCCCGCGGCCCTCTGTTACACGTTCGGCCAGATGGTGAAGGACACTCGCCAGGGCTGGGCGGTGCTCCTGGCCATGACCGCCATCTTCGTCCCGCTGCTCGTGCTCTGCGTCTCCGCGGAGCAAGCTGGAAACACTGCCCTGCACGGCCTGCCGATCGATCAGGCCGCGGGCAATATGGAAGGCAAGGAGGTGCGGTTCGGCATCTCCGCCACCGCGCTCTTCGCCACGGTCACCACCGCCGCCTCGTGCGGCGCGGTCAACGGGATGCATGACTCCTTCACGCCGCTCGGTGGCCTGGCGCCCATGTGGCTCATGCAGCTCGGCGAGATCGTCTTCGGCGGCGTGGGCTCCGGGCTCTACGGAATGCTGATGTTCGCGATCATTGCCGTGTTCGTCGCCGGTTTGATGGTCGGAAGAACTCCCGAATACCTGGGCAAGAAGATCGAGGCCTTCGAGATGAAGATGGCCTCGCTCGTCATCCTGATTCCCGCCTCGACGGTGCTCGTGCTCACGGCCGTCGCGGTGGCAACCGCGGCCGGCCAGAAGGGCGTCTTCAATCCCGGCGCGCACGGGTTCAGCGAGGTGCTCTATGCGTACTCGTCGGCCGCGAACAACAACGGCAGCGCGTTCGGCGGGCTCTCGGCGAACACGTTCTTCTACAACGTGACCACCGCGCTCGCGATGCTCGCCGGCCGCTACGGCGTGATGCTGCCGGTGCTGGCCGTGGCCGGATCGCTGGCGAGCAAGAAGCTCGTGCCGCCGTCGGCGGGAACGTTGCCGACGCACACCCCGCTCTTCGTCGCGATGCTCGTCGGCATCGTCCTCGTCGTCGGCGCGCTCACCTTCATTCCCGCGCTCGCGCTCGGTCCGGTGGTCGAGCAGCTTCTCGCGAGCGGGAGCGCGTCATGACCGAACGCACGCCGTCCGGGACCGTCGCCCCGCGCCAGCTCTTCGAAGGCCCCATCGTGAAGCGCGCGGTCGCCGAGGCCTTCCGCAAGCTCGATCCGCGCCACCAGTTCCGCAACCCCGTCATGTTCGTCGTGGAGGTCGGCAGCGTCTTCACCAGCGGCCTGTTCCTCCAGGCGCTCCTCGGCAAGGGCGAGGCCCCGGCGGGCTTCATCCTCGCCGTCTCGCTGTGGCTCTGGTTCACGGTGCTCTTCGCGAACTTCGCGGAGGCCATGGCCGAGGGCCGCGGCAAGGCGCAGGCGGACTCGCTCCGCAAGGCACGCCGCGACGTCTCGGCGAAGAAGCTCGCCGAGGGCAAGCGCGACGCAGCGCAGACGATCGTCACCTCCTCCGAGCTGCGCAAGGGCGACTTCCTCCTCGTCGAGGCGGGCGACGACGTCCCGGTCGACGGTGAGATCGTCGAGGGCGTGGCCTCGGTCAACGAGGCCGCCATCACCGGCGAGAGCGCGCCCGTCATCCGCGAGAGCGGAGGCGATCGCAGCGCGGTCACGGGCGGCACGCAGGTCCTCTCGGACTGGATCGTCGTGCGCGTCACCGCCGATCCCGGGCACACGTTCCTCGATCGGATGATCGCCATGGTCGAGGGCGCCAAGCGCAAGAAGACCCCGAACGAGATCGCGCTCGACATCCTGCTCGCTGCGCTCACCATCATCTTCCTCCTCGCGGTGGTGACGCTCCTGCCCTTCTCGCTCTTCAGCGTGAAGCAGGCCGGCCAGGGTCAGCCGGTCACGATCACGGTGCTCGTCGCGCTGCTGGTGTGCCTCATCCCGACCACCATCGGCGGCCTCCTCTCCGCCATCGGCATCGCCGGCATGGACCGCATGATCCAGGCGAACGTCATCGCCACCTCGGGACGCGCCGTCGAGGCCGCGGGCGACGTGGACGTCCTGCTGCTCGACAAGACCGGCACCATCACGCTCGGCAACCGCCAGGCCGTGAAGTTCCACCCGGCCCCTGGCGTGACCGAGCGCGAGCTCGCCGACGCCGCGCAGCTCGCCTCCCTGCCCGACGAGACGCCCGAGGGCCGCAGCATCGTCGTCCTCGCGAAGGAGCAGTTCCAGATCCGCGAGCGCAGCATCCGCGAGCTGGGGGCGGTGTTCGTTCCGTTCACCGCGCAGACGCGCATGAGCGGCGTCAACGTCGACGAGCGCGAGCTCCGCAAGGGCGCCACCGACGCCATCGACCGGTTCGTCGCCGCGAGCGGCGGCGCGTTCCCCGACGAGGTGCGCGCGGTCGTGAAGGAGGTGTCGAAGAAGGGCGCGACCCCCCTCGTCGTGGCCGACGGCAAGCAGGTATTCGGCGTCGTCGAGCTGAAGGACATTGTGAAGGGCGGCATCAAGGAGCGCTTCGCCGAGCTGCGCCGGATGGGCATCAAGACCATCATGATCACCGGCGACAACGCCCTCACCGCCGCCGCCATCGCCGCGGAGGCGGGCGTCGACGACTTCCTCGCCGAGGCCACGCCCGAGGCGAAGCTGAAGCTCATCCGAGATCATCAGGCCGGAGGCCGGCTCGTCGCCATGACCGGTGACGGCACGAACGACGCGCCGGCGCTCGCGCAGGCCGACGTCGCGGTCGCGATGAACACCGGCACGCAGGCCGCGAAGGAGGCCGGCAACATGGTCGACCTCGATTCGAACCCGACGAAGCTCATCGAGATCGTCGCCATCGGCAAGCAGATGCTCATGACGCGCGGCGCGCTCACCACGTTCAGCATCGCCAACGACATCGCAAAGTACTTCGCGATCATCCCCGCCGCGTTCGCGGTCACCTACCCCGCGCTCGCCGCGCTCAATGTCATGCATCTCGCGACGCCCGCGAGCGCCATCCTGAGCGCGGTCATCTTCAACGCGCTCGTCATCGTGGTGCTCATCCCCGTCGCGCTGCGCGGCATCGCGTACCGGGCGGCGCCGGCCGCGGACCTGCTGCGCCGCAACCTGCTGGTGTACGGCGTCGGCGGCGTCATCGTGCCGTTCGCCGGCATCAAGCTCATCGATCTGCTGCTCGTCGTCCTCCATCTGGCCTAGGAGCGCCATGTCCGAACCGCTCGTCACTCCGCCGTCGCCTCTGCCGTCGCCTTCGCTCGCGGTCCAGCTGCGCACCGCCTTCGGGATGCTCGCCCTGCTGACCGTCCTCACGGGCGTCGTGTATCCGCTGCTCATCACCGCCGTGGCGCGCGTCGCGTTCCCGAGCGCGTCCTCGGGCAGCCTCGTCGTGCGCGACGGCCACGTCATCGGCTCGCGCCTCCTCGGGCAGCCCTTCGAGGACCCGAAGTACTTCTGGAGCCGCGTCTCGGCGACCGGACCTTCGCCGTACAACGCGCAGGCCTCGGGCGCGTCCAACCTCGGCCCCGGCAACAAGGCGCTCACCGAGGCGGCGCAGGCGCGCATCGCCGCCTTGCGCGCGGCGGATCCGGGCAACGAGGCGGCGATCCCCGTCGATCTCGTGACGTCCTCGGGCAGCGGACTCGACCCGCACATCAGCCCCGCCGCTGCCGAGTACCAGCTACGGCGCGTCGCACGCGCGCGGCGGCTCGGCGAGGAGCGCGTTCGCCAGCTCGTGCGCGACAGCCTCGACGACCGCTCGCTGCTCGTGCTCGGCGAGCCGGGCGTGAACGTGCTGCTCCTGAACCTCGCGCTCGATCGCGAGCCCGCCCCTTGATGGCTACGGGAGCTTCGCCGCCTCGTCGATCACCTCGCGCGCGTGCACGCCGGGGTCGACCGACGGCCAGATCTTCGCGATCTTCCCGTCCTTGCCCACCAGGAACGAGACGCGGTCGTAGCCCCACAGCTTCTTGCTCACGCCGTAGGAGCTCGCGACCGCGCCCGACTCGTCGGAGGCGAGCGCGAATGGCAGCTGGTGCTCCTTCTGGAACTTGCGATGGCTCTCCGCCGAGTTCGACGACACGCCGAGCACCACCACGCCGGCCGCGTCGAGCTTCTGCCACGCGTCGCGGAACGCGCATGCCTCCTTCGTGCAGCCCGGCGTTCCATCGGCCGGATAGAAGTAGACGACCACCGCCTTCCCCTTGTTCTCGCTCAATCGAACCGTGCGCCCGGCGGGGTCTTCGGCCACGACGTCGGGGGCGCTGGTGCCGATCGCTACGAGGCCGGTGCCGCCGTCGGGCCGCTTCACCTCTCCACATGCAACGACGGCAACGGAGAGCGCGAGTGCAAGAGCGAGCACGAACGGCTTCATATCGCCGCGCAGCATGCCAGCTCGCGCGACCGTGCGCCACGCGATCGACGACCGCGGAACGTGAGGCGCTCCGCCGTGAGGCGCTCCGCCGTGCTACGCCCAATGGCAGAGGAGACACCGATGACCGCAGAACAGCCGAAGTCCATCATGGTCCGGTTCGAGCCCACCGACGTGGCGGCGCTCCTTCGCTCGAGCCTCACCCCGCTCATGGCGCAGGCGAAGGAGCACGCGATCGAGCTGCGCGTCGAGACGCTCGGCGACGTGCTTCCGCTGCAGGTCGACCCCGAGAAGCTCGCGTGGGGCATCGCCACGCTCGTCGGCAACGCGCTCCGCTACGTCCGGCGCGGGAACGCAGAGCGGCCAGGTGGCAGCGTGCTCGTGCACATCGACGAGGGATCGACGCTGGGTCACGTGGAAATCGCGGTCCAGGACGACGGTCCTGGCATCCCCGAAGACAAGCTTCCTTACCTCTTCGAACGGCGCATTGGCGCGCCGCACGCCGAAGGACTCGCGCTCTCGCTGGTGCGCGACGTCGTCTCGGCGCACGGCGGCCGCATCGAGGTGGAGAGCCGCACCGGCCCCGACGAGCACGGTACGAGCATCACCATCCACCTGCCGCGCGGCTAGCTACTCCGCGTCGCCGCCGGGCGACGTGGTCCACTGCTTCATCGCCTGGTCACCCGTGCGATCGACGTGCACCTTGTCATCGACGGTCTTCACCCACGAGAGCGGGATGTAGTGATGCTGCCCCTTGTCGTCTTTTGCCAGCTTGAGACTGTCGCCTTCGACGTGGTCCACCTTGGCAAACTGCCCGTTCTTCGAGCAGACAACGGGCATGTGCGGCTTGATCTGGTTGGTATCGACCATGAGTAAGACTCCTTGTGGGGTTGAGCCCTGGAGGAGTGCAATCGATGTGCCTCGGCGCGCGGATCTAGCGCGTGCCGAAGAACACGTCGGCGTCGAGGCCGAACGAGCTGAGCTTCAAGCGCGCGAAGATCTCCTCCGCGCGCTTCGTGAACTGATCGGCTTCCTCGATGGTCGCCGCGTCGAGCTGTAGATCGGGCGAGACGCGCAGCAGGTTCGCGTAGACGCGGCAGCTCCGCGCGAGCTCGACGTCGTTGCCGATCTCCTCGAAGATCCAGATCGATTGCAGGAGATGCGCGCGCGCGGTGAGCAGGTCCTCGCCGCCCGCGCTGCCTGCAGCCATGACCTCACCGAGCGAGCGCAGCGCTACGCCCAGCTGCACCTTGCTCTGGATCTCGCGGAAGATCTCCACCGCGCGGGCCGTGCACTCGCGCGCCCGCGTGTACTCGCGCTGCGCGAGATACGCCTTCCCCAGCCCGCGCACCGCCTCCGCGAGCCCCATCTTGTCGCCGAGCTCGTCAGCGATCTCCTCGGCTTGCTTGAGGTGATGAATGGCCTTCGCCGGATCGCCGAGGCGGTTGTACGTCTCGCCGAGGTTCGTGAGGACGAGCGCGAGGCGATTGCGGTCGCCGGTCTCCTTCGCGACCTCGTGGGCTTCGAGGAAGAGCGTCAGCGCCTGCTGATCATCGCGCTGATCCTGCGCGACGGTGCCGAGATTGTTCAGCGAGATCGACACGCCGACGAGGTCGCCGATCTCACGGCGGATACGCAGCGCCTGCTCGAACGCATCGAGGGCGAGCTTGAACTGCCCGGAGTCCTGGTAGACCAGCCCGAGGTTGTTCAGCGAGAGCGCGATCGAGCGGCGATCGCCGATCTTGCGACGCATCGTGAGCGAGCGCTGCGTGGCCTCGAGCGCGCGAGGGTAGTTGCCGCGAAGCCAGAACAGCTTGCCCACGTCGTCGACGGTGGAGGCGATGCCGCGCTCGTCGTTCGAGTCCTCGAAGAGGGCGAGCGCGGATTCGAGCTGGAGCTGCGCGTCGTCGAGGCGGCCGGTGTCGCGGTAGAGGCGGCCGATGCGGGCGTGCGCGGCGCCGCCCTTGGACTTCAGGTTGAGCCGGTAGGCGCGGACCAGCATCTCGTTGAACGCATCGAGCGCCTCGTCGTTGCGGCCGAGGACCTGCAGGACGTCACCGTAGTGATGAAGCGCACGGAGCTGCTGCTCGGTCGCCCCCTCGGCGCCGTCGCGCAGGAGCGTCAGGCCCTTCACGTAGTACTCGGCGGCCTTGCCGTTCGCGTAGCGCTCGCGGGCGAGGTGCGCGGCATCGAGGAACGTGGCCGCGGCCTGCACGACCAGACCGGCCTGCTCCTGATGGCGCGCGAGCTGGCCCATGTACTCCTCGTGGGTGCGCACGTGCTGCTTGAAGGAGAGCCAGTCGGCGATGGCCTTGTGGAAGCGGCGGGCCTGCCCCTTCGGCAAGAGCTTCAGTAACGTCTCGCGCTCGAGGTTGTGCTTGAACGCGTACTCCTCGTCGTCGGGGAAGGTGCTGTCCGGGAGCGTGAGGATGTAGTCGCGCTCCTTGAGCTCCATCAGGAGCTCGCGGATGGCCGTCTCGTCGACGACGCTCGTGCGCGACCACATGTCCGGCGCGCTGGAATCGAGGCGGGCGATGGCGAGCAGGCCGCCCATCCAGAACACGCTCCCCATCGTGGCGGCGCGTTCGAGCAGATCGCGCTCGGGCGTGGCGAGCGCGGCGATGCGCGCCTGGATCGCGTCGTCGACGGTGAGCGGAAGGCGGACTTCGCTCAGGCGGTCGACATGGATGATCCACGTCTCGACCTCCGCGAACTCGTCCTGCACCTCGACCACGTTCATGTCGTGGAAGATGCGGACCATGCGCTCGAGGAGCGCGGGGTTTCCGCCGGCCAGCGTGCACGCAGCGTCGACCAGGTCCTCGAGGCCCTCGGCATCGCCGCACGGGGTGAGGAGCTCTTCCATCACACGCGCCGAGTCGGTATCGGTGAGCGGCGAGAGCTCGACGATCTTGTGGCGACCGCCGCCGTGCTTCGCCCAGCCGTCGCGCCGCGCGACCATGTCCGGGCGCGCGAGGCAGAGGATCAGGATCGGAGCGTTCAGCGCGTCGATGAGGTTCTCGAGCAGATCGACCGACTCGTCGTGCGCGAAGTGGAGGTCGTCGAAGACGAGCACGATGGGGCCGCGCCCCAGCGCCGCCGCCCTCTTGGGCGTGCCGACCATCATCGAGTCGTCCGCGGCCCGGGCGCGATCCTTGCCATCGCCGTCGGGGTTCGAGTCGCGTGGCGAGACGGGGATGTGCAGCGCGTCGGCCTCGAGGAAACGCTTGATCACGGCGCGGCGGAGCGCGCGCATCTGGACCACGTCGCCCCGGACCGCCTGGATCAGCGGCGAATCGAGGAACTCGAGCTCGAGGAGCTGGCCGAGGAAATAGCAGACGTCGCCGACCTTGCGATCCTCGAGGACCGCGGCGACCTGCGCGCGGACCTGCGCCTTCGCCGCCTCGCCATCCATGCCCTCGACGATGCCGAAGCGCGCCCGGAGCACGCGCGCGAAGACGTCGTATGCGGCGCCGTGATCGCGCGCCGAGCCGCGGAACACCCGGGGCGCGCCGAGATCGCTCGCGCGCTGCTTGGAGAGGAAATCGCGGACGAGGCGGGTCTTGCCGATGCCGTTCGCGCCGACCAGCGTGACGGTGCGCGCGCGACCGTCGTCCCGCACGGCGCGCAGCGACTCGTCCAGCACGCGCAGCTCGGCCGTCCGGCCGACGAGGCCGGCGCGCCGGTTCATCGTCCCGAATGCGGACGGGGGAAAGCTGCCTCGCTCGGCCATGTGGGTGTCTGTAGCATGGTTAGCCGACAGCCGACAGCCGACAGCCGACCGGCCGGGGATCAGTTCCCCTCGAGGACTCCGTCCGGATCGCTGATCACGTCCGCCTTCGGGTCCTTCGCGGTGCCCCACGTGGACTTCACGCCGGCGAGCGGCGACGGGATGACCGCGGAGTCGAGGCCGGGGATCGACGGCGAGAGGCTCGGAACGAGCGAGTCGCTCTCCTCGCGGGCCGGCTTCGTCGCGAGCTTCGGCGGCGCTGCGGGTGCGGGATGCGGGCTGCCGTGGGCGGGGGCCGGCGCGAGCGCGGCGTGCGGCGCCTCGCGCTTGCTCGGATGCGCGGGGTGACCATGCGAGGCGACCGCCCCGGACGAGGCGGCGCCGTGGTGACGCGCCTGCGGCTGCTCCACGCACTTGTCCATGCCGGCGGGGCACGCGATGCGGACGTGGAAGTGATCGTCGTGCGGGAGCGAGCCGCGCGGCTGCGCGAGCACCTCGGCGGCGCGCGAGCGGATCATCGGCGAAGCGCCGATCTTCGTGGCGTACGCGAGGAGCCGCTCGCGGATCGGAGTCGCGACGAAGATGTGCGTCACGTGCGCGTGGCCGTCACCGACGATCGACGAGACGAGCGCCCAGTTGCGCGCGTCGTCGAAGTGCGCGCCGGGCCAGCTGGGCGCGGTGCCGTCGGCCACGAACGGGACCATGTGATCGGCGAGGACCGGCTTGCCCGCGGCGTTCTTCACGTAGAAGCCGACGTCCGCGTCGCGGCCGCTCTCGTGCGAGGCATGATGGTCGAGCTCTCCCCCGCCCTGCTTCGAGAGGTGGCCGACGGAGAGGACGGCGTCCGGGAACTGCTTGCGCACGTTCTTCGCGGCGCGGTCGACGAGGCCCACGAGGCCGTCGACGCCGTACCGCACGTCGTTGTTCGCGTAGACGGGATAGACGCGCAGGTACGGCGCGAGGGCGAGGTGCGCGCCGCCGACGAGATGCCCCTCGGTCGGCGAGCCGACGCTGCGCGCGGGGGCCGGACGCTGCGGCGCGGCCGGCGCCGCGAGGTGCGCGGTGGCGCCGTGAGCGCCCGTGTTCTTCAGACCGGCCGGCGCGGCCTTCGGCGCGGGCTTCGGGCCCTGCGAGGCGTTCGGCGAGGGCGGCGGCTTCTTCGACGAGGGCGCGGCCTCGGCGGCGAGCGGTGCGAGGGCGACGAGAGCGACCAGGGCCAGGCGGGTGGTACGGAGGAGGGTCACGGTGACCCGAAGTCACCATGCTCACGGCTGCCGGGCCAAGATCCGTGCACCTTGCACCTTGCACGTTGCCGCCAGCAGCTAGACAGGGACCGAGCTCACCGAGGACGGCGGGGGGAGCGGCTCGGCGCCGTCCTCGGGGTCGACGAAGTCGCACGCCAGCTCCTGGACCGCCCTCGACAGCGCGTTCGGGACCTCGTGCGCGAGATCGTGACGGCGGAGGCGTCCGCGGCCCTCGTCGACCGTGCGATCGAGGCGCGCGACCAGACCCTCCGGGGCGAGCACCGTCCGCGCGTCCGCCGCCTCGCCGAGGTGCTCCAGCAAGAGCCGCGTGCGCACGCGACGGATCGCAGCGTGGAGCGCGAGGTCGCCTTTGGGCGCCACCCAGACCGCGTTGATCTCGGAGTCGACCGTCATGCTGCGGTTGGCGAGGTTCGCCGAGCCCATGGTGAAGAACCGATCGTCGACGATCATGAGCTTCGCGTGGATGTAGACGAAGATCGGCTTCACGCCAGCATCGTCGGGCGACTGCACGTTGTAGATCCCGAGCGCGTGCCCGCCCTCGCGTGCGGCTGCGACGATGGCGTCGATGACCGCGGCCTGCGGCTGCGCGATCGTGAACGCCTCCTTGAACTTCTCCGGCTTGTGCGGGAGCACGAGCACCACCTCGAGCTTCGGCTGGTCAGGCTCCGAGAGGCGCGCGACGAGCGCGTCGCGCACGCAGTGCGACGTGAGGTACTGCGTCTCGATGTAGATGAGCCGCTGCGCGGAGTGGATGGCGCGCACGTAGAGGTCGCGGATCTCGTGGACGTGCGCGCGATCGCTGCCCGGGGGCACGGTCCTCGAGAGCGCGAGGCACGATCGGGGCATGCGCAGCGTCACGGGCAGGCTCGCGAGGAGGGCCGCGGCTGCCTGGTCGTCCTCGACGGGAACGCTGAGCGCTTCGAGATCGAGGCGCGCGCCCGTGGCGTGCGCCCAGCGATCGCCGAAGAGCTCGAGGAGCGAGCGCACCGGCTCACCGGTGAAGACCGCCTGCACCTCGTGGTACGGCTTGTACGCCTCGTCGCGGCGCGAGACCCGCAGCGGATCACGCGCCACGTGCGCAGAGGTGTCCCAGCGGTCCTGACAGATGTCCGCGCTCCCCATGAACGCGACCTGGCCGTCGATGATCGCCACCTTCTGGTGGTGCGAGCCGCCGAAGGGCACGGTGCCGTCGGTCTTGAACTCGAAGCGGTCGACCGTGGCGATGTCGAAGACGATCTTCTGGAGCACCTCGCGCTCCAGAGCGAAGAACAGCGAGTGATCCCACGCGAGCATCTTCACCTCGAGCTCGGGGCGCTCGCGGCAGAGGCGGTCGAGGAGCGGCAGCAGCTCGTACGCCTTCGGATCAGCGCCCTCCGGGACCTCGTCGCCACGTAGCAGCTGCACGTCGCTGTCGAACTGCCAGCCGAGGATCAGCACACTGCGCTTCGCTCGCGACGCCGCCGCGTAGAACGCGCGGTAATAGTCCTGCGCGTCGATGAGGAGCGCCGCGTTCGCCTGCGCGTGTCTTCGCCACGTCGTCTTGTCGTTGAGGATGCGCCGCACCTGGGCGGGGAGGGGTGCAGATTCCAGACCAGCTGCGCCGCAGCGCGGCATCGCGGCTCTGCGCGCGTCACGGCGCGGCGCGGTGTAGGGAGCTGGCTCTGGCGAGGCAAACGGCCACAGGTCGTGCCCGATCCGCCGTGACCACGGCACGCGTTCGGACTAGGGTCCGCGGCGATGAACAAGGTCTTCAAGAGCGCCCGCGAGGCGGTCGCCGACATCCCTGCGGGAGCGACGATCCTCGCCGGCGGATTCGGGCTGTGCGGCATCCCCGAGAACTCGATCCGCGCCATCGCCGCGCTCGGCATCGAGGACCTCACGTTCGTCTCCAACAACTGCGGCGTCGACGACTTCGGCCTCGGCATCCTCCTGCGCAACAAGCAGATCAAGAAGATGCTGAGCAGCTACGTCGGGGAGAACAAGGAGTTTGAGCGGCAGTACCTCTCCGGCGAGCTCGAGGTGGAGCTCTGCCCTCAGGGCACGCTCGCCGAGCGCCTCCGCGCGGGCGGCGCAGGCATCCCCGCGTTCTTCACGCCCACCGGCGCCGGCACCGCCGTGAGCGACGGCGGGCTGCCGTTGAAGTACGCCGCCGACGGTAGCGTCGCGAAGGCGAGCGCCCCCAAGGAGCAGCGCGACTTCGACGGTCGCACGTACGTCATGGAGCTCGCCATCACCGGTGACTTCGCGATCGTGAAGGCGTGGAAGGGCGACCGTTTCGGCAACCTCGTCTACCGCCACACGGCGATGAACTTCAATCCGATGATGGCCACGGCCGGCAAGGTCACGATCGCGGAGGTCGAGGAGATCGTGGAGGTCGGCGAGCTCGACCCCGACCACATCCACACGCCGGGCATCTTCGTGCACCGCGTGTTCAAGGGTGAAGGCTTCGAGAAGCGCATCGAGCGCCGGACGGTGTCGAAATGAGCAGCACGACACAGCAGAAGGGCCTCACCCGTGAGCAGATCGCGAAGCGCGCGGCGCAGGAGCTGCGCGACGGCTTCTACGTGAACCTCGGCATCGGCATGCCGACGCTCGTGGCGAACTTCATTCCGCCCGGCGTGGAGGTGGTGCTCCAGAGCGAAAACGGCCTCCTCGGCATCGGCCCCTACCCGCGCGAGAAGGACATCGACGCGGACCTGATCAACGCCGGCAAGGAGACGGTCACGATGCTCAAGGGCTCGGCGATCTTCTCGAGCGCCGACAGCTTCGCGATGATCCGCGGCGGCCACATCGACCTCGCGATCCTCGGCGCGATGCAGGTGAACGTCCGCGGCGACCTCGCGAACTGGATGATCCCGGGCAAGATGGTCAAGGGCATGGGCGGCGCGATGGATCTCGTCGCCGCCGCGAAGCGCGTGGTGGTGATCATGGATCACGCGTCGAAGGACGGCGCCCCGAAGATCCTCGAGGAGTGCGACCTGCCCCTCACCGGCCGCGGCGTGGTGCATCGCATCATCACCGACCTCGCCTGCATCGACATCACGCCGGAGGGCCTCGTCCTCCGCGAGGTGGCGCCCGGGGTGAGCGCCCGGGAGATCCAGGAACGCACCGGCCCGACCCTGCGCGTTCCCTCGGACCTCGCGGAGATGAAGGTCTGACGTCGCCGCCAGCGCTCGTCGTCCGTTCGGGCATCCGCCGGGGACCGGATCCGGGCAGCGCGCGGCCCCCGCCTGCCCTATGGTAGATTCCGCATCGTGAACAGTCTTCGCCGGCGCGCTCTCTGCGGTCTCACGCTCCTCGGGGCTTCCACGGCGCTCGCGTCCCTTGCATCGTGCGTGGGCGACGATCCCGTGACGATCGCGACGCCCGAGCCGAGCGAGGCCTCGACGCCCACGCCGGGCCAGGAGGCAGGGCCCGGACCGGGCGACTCGAGCGCGCCGGACTCCGCCGACGCCGGCGGTGGTGAGACAGGACCGAAGCGCTTCTGCGAGACCCAGGCGCCGCTCACCGGCGTGACCGACTTCTTCTGCGCCGACTTCGACGGGACGAAGGCGGACGAAGGCTTCACGAAGACGCTCGGGCCCGACAGCGGCGCGGCCAAGCTCGACACCAGCGGCTTCTTCTCGCCTCCGGCGTCGCTCGTCACCACGAACGGCGCGACGCTCCTCTGGGAGAAGGGCGGCGCGCTGCCGTTCGTCGAGACGGAGGTGCACGTGCGCGTGAACGTCTCGGCACTCGGCGGCGTCGCGGCCCCCTCGACCGGCTTCGTGACGATCCTGAGGCTCCAGTCGGTCGACACGTCCGTCGAGCTGCGATTCACGGCCGGCGGCACCGTGGGTGGAGCGGGCCCCTACACCGGCTACTACCTCAACGAGGTGCACTGCCCGAACGCGTGCGGCCTCGCTGAGGCGAAGCTCACCAACCAGCTGCCCACGAACGTGTGGACCGACGTCGGGCTGGTCTGGCAGAAGACGGGCGCGGTGAACGTCACGTTCAACGGTCTCGCCGTAGGCAGCCTGGACAGCGCGAGCACGACGTCGTCCAGCATTTCCGCCGCCCTCGGCACGGTCACGAGCGGCGCGCCGGTCGGTGTGGGCCGCCACACTTACGACAACTTCATCGTGTCGGTGAGGCGCTAGCGATCGGGGAGCTGTCGAGAAGGAAGCGGGAGCGCGCCATCGACTCGCCGAACGCGCGCGCGGTCGGGTAGCGCGCCGCGCGATCCTTCGCGAGCGCGCGCACGAGGACGTCGTCGACGGCGCGAACGGCGGCGCGCCGGTCATCGCCTCGAAGATCACCGCCGCGACGAGCCCGAAGTCGACAAGCACCACGCGCTCGGCGGCGCCGCTCCGGGCAGCCTTCGCGAGGAAGATGTTGCTCGGCGTGATGTCGCGGTGGAGCAGGCCATGCTCGTGCGCCGCGCCGAGGGCCGCGCACAGGTCGATGGCGATGCGCTGCGCCTCGGCCCAGGGCAAGGCGGCGCGCTTCATCCGCGGCTCGAGGGTCTCGCCCTCGAGCAGATCCATCACGAGATAGAAGAGGCCGGCGGCCGGTACGCAGGTGCCGCGCGGCGTACACCGCGCCCATTCCGCCCTGCCCGAGCGGCTCCTCGATGCGGTACGCCTCGCCATGACCCTCCCGCGCTTCCACGTCGAGCGCCTCCCGGGCACGCGGGTCGATCACCGCCCTGCGCATGCGCATCCGCAAGACCGGGCACGGCCGGGCCGCGGCCCGCCTAGTGGTTCAACGACTCCGACTACCACGGTGTCGACGCCGATCCGTTCTTCCGGTACTCGGTCCGGGTCGACGGCGTGTTCCGGCCGGACTTCCTCGCGACACTCGAGCGCGAACACGCATGAGCAACTCGCCGAACGAGCCCTATTCGCGCGATCGCCAGGTCGACAAGCCGGGGATCGCCGGCGCGCGATGGTGGCACGACTCGCTGGCCGATCAGGCGGCGCAGATTGCGCGCCGCGACGCGATCCGCAACATCCTCATCGCCGGCGCGGTGATCGCTGGCTTCGGCGCGATGCTCACGATGTGCATCAAGAGCGCGTCCACCGGGACGCCCGGGACCCCCGGTCCGCTGCCGGACGACTACGCGTCGATCCGCAAGACCTCCCTCGAGATGCAGAAGGCGTACCGCTGGAGCTTCGGGGCGATCGGCGAACCGCTCGTCTTCGACGGCGTGACCACGAAGCCGTTCCAGCCCGGCGCGCTGCGCTCGCTCGCGACGGATCTCGCGCCCACCCAGCGCAGCCTCAAGCGCTACTTCCAGCAGACGCTCTTCGACTCCCCGGACGCAGTGCCGAGCGCGCTCTCGAAGCTCGATCCCGACGAGGCAAAGGGCTTCCAGCCGCTCGCCGGATCGGTGCAGCCGATCTTCACGCCCGCCATGGACGCCGCGTACGGCTGCGGGAAATCGCTGGCGTCGCTGTTCGCGAGCCTGCGCGAGAAGAAGCTCACGCCGGCTTCGGCAAAGGCGGCGCTCATCGTCGACCTGCCAGGTCCCGAGGCGGTGGCGTTACAACTGGCCGCATCCGCGCGGCGTGGTCCGCGCGCAGGAGACCCTGTCCGCCGCCGCTTACTACCAGCCGCTCTTCGCCGAGGCGCGCCGCAAGGTCGGGGCCGACGAGGTGCGACCGGCCATGTTCGTCCTCGATCGCCGCCGCCTCACCGCGTACACCGACGACGCGACGCAGTTCGACAACCGCTACGTCGCCAAGCTCCCCCTCTCCGCCGCGGAGATGCGCGCGCTCGGCGCCGACCACGTGCTGTACGTGCGGCCGCCGCACACTGGCGCGCAGGTCGAGCTCGACGACCTCGACGACGAGCTGGTGACGTACGCGGCGGGCGGCGTCGACGTGAAGGCCCTCGAGCTCGACACGTTCGCGGTCCACTCCACCGGGGCTGCGGCGGCTGGAGCGCGCTCGAACGAGAGCGATCAGCTCGTCGCCGAATCCGGCTTCGTCTACTGCGGCGGCACGCGCGGCTCGCACCATGCGTTCTTCGTCGACTACCCGTGGGCCAAGCCCGCGCGCCCCGCAACGACGCGCCCGGCTTCGAACAGGGGCAAGACGTTCACGCCGTTCGCGCGCACCACGCCGTACCCCGGCGGCGGCACCGCGACGCGCAGCGTGACGAAGACCACGCCCACGTCCTTCGGTACGGTGCCGGTCGTCATCGCTGTCGGCACCGGGATCATCATCGGCTCGCGCTTCTCGCGCAGCGGTTCATGGAACCGCGCCTCGGGCAGCAGCTGGGGTGGCGGATGAAGCACTTCGCCTTCGAGATCTGCGCGAAGTTCGAGCCCGGCGGCCGCCTCCACACGGAGCTGCGCAAGCTGGTTACCGAGGCCGAGGCGAACCCATCGCTCCCGGCGAAGTGTCGCTTTTACAAGCGCGCGATCGACGAGCTCCAGGTCGCGGCGCCGCTCTTCGAGCGCGGCTGCTGGGACTACCGTGGCTCGGCCCGCTACCTGACGTGGACGATGGCCTTCCTCATGATCGAGGGCTCGCACACCGATCTCGCGGTGCGTCGCCTCTGCGATTTCCCGGACAGCCGCCTCTGGCATCGCGACACCTTCCAGAAGATCCTCTGGGGGCTCGGCGTCCTGAACTTCGCGAGCATCAAGAGCGACGTCTCGTATCTCATCCCTCGCGACGTGGGCTGGGGTCTCACGGTCGAGGACCTGGCTCAGCCGAAATTCCAGTACCTCCGCCCGCTTCTCTGACCACCGAGCGAGCGACGTCCGGGAGAAGACTGAGCGGAGACCGTGCCTTTGGCGGGGCGTCGGCTAGCATCACGCCTGTCCGATGCCTTCTTCTTCCACTTCCAGGCTCCTCTCCGCCGGTCTCTTCACCTCGGCGCTCGCGCTGGTGGCGGCGTGCGGCTCGCGCACCGGGCTCTTCGGCTCGGACCCCGGCGTCGACCCGAACGCCCTGCTCGACGGCGCCGTCCGCGACGGACAGACGCCCGACGGCCAGGTCCCGTGCACGCCGGGCCGCTTCGACTTCGTGCTCGCCACCGCGCAGCTGATGTTCGTGATCGACCGCTCCGGCTCGATGAACTTTGCGGTCGACGGCCGGCGCCCGAGCGAGGTCACCAAGCAGCTTCCGCCGGGGGTCCTCTCCCGCTGGGAGATCCTGCGGGACGCGCTCTTCCAGACCATCACGCCGTTCGACAACGCGCTCGCGATGGGCGCGAAGTTCTACCCCGAGGTGCACGCGGATCCGAACAACCCCGGCGAGGGCGACGCGTGCCGCACCGACACGGGCGTCGGCATCGCGCCCGCACGCAACAACGTCTCGTCGATCCTCGACGTCTTCGACACCACGAGCCCGCTCGGCGGTACGCCTACCGCGGAGGCCCTCCGCCTCGCCGCGCAGTACCTCGGCGGCGCGCGCACAGTGGCCCGCACCATCATCCTCGCCACCGACGGCGCCCCGAACTGCAACGGCGCGCTCAACAACTTCACGTGCGTGTGCACCTCGGTGACCGCCCCGTGCAGCGACCCCCGCAGCGGCGCGCCCGAGAACTGCCTCGACGACACGCGCACCATCAACACCGCGCGCGACATCTTCGAGGTCCAGAAGATCCCAGTCTACGTCATCGGCATCGGCGGCACCGAGGACCCCGCGTTCATCTCGGCGCTCGACAGCCTGGCCGTGGCCGGTGGCCGGCCGCGCCTCACCACGCCGAAGCACTACAACGCGCAGTCGTCCGCGGAGCTCAAGGCCTCGCTCCAGTCAATCGGCGACAGCATTGCAAAGTGCACGTATCTCACGCCGTCGGCGCCCACCGATCCCAGCGCCATCAACGTCGAGATCAACGGCAAGCCGTTCCAGCGTGATCCCACGCACACGAACGGCTGGGACTGGGTCGACCAGGCCTTCGGCACGCTCGCGTTCTTCGGTCCGTCGTGCGACGCCGCCTCCGCGGGGACGCCGGCGATCACCGGCGTCGTCAGCTGCAAGAACCCCTGACGTAGCGGCGGCGTGATGCGAAGCGTGGCCGAGGCGCTGTTCACGTCCGAGGGGACTCGCGCGCGCCTCGCGAAGGTGGCGGCGCTCGCGGGCGCGCTCGCCGAGGTGCACGCGCGGACGCCCGATCACCTCCCGTTCGCTGCGCGCTTCCTCACGGGGATCATGCTCCCCACCGAGAGCGACCGCACGCTCGGCGCTGGCGGCCGTCTCGTGTTCGAGGTGGCGATGGTCGTGACGCGCATGCCGGCGGACGAGCTCGGCGCGCGCGCGCGGCTCGCCGGTGATCTCGGGACCGCCATCGGCGAGGCGGTGGAGGTGGGCATCGCCGCAGGCCACCTCGCGCCCGCCGGCCTGCGCATCGAGGACGCGCAGGCGCTCGCCCTCACGCTGGCCGACACCGGCTCGCGCGCGAAGAAGCTGGAGGCGCTGTGCGCCGCGCTCGCCACGTGCTCGCCGCTCGAGGCGCGCTACCTGTGCCGCGCGGTGCTGGGCGAGATGCGCGTGGGCGCGAAGGAGGGCATCGTCGAGGACGCGGTCGCCAAAGCGTTCGGCCGCACGCTTCCCGAGGTGCGGCGCGCGGCGGGCCTCGTGAGCGACGTCGGCGAGCTCGCGCGCCTCGCCGCCGAGGATCGCCTCGGCGAGGCGCAGATCGTGATCGGGCGACCGCTCGGCTTCATGCTCGCGACGCCCATCGAGAACGCGCGCGGCGCCGACCTCACGGTGCCGCACGTGATCGAGGACAAGATCGACGGCATCCGCGCGCAGGTGCACGTCTCGCCCGCCGGCGTTCGCCTGTTCGCACGCGGCAAGGGCGCAGTCACCGCGGCGTTTCCCGACGTGGCGCGGCCGCTTGCCGAGGCCGTTGCCGCCGGCCGGATCACGTCCGCGATCCTCGACGGCGAGATCGTGGTCCTCGGTGCGGACGGTCGCCCCCGCCCGTTCTCCGCCATCCAGACGCGCCTCAAGAAGATCGAGCCCGACGAGGAGCTACTGCGCGCGCACCCTGTCGTCTACCTCGTTTACGATCTGCTCTACGAGGGCGAAGGCTCGACGCTCGGGCTCTCGTTCCTCGAGCGCCGCGCGCGCCTGGCGAAGTGGGCCGAGGGCGCGCCACCGCCGCTGCGCCTCCACGACTCGCGGCCGTTGCTCGGGCCCGACACCGTGGACGCCGAGTTCGACGCCGCCCGCGCCCGCGGCTTCGAGGGGCTCGTGCTGAAGCGCCTCGATGCCGTTTACGCCGTTGGCGTGCGCGGCTTCGCGTGGCTCAAGGTGAAGAAGACGCTCGCCACGCTCGACGTGGTGGTCATCGCCGCCGAGCGCGGCCACGGCAAGCGCGCGGGCGTGCTGAGCGACTACACGTTCGCGGTGCGCAGCGAGGGCGAGCTGCTCACCATCGGCAAGGCATACAGCGGCCTCACCGACGAGGAGATCCGCGTCATGACCGCGCGCCTCGAGGCGCTCGCGATCGGCGAGGAGCAGCACGGCTACCTGCACGTGCGCCCCGAGGTGGTGCTCGAGGTCGGCTTCGACGGCCTCCAGAAGTCGACGCGCCACTCCAGCGGCTTCGCGCTGCGCTTCCCCCGCATCGTGAACATCCGCGACGACAAGAAGCCGGAGGAGGCGGACACGCTCGAGGCGGCGCAGGCGCTATGGGACGCGCAGCTCGCGAGCGGCCACCGCGAGGACGTCGCGCCGCCCAAGAAGACGAAGGGCCGCAAGTCGGGGCGCCGCCCCGACATCCGCCAGAAGTCGAAGCAGCTGAAGCTCTTCGACGAGTGAGCATGGCGGCGAGGGACGCGGTCAGGGCTTGTTGGCGCCGTGAAGGTCGCGTTGACGTCCGCGCTGGTGGTACCTCGCCCGGGCTGCCCGCTCTCGTTCGCCCCCGCGCACTTGACCTTGCCGTCGGCGTTTCAGTCGATCTTCGGCTCCACGCCCATCTCCTTCAGGAGATGATCGCCGCCGTCCACCGCGTCGAGCAGCCAGAGGATGTAGCGGATGTCGACGTGGATGCTGCGGGTGATGGCGGGTTGGAACTGCCAGTCGGAGGCCATCGACTCGTAGTTGCCGTCGAACGCGAGGCCGATGAGCTCCCCCTTCGCGTTGAGGGTGGCAGAGCCGGAGTTGCCGCCGGTGATGTGGAGATCGGTGAGAAAGTCGACGGGCACGTCACCGAGCTTCTCGTCGACGTAGGGGCCGAATTTCTTGGCCTTTGCCGCCGCGACGAGGCGCTCCGGCACGTCGAACGGCTCGGCGTTCTTGTTCTTCGCGAGCATCTCCGTGAGCGTGGTGAACGGGCGGTACTGCGCGGCGTCGGGCCTGGGCTTGTAGCCGCGCACCGTGCCGTACGTGATGCGGAGCGTGCTGTTCGCGTCGGGCGCGAACGTGTCCTGCCGGAACGCGCGCAGCGCATCCATGTACTTCGGCTTCAAGACCGCCATGCGCCCGGCGTAGGCCTCGTGGCGCTCGTCCGCCTCCTTCATGATGGGCCGCAGCTCGAGGGCGAGCTGGATGAGCGGGTCCTTGCTCTTCTTCAGGTCGGCGGTGGTCGCCTTCTGGAGGAGATCGAGCCGGACCTTCGCGTCGCCGAGCGTGGTGTTGGCGTAGAGCGCGGAGACGGGCAGCTTCGCTACCTTCGCGATCGCCGCGCTGCGCTCCTTCTCGGGCGCGCGCATCCCGCGCTCCACCGCGAGGCCGAGCAGCGCCTCGTCGACCCTGCGCGAGTAGCTGTTCTTCAGAGCGTCGAGGGTCTGCTCGTGGCGCGGCCAGGTGCGCGCCTGGAACTCGGGATTGCGATCCGCATCGGGCTTCGGTCGCTCCTCGGCCATGCGTACGATGAGGGTTGCGGCGCTCATCAGCTTCGGCAGCTGGAGCTCGTCGAGCTCGAGGTCGGCCTCGCGGCGCGCGGCGCCCTTGTCGATCTCGGCCTTGATGTCGTCGAGCACGGTGCCGTACTTCGCCTTGCGGGCGGGCACCGCCTCGATGAACGCGCGCAGCTCCTGATCGCTCTTGTCCTTCTGCGCGGCGAGCCCGCCCTTCGTGAGGCCCTCGATCTGGCCCTTCGTGTTCGTGAGGTAATTGCCGAAGCGCCGCACGTACGACGTGGCGCGGATCTGCGCCTCCTTGTCGTCCTTCGTCGCGTCGGCGAGGCGAGCGAGGTACTCCTCGTAGTACTTCTGGCGCCGCGGGTAGCTCCACTCGATGGCCTCGGCCACTTCGGGGCGCGTCTTCAGCGTGTTCGTGCGGCCGGGGTACCCGGCGACGAGCGCGAGGTCGTTCTCACGCAGCGGCTCGCTCGCGATCTTGAGGAAGTGCGGCGGGTGATACGGCACGTTGTCGGCCGCGAAGTCCGCGGGCTGGCCGTCCTTGCCGACGTACGCGCGGAACATCGAGATGTCACCGGTGTGGCGCGGCCAGCGCCAGTTGTCGATCTCGCCGCCGTAGTTGCCGACGCCCTCGGGCGGCGCCCACACGAGGCGCACGTCGCGGATCTCGAGCTGCTCGATGAGCACGTACTGGGCGCCCTCGTAGAAGGTCGAGACCGTGCAGCGGAGGCCGCTCTTGCCCTTCTCGCACGCGGCGACGAGCTCCTTCTGGTGCTTCTCGATGGCGAGGTAGCGCTGGCGATCGTCGGTCACCTTCGCGAGGCCGTCCGTGACCTTGGCGGTGACGTCGGTGAGCGCGCGCGTGACGAAGACGCGCGCCGAGGGGCCGTTGTTCTTCTCGTCGGCGCGGGTGCGGGCGAGGAAGCCGGTCTTCAGGAGGTTCGCGGCGGGCGTGCTGTTGTGCTGGAGCGCGCCGGTCGCGCAGTGGTGGTTCGTGGCGATGAGACCGTCGGTCGAGATGAACGACGCCGAGCACCCGCCCAGGCTCACGATGGCGGAGAGCACGCCGGAGGTCGGATCCGAGAGCTCCTTGGGGTCGATGGCGAGCCCGAGCTCCTTCAGCTTCGGGCCGTGGGCGGTGATCTGCGTGGGCATCCACATGCCGCCGGGGCTCTCGAAGCGCGGCGGCAACGGCACGTACGCGCCGGGCGCCGGGCCGAGGCCGGGGACGGTGTTGACCGTGGAGACCGCGGTGGTGCTCGCAGGCGGCGCGGGCGCGACCGGCGGCGGATCGCTACCGCAGCCGGCGAGGGCGAGAACGAAGGTCGCGAGGCCGAGGCGGTCGAGGCTGCGCATCCCGGGCTCTTACACCCGGCATTCCGCGCGTTCCATGCGTCTTTTGCGTGGGTGTGGGCAAGTGTCTCACCTACTGGCGAACACAACTTGCTTCCCCGGCAACCAACAGGCAAATCACCGCCCTCGCGCTACGAGGAGACTGGGACGACGTGGAGCAACCGGAGACGAAGCTGAACCCCGCCCGCATGAAGAGCGGTCTCGAGCCCGAGTCGAGCGCGCTCAGCGGCGTCCTCTCATCGCTGCGCGCCGTGCAGAAGCACTGGGCGATCGTGGTCGGTATCGTGCTCGTGTTCGGTGCGGCCTCCCTCGCGTACTCGAAGACGCTCCCGAAGATCTACGAGGCGCAGACGCTCCTCGAGTTCGATCCGGACGTCATCAAGCCCCTCGGCAACAAGGCCGACCCGATCATCGGCTGGAGCGCGATCTGGGACACGCGCGAGTACTACGAGACCCAGTACCGCATCATGCAGAGCGACCGCGTCCTCTCGGGCGTGGTCCGTGACCTCTCGCTCCAGAACGACGCCGCGTTCCTCGGCTACACGCCGAAGACCCCCGCCCCGCTCGAGTCGACGATCGCCAGCCTCCGCGGGCGCCTCAACATCGAGCCAGTGAAGGGCAGCCGCCTCGTCCTCGTCAAGATCCAGGACACGAGCCCCGCGCAGGCGCGGCGCCTCTCCGAGGCCGTGGCCCGCACGTACATCCAGCAGAACCTCGAGAAGATGGTCAACGCGACGGGCGACACCGTCGTCTGGCTCTCCGGCCAGCTCGATCACTTCAAGCAGGAGCTCGAGCAGACCGAGAACTCGCTCCACGAGTTCAAGCGGCTGAACGATCTCCCCTCGAGCACGCTCGAGGATCTCTCGAAGATGATCCGCCTCGAGATGCAGGAGTACGACTCCGCGCTCACGCGCACCCGCATGCGGCGCCAGGAGCTCGGCGCACGCGCCTCGGAGCTCGGCAAGATCACCGCCGAGAACCCCGACCAGGTGCCGGCCTCCGAGCTCCTCGCGAACACGTTCCTCAGCGCGCTGCGCACGCAGTTCCAGGCCGCCACCCGCGAGCGCGCGGAGCTCATCGCCGAGGGCAAGGGCGAGAACCACCCCGGCGTGCGCTCGGCCGATCAGAAGATCGCGCTCGCCCGCACCCACCTGCTGAACGAGATCAAGAACATCCAGGGCGCCGTCGCGCGCGACCTGTCCATCATCGAGCGGCAGGAGGGCGGCGAGGCCAGCCTCTACGAGGGCGCCCGCAAGAAGGCGGTCGATCTCAACCTGAAGGAGCTGGAGTTCCACCGGCTCGACCGCATGCGCGCGCAGAACGAGAAGCTCTACGCGGTGCTCCTCGAGCAGCTGAAGGAGGCCGACCTCCGCCGCATGATGAACACGAACAACATCCGCCTGGTCGACGGCGCGGTCGAGCCGAAGGAGCCGATCGCGCCCCGCGTGTCGGTCAACGTCTCGATCGCGCTGCTCATCGGACTCGTGCTCGGTCTCGGTCTCGCCATCCTGCGCGAGCAGCTCGACAACACACTGAAGACCCCGGAGGACGTCGAGCACAAGCTGGGCGTCACGTTCCTCGGCCTCCTCCCGGAGATCGCGGAGGAAGAGGGCGGCGAGAAGGTCGGCGGCAAGCGGCGCAAGGCGCGGCGCATCACCACCACCCTCGCGCCCGAGCTGCTCGTGCACGAGCGGCCCACGTCGGGCATCGCAGAGGCCGCGCGCGCGCTCCGCACCAACCTGATGTTCATGAACCCGGACCACCCGTACAAGCGGCTGCTCGTCACGAGCGCCGCGCCCGCCGAGGGCAAGACGACGGTCGCGGTCAGCATCGCGGTCTCGCTCGCGCAGGGCGGTCAGCGCGTCTGCATCATCGATTGCGACCTCCGCCGTCCGCGCCTGCACCGCATCTTCGATCGCGCCGGCGACATCGGCCTCATGAACGCCATCCTCGGCGAGGCGACCATCGACGAGGTGGCGAAGCCCACCATCGTCCCCAACCTCTCGTGCATCCCCTGCGGCCCCATCCCGCCCAACTCGGCCGACGTGGTCTCGTCCGACAAGTTCCGGCGCCTCCTCGACGAGGTGTCGTCGAAGTTCGATCGCGTCGTGCTCGACAGCCCGCCGATCGTCGCCGTCACCGACTCGGCGATCGCCTCGACCCTCGTCGACGGCGTCGTCTTCGTCGTGCGCGCGTTCAAGACGAGCGTGAACCTGTGCCGTTCGGGCCTACGCACACTGCAGGACGTCGACGCGCCGATCGCCGGCGCCGTCCTCAACGCGGTCAACCTGAACCGCCACGAGTACAACTACTACCACTACTATTATTACAAGCGCGAAGGCTACGCGCCGCTCGCCGGCACCGTCGCGCCCGGCAACGACCGGCCCGGTAGCAACGAGCGGCCGACCGGCCCGGGCGCGTCGCCCCCGAATTAGCGATCAGAACGCGATGACGACGGCGTAGCTGGCGCCGATCAATCCGACCAGCTTGCCGGCGCCGCCGGTGCTCGACTTGAAGTAGGCGGGACCGCCGTCGGCGGTGATCTCGAGGCCCACGGACGACCCGAAGACGTGGCGGTAGCCGAAGCGACCGCGGCCGGTGAAGACGTTGAGCGCGCCGTCGCTGCCCGAGAGCGTGTAGTGCTCCACGCCCGGGCCGATGCCGAGCAGGAGCTGGTCGCTCGCATAGGGGCTGATCGGGATGCGGAGCTCGAGCCCGGCGAAGACGGTCGGGCCGCTGAACGCGGTGAGCGAACCGGACTGCCCGATGCCCGCGTACCCCAGCTCCGAGATGAACGTCAGCGCGTTGCTGAACGAGTAGCGCAGCGCCGCGCCCACCGCGTAGCTCAGCTCGCTCTTGACCCCGATCTGCGAATCACCCACGAAGTAGCGCGGCACCGACACGAACGGTCCGAGGATGAAGCCGCTGCCGTAGCGGAGCGGCGAGCCCTCGGCCGCGTCGGCGATCTTTTCCTGCCCGGCGTAGTAGTCGAAGCTGCGCTCCTGCTCCCCGTTCTTCGGGCCGAGCGGCTTCATGTCCTTGCTCGACGACGACGACGAGCTGGCGGTGTTGGTGCCGAGCGCGAACTGGCTGCTCGCCTTGAAGCCGCTGGGATTGTCGCGCTCCTTCACCGCTTGCGCGGAGGGGCCGCCGACGCCAGCCTGCTCCTCGAGGCGCGCGAGCCGATCGCGGATCTGGTCGGCGTCGGGGGCGTCGGCGCGCGCGACGAGGTACGCGCGGTAGTCCTCGATCGCCGGGAACGGATCGCCGAGCTTCTCGTGGCAGAGGCCGCGATCGCGGCGCAGCGTGGGCTCGATGGTCACGCGGATCGCCGCGTCGAACGCGGGGAGCGCGCCGGCGCAGTCACCCGCCCGCGCCCGCGCCCGCGCGGCCACGCCATCGGGCCCGCCGGCCTCTTCGCGACGAAGCGCGAACTGAGTGCTCGACCGCGCCGCGCCAGGGGGCGGCCCCTCGCCGGTCGGTGGTGCTGCGTCCGCGCCCCCTGCGACATGCGCAGCGGCGAGGACGAGAGTAAGGCCCAGAAGCCGCTGCCGCATGAAGCAAAGGTTACGTCACCGCGCCGGCCCGCTCCAAATAACGGGGGTTGCTCCTCGGAGGGGCCGTAGATCGGCACGGCGCCTGTCGCTTCGTCATAGGGGCAGCGCGGGACGGAACGCCGACGTTCGCCGGGGCTGTGGCGAGTGCAAGCGCTGAGAACCCTTGTCTGGCGAACGAGAAGTGCCAAGATGGGGCGTCGTTTGGTACGCAGGTGCTCCTCTCCGGTCTTCGTCGCGCTCGCGCTCGCGCCGGTCGCGGCGGCATCGCTTGCCCGCGCTGCGGGCGATGAAGAACCGATCCGTCTGGAGTATGCGGCTGCGCCTGACTGCGAGTCGCGCGACGAGCTGGCGCGCGAGATCGTGAACAGGGCCCCGCGTGCGCGGCTCGCGCGGGACGGGGAGCCGGCGCGCCGCTTCGAGGTCCGCATCGCGCACGAGGGGCCGACGTACCGCGTGGATCTCGTCATCCGCGGCGGCGACGGGAGCGCCGTGAGTCGACGCCTCTCGGCAGATAGCTGTCCGCAGGCCACCCGCGCCCTTGCCCTGATGATCGCCCTGTCGGTCGATCCACACGCGAGCACGGCGGAGGCGTCGGGCCTGGCGTCCGCGTCGACGTCTGCCTCGGATCCGGGGTCCAAGTCCCGCTCTGGCTCTCCGTCGGCGCAGCCGCCGGATGCGGCCGCGTCCCCGCCGGATGACCCGGCGAGCCCTGCGAGCAAGACCCCTCTCCGTTTGCCCGAGCGCATCGACGCTCCGCCCGGTGGTCCGGCGCGCGCTCGGAGGCGCTGGTCGCTCGCGCTCGGCCCCGACGCCGCGCTTCTCCTCTTCATATCCTCGCGGCCTGTTCTCGCGCTCGGGGGGCACGTCGAGGTCGCGCGGGCCGGCGGGCCCTCGTTTCGCGCTACCCTCTTTCGCAGTCTGTCGCAGACCATCTCCGAGGGCGGGCTCGGCGGCGATTTCGACTGGACGTGGAGCCGTGTCGACGCCTGCCCGTTCGCCTTCGGCGGTGCGATCCTCGACTTCCGCCCATGCGCGTTTGCCGAGCTCGGACAGCTGAACGCCGCCGGCACGGGCGGACCGAGCACCGTGCAGCGCAGGCGTCCGTGGGTCACGGTCGGCCTCCTCACGCGTCTGGCGGCCCATCTCGGAATCTTCCGGGGCTCGCTCGACGTCGGCCTCGCCTCGACGATGAACCGTGAATCCTTCGTGTTCGTGCCTTCACCCGTGGTCTACCAGATCCCCGCCTGGATCCCGTCCGCCGGAATTTCGCTGGGTGCCGCATGGACTCCGTGATCAAAACCGGCGCGGGCGGCGATTCTCCCCGGGTGGAGCTGATTGCCGCGAGCGTTCCGGATCGGATAGAGGCCGCCGGCGAACGGCTGGCGCGGCTCTTCCGCGATCACCTCGACGTCGTCTGGCGCACGGCGCGTCGGTTCGGCCTCTCGTCCGCCGAGGCTGAAGACGCCGCGCAGCAGGTCTTTCTCGTCGCGTCGAAGAGGCTCCCGGACATTCCGACGGATGCCGAGAGATCGTTTCTCGTGGGAGCAGCCATCAACGTTGCGCGCACGATGCTCCGAACCAAGCTCCGCAAGAGGGAGGACCTCGTCGAGGAGCACGACGCGATGGACGGTCAGCTCAACCCCGAGGAGCTGCTCGGGCGCGCTCGGGCGTGCGCGGCGGCGGACCGTATCGTCGCTTCGATGCCCGAGGACCTTCGCGTCGCCTTCGTCCTCTTCGAGCTCGAGGAAATGACCATGATCGAAGTGTCGGAGGTTCTGGGCATTCCCGCGGGCACGGTCGCATCGCGGATCCGTCGGGCGCGCGACGTCTTCCGAGCCGCGGTCGCCGCCATGGGGGCACCGTGAGCGATCTGGAGCACTGGTCGACAGACGGCGCGACGCCAGAGGAGGCTCGCCTCCTCGCGGCGGCCCGCGGCGGCGGCCCCTCGGCTGCTGCGCGCGCGCGCATCGCGGGGGTGGTCGGCGTCGGCGCGGCGATGGCGAGCATCGCGCCGGCGGCCATGAAGGTCCCGATCGGTGCCGCCAAGTGGCTGGCGGGCAAGTGGATCGTGCTCGCGATGGTCGGCACGCTGACGGCGGGCGGCGCATGGCAGATCGCGCGCGTGGGGCCGGCGTCCGACGGCCCATCGGTCGGGACGACTGCAGCGGCGGCTCCGCGAGCGAGCGTGGCAGCGCAAGGCGTCGTTTCTTCGTCCCGCCTCGCGGAGGCGACGGAGCTGCCACCAAGCCCCGCGGCGCCGCTCGCGCTATCCGCGATCCCGACGCCGGCGCCGCCAACGACGACGACGACGACGACGACGACGACGACGACGACCGAGAGGGCACGGGCCAAGGCCGCCACGGCTGCGCCGATGAGGGAAGACGGCCCGCGACCCGCGGCGTCGTCCGTCGACGCTGAGCTCGCCCTCCTCGAACGCGCGAAGGAGTCGCTCGACCGGCGACGTCCTGCTGCCGCGCTCGCGACCGTCGCAGAGTACGAGCAGCGCCACCCGCACGGTGTTCTCGCGATCGAGGCGCAGGTCATCCGGATCGAAGCCCTTGCGCAGGCGGGGCGGGTGCAGGAAGCGTCGTCCGCGGCGCATGCGTTCCTCGCTGCCCATCCGAATACCGTGCAGGCGGCGCGCGTGCGGAGCCTTGCCCGCGAAATCGACTCGAGCCCGTGATCAAATCGTCGCGGAACGGCGAGTTATGAGCGGAGGTCACGTCGACCATGCTTACTCATTTCAAAAAACTGTTGATCGGCGCCGCCTGCGCGACCGCGCTCACGGCGGGTTGCTCGGGAGCTGTCACCCTCGGCGAAAACCACGGGACCGATCCCCCGGACGGCGGCGGCGGCAAGGCTGACGGAAGCGGCGACGGCGCAACGACGGACGCGCGCAACCCCATCGACGGTGGCGGCGACGCGTTCGACAACGACCCCTGCCTCTGCAAGGCCGGAGACATCTGCGTCGGCCATCGGACGGTGGGCGGAGCGTTCATCATCCCGGACGACGCCGGGACGTGCCCGCCGGGAAGGCACCTCGAGGCGGGCGGCCGCTGCGAAAACGACTGGAAGTACGCATGCCAGCCGAAGCCGGCGAGCTGCTCGGGGACCGTCGATTGCAGCTGCGCTCAGACGTTCTGCGCGGACCACGGTTACGGCAGTGTGTGCTCCGTCCGTACCGAGACGAGCTCCGACATCGAGTGCGTCTTGCAAGCCCCCTAACGGGCGCTGACCAGGGGTGGTGCCTCCACGCCGTGACCCGGCGGAGCACCACGTCAGCCATCGCGCGATGCCGGGCGTGCGCGCGGATGTCGCGCTCGCTCGCGTTGCTTGTCGCAGGGACGTCGGACCGATCGATGAAGAGCGTGACGCCCGCCTTGTGCACGTCGAGCCGTTCTCGGAGCCGAACGATGTCGGGGAACGCGACCCCGTTGGTGCTGCTGACGATCTGGCCAAGGCGGATGCGAGCGCCTCTGCGCGCGCTCGCATCGCAGCTCTTGGCGGCCGCCTTGCCCGCGACGTAGAAAGCAGTCAGCCGATCGCGAAACTCCCCGGTCTCGGCGCATGGCTGGAGCTCGGCGAGCTTCTTGGCTTCGCGAATCGTGTGCGCGCCGCAGTAGCCGTGAAACCATTCGTCCTGGCTCGTGTAGACCCCATAGGAGTCGCGGCACACGACGCCCTTGAAGTCCGCGCCCAGCATTGCCTCAGCGACCCACGCGCCGCGCGACATCTCCACGCGAACCGCCGCGCTCGTGCGCGCGCGGTGCCCCTCACCGGGCGGTGTCGAGCGCGGGCTGGTCGCCTGCCGGCTCGGCGTCGGTGTCATCGACGGCGAACGGGTTGGTCGGCCGACCGCGGCGTACCTGGCGCGCCTCCCACCACTCGTGCGCCAGGAGAAGCAGCGGCGCCTGGGTGATTCGCGTCATCAGCACCAGCATCAAGGAGCCGCCGATGACCGCAATCGCGAGTGGCTTCTGCGACTGCGCACCGATCCCATGGGACAAGGCTGCCGGCATGAGGCCTAGCATGGCAACGAGAGTCGTCATGAGGACCGGCCGAAAGCGCTTCTCGGCCGCCCCGCGCGCGGCATCACGGACCGAGTGGCCCTCCTTGTAACGCATCTGCTGGAAGTACGTCACGACGAGGATCGCATCCTGGATGGCAATGCCAAAGACGGATAGCAAGCCCATCGCCGCGGAGACCGAGAAGTTCGTTCGGGTCGACAGGAGCGCGATCAGTGCGCCGGTGCACGCGAGCGGAAGGTGAAGAAGCACGATGAGCACATCGATCCACATCTTCACGGCGGCATAGACGAACAAGGTGATGAGCAGCAGCGTCAGCGGCACGATCAGGAGGAGGCGGTGCTGCGCCTCGCGGAGCTCGTTGATCTCGCCGGACCACTCGAGGCGCTTACCGTAGCCTTCCGAGAGCTTCGCCCGGACCTTCTGCTGCGCCTCGCTGACGGCACCTTCGAGGTCGCGGCCGCGCACCGAGAACTTCACTGGCGTGTACCGCTCGCCGTCCTCGCGGAAGATGGTCGACGGCCCGTCGACGAGCTCGATCTTCGCGATCTGACCGAGAGGCACCATGAGGTTGTCGGGGGTCGAGATCTGGATTTCGCGGATCGCCTCGAGTGATGTTCGGTATTGCGGCAACCAGCGAACGGTGACGTCGAACGCCTTCTCTCGCTCGTAGAGCTGTGTCACTGCCTGGCCGCCGATGGCCGTCTGCACGACGCTCATGACGTCACCGCTATTGAGCCCGTACCGGGCGCACGCCTTGCGGTCGGGAGAGATCTTCACGTCCGGCTGCCCCAGGGTCGTCAGCTTGCCAAGGTCCTTGATTCCCGCGACGCCGTTGAGCGTCTCGACGACCGCGTCGGCGTTCTTCTCGTTTCCCAGGAGATCGGGGCCGAAGACCTTGACGGAATTTTCGCCCTTCACACCCGCGACCGCTTCCTCGACGTTGTCGCCGATCATCTGCGAGAAGTTGAAGACGACGCCGGGGAATGCCTCGCGCAGCTCCTGGCTCAGCTCGTCCGTCAACTTGTCCTTCGTCATGCCGTGTTCCCACTCGTCGAACGATCTGAGGGGCGCAAAGAGCTCGATGTTGAAGAACCCGGTGACGTCGGTTCCATCGTCGGGCCGTCCAAGCTGTGACGTGACCGCGAGCACTTCGGGGTGCTTCTGGTTTTGCGGCGTGCACGCCACCTTCGGATCGTCGGGGCAGCCCCGGAGGATGCTCCGCATGTGGTCGACGTACTTCGCGCTCTGCGTCAGAGAGATGCTCATCGGCAGCGTGGCTCGTATCCAGAGGTTTCCTTCCTCGAGCTTCGGCATGAACTCGCCGCCCAGGAGCGGAAAGAGCGGCGCGCATGCGAGGAGGACGACGAAGAGCGGCACGAGCGCGGCCTTCGGATGCTTGAGAAGGACGTCGGCGACCGGCGTGTAGACGCGGTGCAACGCGCGCATCACCAGCGGCTCCTTCTCCTCCGTGCTGGCAGGGATGAACTTCCACGCGAGGACGGGCAGAAGCGTCAGCGCGAGCAAGATCGCCGTGCCGATCGCGAACGCGTACGTTCTTGCCATCGGTGAAAAGATCACGCCCGACACGCCCGCCATCGTGAACAGCGGAATGAACGAGCTGCCGATGATCAACGTCGAGAACGCCATCGGCGTACCGACCTCGTGCGCTGCCGCGAGGACGCGCTGCTTCATCGTGCCCCGGCCGTGCGTGCCGAGATGCCGAAAGATGTTCTCCATCACGATGACGGAGGAGTCGACGACGATCCCGAAGTCGACGGCGCCGATCGAGATGAGATTCGCCGACATCTTCGTGAAGACGATCCCGGTGAATGCGCCGAGGAGAGCCAGCGGGATCGTGACGGCAGTGATCAGCGCCGCCCGTAGATGGCCGAGGAAGACGAGGAGCACGATGGTGACGAGGCTGATGCCGACCAGCACGTTCTCCATCACCGTCGAGGTCGTGAGAGCGACCAGCTCGCCGCGATCGTAGTAGGGCCGGATGTCCATCCCGGGCGGCAAGATGTGATTCTTGCGGATGTAGTCGATGCGCGCGTGGATGCCATCGAGGGTCGGCCGCGTGGCCGCCCCGTACCTCATCAGGATCGTCCCCTGGACGACGTCCGGACGATCATCGATGCCCACCATGCCGAGGCGGGGCGCGCCGCCGATCTTGACGTCGGCCACGTCGCGCACGCGCACCGGGGTGCCCTTGATGTCGACGACCACGATATCCTCGATGTCGTGCGCATTGCGGAGGAGGCCGATCCCGCGGATGTCGTAGGACTGCTCGCCCATCTCGAGGCGCTGGCCACCGGAGTTCACGTTGGCGTTCTGGATGGCCTGCTGGACCTGCTGCAGCGAGACGCCGTGACCCTTGAGGCGATAGGGATCGACGCCGATCTGGAATTGCTTCGTCTCGCCGCCGAAGCTGACGACGTCGACCACGCCGGGAACTTGCTTGAACTGCCGCTCGAGAATCCAGTCCTCGGCAGTCTTCAGCTCCTGGACGCTATAACCCTTGCCCTCGACCGTATACCTGAAGACCTCGCCGATCGCGTTCCACGGCGAGATCGTCGCCTGGACGTTGGCCGGAAGCGAAATGAACTGGAGTCGATTGATGACCTCCTGCCGTGCATCTTCGTATTTGGTTCCCCATTTGAAGTAGCACTTCACGTCGGTCAGACCGAAGAGCGACTGCGACCGGACGTGATCCAGGCCGGGCATCCCCGCGAGCCCGACCTCGAGTGGAACCGTGACATAGCGCTCCGTCTCCTCGGCGCTCCACCCCGGCGGCTGCGCGATCACCTCGACCAGGGGCGGCACCGGGTTCGGGTACGCCTCGATGTTGAGCTCGGTGTACGAGTAGCCGCCAATCCCGATCAGCGCCATCGCGAGCAGGATGGCGAACGCCGGGGCGGCGAGAGCGAATCGAACGATTTTCTCGATCATCGGCGGATCCTCAGAGCATCGACGACAGGAGGATGGCGCCAGCCGTCACGATCCTGTCGCCCTTCTCGAGGCCGTGGCCGACCGTCAGCCATTCGCTTCCCTCGCCCTCGTCGACCGTGACGGGAGCCCGCTCGAAGCGCTCGTTTTCCTGCTTGTCCGGTCCACGGTCGAGGAAGACGACGGTCTGGTCGCCGAAGCGCAACACCGACGAGCGCGGGATCGCTATCGCCCGCTTCACATCCACCGAGATCCTGACGCTCGTGAACATCTCCGGCTTGAGGGCGCCGTCCGCGTTGTCGAACGTGCATCGCACCCGCGTCGCATGGGTGCTCGGATCGAGGGCGCTGCTGATCCAGTCCAGCGTTCCCTCGAAGTTGCGCTCGGGCCAACCCGCGACGTTCACGACGACCTTCGACCCCATCTTGACTCTGCGCACGTCGAGCTCGAACACGTCGGCCAGCACCCAGACCTTGTCGGCCTGGCCGATGGTGAAGAGCTCCACGGGCGTGCCGCCGCCGTACTGTCCGGCGATCTCCATGCCCGGCGAGACCGCCTTCATGAAGACCTCGCCTTCGAGGTCGGCCCGCAGCGTGTAAGTCTGACCGGTCACGTCGCCCTGACGGAAGAGTCTCGCTTTTTGCTCGGCGCGTTCCATCTCGGCCTTGGCCTTGCGGTAGCTGTCGGAGGCGACCTCGAAGTCCTTCTGCGAAGCGGCGTGCGTTTCGAGCAGCTCCTTCTGTCGCTGAAAATCGTGCTGTGCCGCGATCAGGTCAGCCCGCGCCTTGCCTACGTCGGACGTCGCGACACCGATGTCGGGCGACTCGATGACGATCAGCGGGTCCCCCTTCTTCACGCGGTTGCCGAGCTGACCCAGCACCTTGACGGCCTTCCCGGCGACCGGCGAAAAGACGTGGATGACCTTCTGGTCGTCGTACGCAACCTTGCCGCTCGTGAGCACCGTGTCGTCGACGTTCTGAAGGTCCACCAGAACGGTGGCGATCTTCATGCGGCTGACCTGATCCTTGGTCAGGAGGATCTCGTTGCCGCTGGGAGGCGCCGCGAGGGCGCTTGCCTTGTGGTTGCAGCCGGCGGTTCCGGCGAGCAAGCCGATGAGCAGCGATAAGCTGAAACGGAGAAGAGGATTCATTGGTGGTCTCAGGGAGCGAGCAGAATCTGGCGAGGATTGTCGAAGCGCCAGACGCGGGCGATCTTCCCGCCCTGCAGCTCGACGACGTCGACGACGAACATCTTGAACAAGTTGTCCTTCTGGGCCGGTATGAACCCCAGTGGTCCGCGCTGCTCGCCAACGATGTGATACTCGACGACGACGAACGAGCCTATTCCCCAGATGTTGTCGATGCCGGTATCGAGCTGCGCGATCGCCTTGTGCATCGCCTTGAAGTACCCGAGTGCGTCGGTCTTTCCGCGCGCCGGCTTCGCGGCCTCGAGCGTCGTGACCTCTACGTCTTCGCTCATCGTCGCGAGATATGCGAGCGCGGCTTTGTTCTCGAAAGCCTCGAGTGAGTCGCGCACCACGGCTGCGTTCGCGCTCTCCTCGGCACTGTGGACTTGCTGGACTTCCTGGGGCGCAGCCGTGGGCGTCGGAGGCGGAGGAAGGTCTATCAGACCCCTGGGCCCGACGCCGAGCTGGGCGTTGACAAGCGCCTCGTCGAAGTAGAGGCGGATGTCCACGAGCGAGCCGTCGTCCTTCGTCGAGAGGAGCGTCAGGCCTCGGAGGGCGACCCGCTTGTGCGATGCCCTGTGCACCCCGGTCATCGTCCATTCGATGACCTGCGCGCTGTCGGTCAGCAGTCCCCGCGTGGTCACGAACCTGCGCGAGTCAAAAGCCCCGAGCAGCACGTCGTGCATGTGGATGGCGTTCTCGCGCCCGTGCACGTCCTTGGAACCGGCGAACGCGAAGTGGACGTCCTCGTCGAGGAGCCGCCCGAGCTCCGCGAAGCCCGGCGACTCGAGCGCCTTGAGATAGGCATCACCGGCGGCTCGCTCCTTCCGAGTCGCGCTGGTCGGGCCGGCGTCAGGAAGCGGAGGTCGCACCTCGAGGGACCTCCAGTTCACCGGGGGCGGCGGCGGGCGCGCGACGAGCTCCGACGAGCAGGCCGCTGCCACGAAGCCGATGAAGATTGCCAGAGCGAGCGCGCTACGCATCCTAGAAGGCCCATCCGACAGCGAAGAGCACGCGCGGGCTCACGCGGTTGTTCGCGTAAATCGAGGCCGGGAACTGCTGGTCGGGGATCGATCGCGTCGGCGCGACGTACTGGACGCCGCCGCCGAGGCTGAGCGAGACGCTGTCTGCGATGAGCGCTTGGTAGCCGACGTCCGCGGCCACGCCGTAGTCGACGTAGCTCGTCGTGCTCCCGTTCTGCGCCTTCGCGTTGAACCAGCCGACGATGAGCGACGGCCCGACGAAGAACCCGCGCGGCCCTCCCTTCTCTCCGTAGTAGCGGTATCCAAGCTCGGCCCCGAAGCCCGCAAAGCGCTGTTCGGGAAGCTGTGTCGAGCTGCCCGCGTCGTCGAATACGAAGATCGGCCGGGTCGTCGCCCAAGCATAGAACGGGCTCAGCACGAGGCCGTGGTGATCCGCAGGCGTGATGACCACGTCGGCGCTGAGCTTGCCGATCGCGACGAGCGCGAGAGGATTCCACGCGACGACGACGCGCCGGTGGGGGGGCGGCGCGTCGCGGATGACGACGTCGACCGGGGCCGCTGCGCCCGCAACGTCGGCGTTCGCCGTTGCTGGCACGAGGACCAGCGAGCCCCCGGCGAGGAGCGTCGAGAACACACGTCGATTCATGGCTGAAGCCGCTCCGGTCGCCGTCCGCGCCGCGCGAGCGCCACCCCGAGGACGCCGAGCGCGGTAGCGAATGTCGAGGTGTTGGTCGATGCACCCCCGCCGACGTGCCGGCCGATGGTGCACGTCGACCCGTTCGTGGTGGCGCAGAGCGAACCGTCGCACGCGAGCGTAGCGGGCGGCGGCTCCGCGCCCGAATCGGCGGCGGCGCCGTCGTCCACCTGCGATGCGCCGCTGTCCGTCGCGCTCGCCGCATCTCCGCCCGTGTCCGCGAGCGCGAGGAGCGGAACCATCGAGGCGGTCACCGCGACGATGGCAGTCAGGCCCAGCGTCCCCATCATCGATCTCCGCGTCATTGCAGGTCCTTCGCGACGGCGGCTTCGAGTTGATAGACGGCGGTTCGGTAGCTCGCGAGGTCCCCGAAGTACTCCGTGCGTGTCGCAATGTACGTGCGGAGCGCATCGAGATAGTCGGTGAGGCTCGCCGCGCCTTTTTCGTACAACGTCGCCTCGGTCTCGAACGCGCCCCTGGCGCTCTGGAGAAGGCCGCCTCCGTCCCGGCGCGGTCCCTCCATGCGCTCGACGAGCCTCTTCGAGACGACGAAAGCGGCCATCGCCGTCGAGACCTCGGTCACCACCTGCGCGGTCGCCTTCGCCTCCTGAAGGCCGTTGGTGTCGCGCAGCGCTTCGGCTTGGCGCTGCTCGCCCTGGAGCCCGTAAAAGACCGGAATGGGCGCCGACACGCTGAATGTGATCGTCTGGCCTTGAAGCGGGCCGTTCGTGGAGACTCCGCCATAGCCGCCCCACGCGTAGTTCACGCCGATCGTGAGGTCGGGGAACCTCTGGCGCTGCACGAGCTTGATCTGGGCTTCGGCCTGCTGCTTCAAGTAGCCGAGTCCCGCGAGATCCGGCCGGTGGTCGAATGCCGTTCGCAGCAGCGCGGGTCCCGTCGCATCGCGGAGCGCCGCGGGGACGGAGAAGTCGAGAATGCCGGACTCCACGGTAAAGTCAGGCACCTCCCCTCGCACGCCGAGCAGAAACGCGAGGGCGAAACGCGCAGCGCGAAGCGCGTATTGCGCGTTGTCGACCATCTGTTCGGCCCCCAGCTCTTGCGCCTCGATCCGTTGAAGCTCGCCTTCGTTGATCTGACCGGCTTTGAAGCGGTCCTGCGCCTTCTTGAGGGTCGTCGCCTGCGTCGCCGCAATGTCCTTGGCAAACCTGAAGCCACGTGCGGCGAGCGCGACCTGCACGTAGGTCGACTTCACCTGAAAGGCGATCGTCCGCTCGGCGTCGACCCGCGACATCTTCGCCGCGGCCAGCGCGTTGCGCGCGACTCGGAGCCTCAGATCCCGCTTTCCGGAGAGCGAGTCTTCGATCGCGGCCGAGTCGGTGACGCCCACGTTGTAGATCCAGGGGCTGCACTCGGCACCGTTCGAGTAGCAGTTCGTCTTGCTGTAGTTGGTCGTCGCATACGTGAACGCGTTTCCGACGCTCGCCGAGGCGATCGGGTTTGGAACGGCGCCAGCGATCTTCACAGCGCCTTCGGCGCTGCGCGTGGCGGCATCCGCGATGAGGAGATCGAGGCCGCGGTGTCGAAAAATGCGCAGCGCGTCTTCGAGCGAGAGAGTCTCGGGCAGCTCGGTCGCGGCAGGAGTCGCATCCTCCGCCAACGCCGACGGCTCCCTCGCGAAGCTCATCGCCATGACCGTCAACCCGATCGACGAGGCATGAAGCCATGGGCGAATCGAACGCCGCCCGCGCTGCGACGGAGATGACGAGCGGCTTGCTCCAGGCTGGACGACGGTCACGGGCTGCATCGACTGTT
>JAYTHX010000140.1:0-16684 GCA_043732195.1 Polyangiaceae bacterium
GTGTTGCGGCGGATCTCGTCGAGACCTTCGCACCGCGTCGCTGTCGCAGTAACCACCCAGTCGTGCATGCGAAAGATCTCTGCGAGGAGCTCGCGTCCGTCCGGGTCGTCCTCGACGATCAGCAACCGCATGCCGTTCTCCACGCTCCTGGCGTGGCGAGGAGCATCACGCATGCCAGGCGTCAGTCCGCGATAACGTGCGTGGACGCATGGTCGGGCTAGCGTTCCGCTTGCCGCGGAATTGCCCACTCGCTCCCACTCCACGCAGGCGCGCCACAGTCGCCATGGAGTGCGGCGCTGAGATCTGTGGTTTCATCCCCAGGCACCGATGCGTGCGCTCCTTCCCGTCATCACCACACGCCGGCCCGACCGTCGGGACCGCGGATACCTCGCTTGGGTGGCGGTGGCCGGGGAGATCGCACATCTGCCGCTGGAGACCGCGCCCATCGACGCGAGCACGCACGTACTGGAGATCTACGTGGATGGGTTCGACGAGCCGCTCGTGGTCCTCGCCGAGCCCGCCGGAGCGCCGGACGACGCGGGCGCCTTCCCGCTCCGGCTCTCGCCGCTCGACGACGAGCACGGCGCCGCGCTCCGGCAGGAGCTCTTCGGCGCCGCAGCCGCAGCCCAGAAGGATGCGACGCCCACCATGCCGCCCGAGTCGCCGCGCGACGCGCTGGGGCCGCTCGCGCTGGCCACCGCAGGGAGCAAGCGCACCACCGAGCCTCCGGGCAACATCAGGAACACGCTGAGCACCGAGCACGTCGCCGCGCTCTCGCGCACGACCGGCGGCGGCGGGCCCTCCACGGCCTCGCGCCGCGCCCCCGGGTCGCTGCGCGATCGCGCCCTCGCCGACGGTCGCTTCGTCCTCGAGGGGCTGCTCGGCGGCGGCGCGAGCGGCGAGGTCTATCGCGCCGTGCACACCGTCCTGCGCCGGCCGGTCGCCGTGAAGGTGCTGCACCCGAGCCTCCAGTACAGCCAGGATTACTGCGCGCGCTTCTACGCCGAGGCGCTCGCCGCGAGCCAGCTCGACCACCGCAACGTGCTACGCATTCTCGACTACGGACAGGAGCCCGACGGCATCCTCTACATCGTGATGGAGCTGCTGGTCGGCAAGAACCTGCAGCAGATCCTGGACGCCGACGGACCGCTGCCCGTCGCGAGGCTCGTCGACCTCGTCTCGCAGGCGTGCGCCGGCCTCGGTCACGCGCACGACGCCGGCGTCGTGCACCGCGACATCAAGCCCGAGAACGTGGTCGTCGTACAGCGCAAGGACGACGAGGGCAACGCGAGCGAGCTCGCGAAGGTCTGCGACTTCGGCATCGCGCACTGGGTGCCCGAGGAGAAGACCAAGGAGCTCGACGACGACGACGCGACGCTCGTGCGCCTCCCCGACTCCAGGAAGGTGGTGGGCACGCCCGCGTACATGGCGCCGGAGCAGATCCGCAACGAGCCGGTCGATGCTCGCGCCGACGTCTATGCCCTGGGCGTCCTGCTCTACGAGCTCGCCACTGGCGTGCTCCCGTTCCTCAGCACGCGCCCGATGGAGGTGCTGATGATGCACGTCACCGAGCGCCCGCGGCCGCCCTCGAAGGTGCGCGCGGATTTCGATCCCGAGCTCGAGCGAATCATCCTGAAGGCGCTGGAGAAGGATCCCGCGCACCGGCACCCGAACGTGCGATCGCTGCGGGCCGACCTGCGGACGCTGATCGACGAGGAGCGCGCCTCGGGCAGCGGGCAGTACCGCAGGGCCTCGCTCGCGGCCACGCCCGTCGCCGCCGACTTCGCGAGCAGCACCGCCGATGCGCTGGCGAAGGTGACCACCACCGCCGAGGGAAGCACGCGCAACGTCGCCATCCAGTCGCTCGCCGAGGCGCTGCGCGGCGCCGTGACCGACGGCAATGTGAAGCTCGCGCGCGACCTGCTGACGTGGCTCGAGGGTCGGCTCGTCGACCCGGGCCTGCGGAACGACGAGCGCGAGGCGATCGACCGCGCGCTGCGTGTGCTCCGCGATCCCGCGCCGTCGCGCTCGTTTGCCGGACAGCTGCTCAGCGGCAAGCTGGAACGTCCCGAGGAGGCGTTCCCGATCCTCTCGGTGGCGGGTCCGGTCGCGGCGCGCTCGCTGCTCGAGGCACGGCGCGTCCAGCCTCCCAGCCTCGAGCTGCGGGCGCGGTTCGTCGCGTTCATGCGCGCGACCGGCGCGGCCTCCTTGCCCGTCCTGCTCGGCGGGCTCGAGCCGCTCGTCACGCTCCACTCGCGCGCCGACGAGGCGCTGGCCGACGACCTCCTGCGCGCCATCCCCGACGTGCGCTCCGATCTCGGGGGCGAGCTCACGGTGCGCTTCGTGCGCGCCGACAGGCCGGCGCTCGCGGTCGTCGCGCTCGACGCCACGGTGCGGCTGTGGGGACCGCGCGCCCACGCGCTCATCCTCGGCGTCCTCGACAGCACCATCGATCCCGTGCGGCTCGCCGCGGTCGAAGGACTGCAGCGGCTGCGCACGCTCGACGACTGGGCCATCGAGCGCCTGGGGCGGATCCTGATCGGCACGAGCCCCGCGAGCCCCGAGCTGCGCGTGGCCGCGGCCACGACCCTCGCGCTCGCGCCGTTCGAGAGCCGCGCGCGCGTGGTGGCGTTCCTCGTCGGTCGGCTGATCCCACCGGCGCAGGGCCTGGTGGGGTCGCTGATCAACAAGGCGTTCGGGCCCAAGGAGGACGCGCGCGTGGTGGCCGCGCTCGCGCGCTCGCTGTTCACGCTGGATCCGGGCGGCGCGAAGCACGTCCTCCAGCAGCTCGCGCAGGCGCGGCCCGAGCTGCGGATTGAGATCGACAGCGTGCTCGCGGGGCGGTAGCGCCGCGCGCTCGGCCTCACGAGATCAGCTTGAGCGCGAACGCGCGCTCGACGAGCCAGACGGTAGCGAGCAGCGCGATGAGCACGCTGCCGCCGACGAGGGCCCAGCGGCGATAGGCCGTGGTGCGCCGCACGGCGAAGGCGATGGGCACGAAAACGACGACGATCGCGAGCTGTCCGAGCTCGACTCCGGCATTGAACCCGAAGAGCGTGATCAGCAGATTGGACCGCGGCAGGTCCAGGTCGGTGAGCGTGGCCGAGAACGCGAAGCCGTGCATCAGGCCGAGGAGGAACGCCGCGACCCAGCGATCCTTGCCCAGCAGCGGCCAAACGTTGTTGACGGCGGCGAGCACGACGCTCGCCGCGATCACCGACTCGACGAGGCGCGATGGCAACGTCACCACGCCGAGCGCGGCGAGGCTCAGGGTGATCGAGTGCGCCACGGTGAACGCCGTCACGATGCGAAGCACGTCGAGCAGCGCGGGCCGGAGCCGCGCGACGGGCGTCCAGCGGCCGTCCGCCTCGCGCCGGAGCACGCTCGGCAGGAGCAGCGCGAGGAGGAAGAGGACGTGGTCGTAGCCCGTCCAGATGTGAAAGATTCCCTCCTCGACGATGCTCTTCAGCTGGCGCAGCCGCCCCGCCTCGTCGAGGTCGAAGCGCAGCACGTGGTTCGCCTTCGACAGCACCTGCGTGCGGCTCGAGCCCGGCGCATCGATGCGAACGATGGCGCGGTGCTGCGGGTCCACCTCGAAGAACAGGGTGTAGTCGATGCCGAGGCCGTGCACCCGCTGCGGACAGCGCGCGTCGCGGTGGAGCACCGCGTAGGTGCCGTCGGAGTGGCTCACCACCGCCAGCGCTCGCCGCGACGGGACCAACGTGCACTGCGCGTCCCCATCGCCGCGCAGCCCGAGGCGCGCGAAGGCATAGGCCTCGATCGCGCTGCGCTGCTCCTCGACCTCGCCCCACGTGATGCGACCGTCCTCGTCCTTGTCGAGGTCGAGCGCGTAGTCGAGATCGCGCAGCGCGACGTCCCAGCGCACGTGGACGGTGTCGCCGTCGACGTCGAGCGTCAGGTAGCTGTCGCTCGGCTTGTGCGCGAGCGCCGGACCCGTCACGAGCGCGAGCGCCAGGAATGCAAGAAGCGCGAGGAAGGTCCTCATGGCGCGGCATCCGTCCCGCGCAGCTCGCTCGCGACCCTCGCGATGAACGGGTCCTCGAGCTTCGTCTGCGCGATCCAGGCGAGCACGCCGCTCGCCGCCTCGGGCCGGTGGGCTGCCCGTGCAGCGTCGAGGAGCACACGCACGTCAGCCGGCTCCTTCTGCACCTCCCAGTTCGCGATGGCGAGCGCGAGCGCCTCCGCCGGGTCGTCCATGAGGTCGAGCTGGAACCGCGACTCCTCGCGCCGGTGGACCACGTCGCCCCGGAGCTTGCTAGCGGCGAACCGGGCGGCGAGCTGGTCGGTGTGGGCCTTTGCCTCGGGGGTGGCGGCGCGCCGCTCGGCGATCGCAATGCGCAGGAGGAGGGTGTCGTTGATCTCGCGGCCGCGGACCAGCTCGAGCGCGGCCTGTGGGTCGCCGCGATCGAGCGCCAGATCGGCGGCGGCAGCGCGCGCGTAGCTGTCGTCGGGGTCGAGGGCGATCGTCTCGGCGAAATGAGCGGCCGCCTCGTCCAGACGGTTTGCCCGCACCGCGTACTCACCGAGCGAGGACAGCGCCCAGGAACGCTCCTCCCGAGCGAGCTCGGGATTGCGCGCGAGCACACCGGTGAGCCGCGCACCGGCCTCGCCCGCATGGCCGGTCACGCTGTCGATGCCGGTGATGCACACCGCCAGGACCAGCTCGGAGGTGAGCGGCGCCACGTGCGCGCAGCTCTCCCGCGCCTCGCCGTACCGGCCTCGTACCGTGAGCACCACGGCGCGCGTCAGCCACGCCTGCACGTGCTGGGGGTCGCGCTGCACGGCGCGGTCGAGATCGCGCAGCGCGCTGTCGAAGTCGTGGAGCGACTGCTCGATGGTCGCGCGGAGCACGAGCACCTCGACGGGCGCGTCCTCGGCGTTCCACCACGGGGCGAGCGCGGCCTGCGCATGACCGAGATAGCGAGGATCGGAGCGCTCGCGCGCGAGCCCGATGTCGAGACGCGCGAGCCTCACCGCACGCGGCAGATCGTCCGGCCGCGCGGCGAGCGCGCGGCGCAGCGCCTTGATCTCCCCGTTCGGACCGCGCGCGATCGAGACCGGAAGCGTCTCGAGCACCTCCCCGACGTCGGTCGGTATGCGACCGGCGTCCGCTGCGACGCGCGGCGACCGGCCGAAGACGAGCAGGCAGACTGCGACCCCGACCCCGAGCGTCAGCGAACCGTAAACGGACCGTCGATCCATGGTTTTAGTAACGTATGAAGAGGGCATTTAGCCGCATCGCGGCGCGCGCTTTCGAGCGAATGTAAAATCGGTGCAGGAAAAGCGATCTACTCGGAATCGTCGGGCGTAGCCCGTATGCTCGGAAAACGCTCGCCTCTCGTTCAGAGCGCGGGAATGCGAACGCGAGAGGCATCCTGCCAACGCGGTTCTCGACATGTGAAGCTTGGAGGGATTTTCGATGAGACACAATCTCCTGGTTGCGGTCCTCTTGACTGCCGCCGCATCGTTCAGCGTGGTCAGCGACGCGGAGGCCTCGAGCCACCGCGAAGCCCCGTTCATCACCAAGAACCCGAAGGTAGACGGCACGGACTTCTACATGTTCCAGAGCTACGCGGCCGATCGCATCCAGGGCGACGGCACGTCGGAATACACCACGATCGTGGCGAACTACATTCCGCTCCAGGACGCCTACGGCGGACCAAACTACTTCAGCTTCGACCCCGAGGCGATCTACGAGATCCACGTCGAGAACAGCGGCGACGCGGTCGAGGACCTGACGTTCCAGTTCCGCTTCAAGAACTCGCTCGCCGGCGGCGGCAAGGGCGTGACCCTCGACGTCGGCGGCAAGAAGAACTCCGTCCCCACCGTGCAGGCGAACATCACCGTGAAGGACGCGCCGACGCCCGTCACCGCGGCGAACGAGACGTCCGTCCTGAACGTTCAGGAGTCCTACACGATCAACGTGATCAAGGGCGCACGCCGCTCCGGCGCGGGCACGCCGGTGAAGCACGCGACGACGAACGAGACCACGTTCCGAAAGCCGATCGACAACATCGGCGCGCGCACCTTCGGCGAGGCTGAGAAATCCACGGCCGCCTACAAGGCGTACGCGGACGCGCACGTCTATCCCGTCAAGCTCGACGGCTGCGCCGACAACGCGCGGGTATTCGTGGGACAGCGCCAGGAGGGCTTCCGCGTCAACCTCGGCCTCATCTTCGACCTCGTCAACGCTCCTCTCGGCACGATCATCGAACCTGCGAACCGCAATGCCTACAACGGCTCGCCCTTCGACGTGACGACGCAGAAGAACGTGACCTCGATCGCCCTCGAGATCCCGACCAAGTGCCTCACGAGCGACGGCAAGACGGCCGCCACCACCGCGCGCCCCGTGCTCGGCGGCTGGACGACGGCCAGCGTGCGGCAGGCCCGCCTCATCAACCCCGAGGCGACCTACGACAAGCCGACCAAGGAAGGCGGCGCCTGGACGCAGGTCTCGCGCCTCGGTATGCCGCTCACGAACGAGGTGGTCATCGGCATCGCCGACAAGGACCGCTGGAACTCCAGCGAGCCGTCGAAGGACACGCAGTTCATCGACTACGTCACGAACCCGACGCTCCCGGTGATCCTGCAGGCGATCTTCGGCGGCGCGAGCACGCCGATCTTCCCCGGCCCCACCGTGGCGCGTACCGACCTCGTGGACATCTTCCTCAAGGGCGTTCCCGGCGTGAACGTGACCGGCTCGGTCGGTGAGATGCTCCGCCTCAACACGAAGCTCCCCACGAAGGGGGTCGGCGCGCAGACCGGCGGCAACTTCGCCAAGCCCAACCTGCTGAGCGGTCTCGGCGCAGCCGGTTGTTTCGACCCGGCCGCGAACTGCAAGCCCGCCGGCAAGACGCAGGCGACCTGCTACACCGTCGTCCCGGGCCCGGCCTGTGACACGGGTGGCTTTCCGAACGGCCGTCGCCCCGGTGACGACGTCGTCGACATCGAGCTCACCGCCATCCTCGGCTACTTCGTCCCGCAGGCGGCGTTCGGCGGGACCATCCTGCACGACGCCGTTCTCAACGAGGAGTCGCAGTTCGACGCCACGTTCCCGTACTTGAGGACGCCGTACTCCGGCGATCCGCAGTGAGGTCGACGATGGTGAACAAGAAGATCACGTTCGCCTTCGTATCGCTCTGCGTCGCCATTGCCGCTCTCCAGGTCGGCTGCGGTGACGATGGCGACGGCGGCGGCAACAAGCCTGACACTTCCACGCCCGACACGGGCCTCATCGAAGGCGGCGGCGGCGACGGCGGCGACGGCGGCTGCAAGTTCAACGACTTCGTCACTGGCCTCATCAACAACAGCACGACCGCCACTGCGCTCCCCTCGACCGATCTCGGCGAGAAGTGCACGGACGACGGCACACTGTTCCCCCAATCGATCTTCTGATCGGCTGAGAGATGCGAAGGAGCCCTCGCTGCGACGACGCGGCGAGGGCTTTTTTGCGCGTGGAGCTCGGCTCGGGGCTACAGGCCGTCGTAGACGGCGAGCGCCTTGGTGAGCGCAACCGCCGTCTCGGCGGCGTCGGACTCGCCGCGCACCGTGAGGGTCGTCTGCCCCTTGGTGTGGATGGTGCGGTTCGGGATGCCCTTGAGATGCTCCGTGGAGTACGCCCGGCTCTGCTCGGCGACCTCCGGGTTGAGAAACTCGCACACGCTCACGTAGAGCTGCGTCGGGTCCGTCTCGGCCTTTCCTTTCACCGAGCGCGCGCCCATGCAGTAGCGGGCGCCGAACGTCTGACCGAGGTGCTGCTTCTTCTCGAACAACACGAAGCCGGCCTTCTCGAGGGCCGCGAACACCGCCTCGACGTTGACCTTCAACCCCGGTGGCCTTGCCGCAGCCTCGACCTGGAAGCGGTCGGCGATGCTCATGTTCGGCAGTAGCGCGGCGGTGGCGCCGGGAATGGCAGCCCAGGGCACGGCAGGCACCGCATGACGGCCGCCGTCGCCAGGGGGACCGGCATCGACCACCGCCGGGACCGGCGCTGCGGCCTCGGCTGCGCTCGCCTCGGGTCCGGTGGGGACGGTTTTGTGGCACCCGTCACAGGCCGAGAGCGAGAGTCCGAGCGAGGCGACCAGCAGGGCGGTGAGGCGTTTCACTGGTCGCACATATCACGCCGCGGGATGCTTGCGAAGCGGAGGCCAGCCGCGCTTCGTCGTCTGCTGCGGGGCGATCACCGACGCCTTCGCTACGGGTGGAGGACCACCTTGATGCACTTGTCCTTCTTGTCGCGGAACGTGGCGTACGCCGCCGGTGCGTCGTCGAGCTTCACGCGGTGCGTGATGACGAACGAGGGATCGATCTCGCCCTTCTCGATCCTGGCGAGCAGCGGCTTCATGTACTTCTGCATGTGCGTCTGCCCGCTCTTCATGGTCAGACCCTTGTTCATGAAGGCGCCCATCGGGATCTTGTCGGGGAGGCCGACGTAGACGCCGGGGACCGTGAGCGTACCGCCCTTGCGGCAGCAGAAGATGGCCTGCCGGAGCACGTGCGCCCGATCGGTCGTGAGCATCACGGCGCTCTTCGCCTTGTCGATGACGGCGTCGAGACCGCCGGTGGAGTGTGCCTCGCAGCCCACCGCGTCGATACAGCCGAGCATCCACGCGCTCTTGATGGCGAACTGCGCGACGGGACCGCAGCCCCACACCGCGACCGTGTCTCCGGGCTCGATCCCGCAGTTCTCGGCCGCCATGTAGCCCGTGGGGAAGATGTCGGAGAGGAAGACGACCTTGTCGTCCGGCAGGTCCGACTCGATCTTGAGCGGGCCGACGTCCGCGAACGGGACGCGGAGGTACTCGGCCTGACCGCCGGGGAAGCCGCCGAGCATGTGCGAGAAGCCGAGGTGTCGCAGCAGGAGAAGGGGCCCTTCTTGCAGAAGTAGCAGTCGCCGCAGGCGATGACGAACGGCACGACCACGCGGTCGCCCTTCTTGAGGTTCTTCACCGCGCTGCCGACCTCGACCACCACGCCCATCGACTCGTGGCCGAGGATGTCGCCGGATTCCATCGTCGGCACGAAGCCGTCGAGGAGGTGGAGATCCGAGCCGCAGATGCCGCTCGCGGTGATCTTCACGATGCAGTCGGTGGGTGACTGGATGGTGGGATCGGGAACGTTGTCGACGCGCACGTCACTGTGACCGTGCCAGCAGAGTGCTTTCATCCGAGGCCTCCTTGGCTTCGGCTCCGCGTTAGCATCGAGGCAACGGCGCGCACGGCTACTTCGAGTGCTACGCCTCGATGGCCGCGGTGACGCGCGCATCGATCTTCGCCGAGGCCGGCAAGCGCACGCCGCTCTTCACCGTCGCCGGCGAACGCGGCTCGTCCGACACCCCGCATGACGTGCGCGGCTTCGCGGTGAAGTTCTACACCGACGAGGGCAACTGGGATCTCGTCGGCAACAACATGCCGGTGTTCTTCATCCAGGACGCGATAAAATTCCCGGACCTCATTCATGCCCTAAAGCCCGAGCCCCACAACGGTATCCCGCAGGCTGCAAGTGCCCACGATACGTTCTGGGATTTCGTATCCCTCATGCCGGAATCGACCCATATGCTCATGTGGGTGATGTCCGATCGAGCGCTACCGCGCAGCTATCGCATGATGCAGGGCTTCGGCGTGCACACGTTCCGCCTCGTGAACGCCGAGGGCAAGTCGACCTTCGTGAAGTTCCACTGGCGCCCGGTCGCCGGCACGCACTGTCTCGACTGGGACGAGTTGGTGAAGCTGTGCGGCGCCGACGCCGACTGGCAGCGCCGCGATCTCTGGGAGGCCATCGAGGCCGGCGCCTTCCCCGAGGATTCTCGGAGAACAGCTGAAAGCTCAGCTCCCAAGCTCCTGGCGCGCGTCGGCAACACCGCCGAGTTCCTGAAGCACCAGTACCGTCATGCGAAGGCGATCCTCGCGCTCGGCGCAGGCGCCGAGCGCGTCGACCAGGCCGGCGCGCCTGCCAAGCTGCCGTCGGGCAAGCAGGATCCGGGAATGCTGGTGGGCCTGCACGCGGGCGCGAAGCAGGCGCTCCCCGACTTCGTCAAGGCCATCGCGCGGCACCGGCACTTCGAGCGCGCGATGGACCCGCCCGCCGTGTGATCGGCCGGCTCAGGCCGCGCTTGGCAGGGGGTGCCGTCCACCGCCGAATCGCCGTGACGGCGGCGCTCGATTGCTTCAGCATCCGGGGATGGGCGGGCCGAGCTCTTTCGATGCCGAGCGGACGAAGGCGCTCGTCGAGCTCGTCCGCGAGCTGCGCAGGACGGGGTACGAGTTCGTCACCGTCAGCCCCGAGACGCACCGCCGGGTCAACGAACGCGCGCACGCGGGCGGTCGCGCCTCCGCGCGCTCGCTGCGGGACGTCTTCGGCTGGAGCCGGCCCTTCGCGCGCGAGCTCTTGCCGCCGCACATCGCCGGGCTCGCGTTACAGGCCCGGGTGCTCGTCGAGGAAGGGCCGCAGATGCGCGCGCTGGTGCGCGTGTCGACCCGCGGCGAAGACGCGTTTGCCCATTCGGCATACCCGACGACCGGCGCCGATGACGTGTTCTTCGGACCCGACACGTATCGTTACTGCGACCTCATCGAGCGCGAGGGAGCACGAGGCCGCGCGAGGCGCGCCGTGGACGTGGGGTGCGGAAGCGGCGCCGGCGGGCTCGTCGCGGCGCGCTATGCGGACCGCGTGGTCCTCGGCGACATCAACCACCGCGCCCTCGCCTTCGCGCGCGCCAATGTTGCGCTGGCGAAGCTCGAGGACCGGACCGAGATCGTCGAGAGCGACGTCCTCCAGGGGGTCGAGGGCCCGATCGATCTCGTCATCGCCAACCCTCCGTACATGGCGGACGCTGCGAGCCGCGCCTATCGCGACGGCGGCGGCGCGCTCGGTGAGGCGCTTGCCGTCCGGATCGCGCGCGAATCGCTGGCGCGACTCGAGCCCGGCGGGCGACTGGTCCTCTACACCGGAGCTGCGATCGTGGGCGGCCGCGACGCGTGTCACGAGGCGCTGGCGAAGGCGTGCACGGAGGCCGGTGCCGCGTGGACGTACCGGATGCTGGACCCCGACGTCTTCGGCGAGGAGATCGAGCAGAACGACGCCTACGCCGAGGTCGAGCGCATCGCTGCGGTCGCGCTCGTGGCGACCGCACGTTGAGCGGGCCTGCTCCCAAGCGCCGTGCGGTCGACCATGCGCTCGCGTGCGCGCGGGAGCTTCCCGCCCTCGATGGCCGCGACGCCGAACGCGTGGCGTGACCTCAGTCGTGGCCGCAGAAGCGAAGGATCGACAGGACCATCGTCCTCACGACCGATCGTAGATGCACCACCGGCACATGCTCGTCGGGGGAGTGCGCGTGCTTCACGTTGCCCGGCCCGTAATGGAGGGTCGGGATGCCGCCTAGCCCGACCATGAGCCGGAGGTCGCTCCCGTACGGCGCGCCATGAATGTCCGGCGCGACGCCCGCGAGGGTGGCGTGCGCGCCGGAAACGAGGTCCACGAGGGGGTGATCGACGGGGATCTGGCCGCTCGCGAACTGGCCGCCGAACCAGTCCACGGCCACGGGGTGCTCGCGGAGCCACGGGTCGGCGGCGCACGCGGCGGCGATCGCCTCCTCGAGATCGCGGCGTGCATCGCCGATGGTCTCGCCGAGCGCGACGCCGATGCGTCCCTCCGCGACGAGCTGATCGGGCACGCTGCTCGGCCAGTCGCCCGCGCGCAGCGTCCCGAGACACAGCGGAAACGGCAAGGGAAAGCGCTCGAAGAGGACGTCCTTCTTCGCATTGCGACGCACCTCGAGCGCGTCGAGCGCACGCCACACGAGCCAGAACTTCTCGAGCACGCTCACGCCTTCCTGGCGAACGCTCGCGTGGGTCGAGCGCCCCGCGAGTCGGAGCCGGAAGGTCAGGGCTCCCGCGCACGCCGGGATGATCGCGAGGTCGGTCGGCTCGGCGATGATCGCGGCGTCACCACGGTAGCCTCGCTGGAGCGTCGCGAACGTGCCGAGCCCACCGTCCTCCTCGCCGACGACGCTCTCGAGCAGCACCCGGCCGCGCAGCCGGATGCCCGCCGCGCGCACCGCCTGGATGGCGAACAAGCTGCACACCAGGCCGCCCTTCATGTCGCAGGCGCCCCGGCCGTAGACCGCGCCGTCACGGGTGACGCCCGCGTAGGCCGCGCGGTCGCGCCACTGCGCGAGATCGCCGGGCGGAACGACGTCGATGTGGCCGTTGAGGACGAGGGTAGGCCCGCTGCCGGCGCCCCACGAGCCGACCATCCCTAGCGCCGATTCACGATGCACCTCCGCTCCCGGGAAGTCGGGATGCGCGAGCGTCTCCGCGAGCGGGATCTCCCACAGGTCCGTCTCCAGCCCGCCCTCGCGCATCGCGTGCTCGAACCAGCGCTGCGCGTCGTTCTCCTCCGCAGTGCCGCTGACGCTCGGAACGCGCAGCAGCTCCTCCAGGCAGCGGACGAGCGCGTCGTCGTCCACCGACTCGAGCGCCCGCGCCTCCGCCCTGCGCTGAGGCGCCATCGTCGCGCGTTGCCGCTCGGTCCTCGTCGTGAACCCGTCGCTCAGCGTCATTCCCCGACGCTACGGGTCACCCTCGGCAATTCACAGCGCCACCGTGGCGATTTGTCACACACACCCGCCGCGCTGGCCGCTCGAGCTGGAATGATTCGCGCGTACGCATCTGGTGCTCTTGGTGGCGTGGCTTCGTTCTTCTTCTTGCCGCGTGCGGCCGCCAAGAAGAGCCGGCGTCCACAGCTGACGCCAGCTCCGAGGCTGGTGTGGATGCAAGCGAACGCGAGGCGTGCGTCTACCAGAGCGTCATGGGCTCAACGTCGTGTGTGGCGGATGCGAAAACCCAATGCCCTGCGAACGATCGCTGCAACAGTTGCACATGTGCGATCGACCTCATCGCCATGAAGCCGGCGCTCGCGTGCACCACGCGCCCTTTTCCTGACCAGTGAGCGAGAGCGAGGATAGGCCTGCGTGCTGCTCCTCCTCCATCGCCCGGGACGTCAGCCACAAATAATCTGTTGCCGCGATCTTTGCCGGTCGCTTTGGCGGCGCACCATCGACCTGGCGGCCGCACCGGCGCGCTCCGCGCTGACTCGCTCGTTGGTCCGCTCTAGGTCGTGCTCGCGGGGTTTGGCGTGGTCGTCATGATCGGCAAGAAGATCGACGCGGTGTGGGTCATCGGAGCAGGAGCCACCGTCAGCCTCGCGCCGAGCCCCGCAGGTGCGCTGCGCGTGCTTTTTTCGAAACTCCTGCGTGCCCAGCGGCGTAACTGCTCGGCAACCAGTCCCGAGGAGGTTTACCCAGATGAAGATCACGAGCGTTTTCTTGGCGGCGGCGATGAGCGGAGTGATTGCGGGCGCAACGGGCTGCGCGGCTCAGGGCGCCACGCCCCCCCCCGCCGATCCGTCGTCGTCAGCCCCGACCATGGCAGCACCGGCGATGCCTTCGACGTCGGCCGCCCCGGCGATGCCCGCAGCGAAGCATGCGTGCAAGGGCCAGAATGGCTGCAAGGGCCAGGGCGGCTGCAAGACCGACAAGAACGCCTGCAAGGGTCAGAACACCTGCAAGGGCAACGGCGGCTGCAAGACGACCTGAGCGTCAAGGCGGAGGCGTGCTCGGGCTCCGGGCGGACGGTGGGGAGGTCAGGCGACGCCCCCCGGGGAGCGTGAAGAAGAAGGCGCTCCCTCCTGCCGGCACGTTCTCGGCCCAGATCTTACCGCCGTGGGCCTCGACGAGGCACCTGGAGATGTAGAGCCCCAGGCCGAGGCCACGGTGGTCGTTGCCACCGACCTGGCAGAACCGCTCGAAGATCATGTCGAGCTTCTCTGGCGGGATGCCGATGCCGCTGTCCGTGACGGAAACGCACGCCTGCCCTCCCCGCTCGACGACCTCGATCGCGATGGCGCCGCCCGCGGCGCTGAACTTCACCGCGTTCGTGATCAGGTTGCCGACGACCTGGAGGATCCGTTCCTGATCGATCTCGAGCCACAAGGGGCCGTGGGGGGAACAGGTGAGCACGAGGCCCTTCGCGAGCGCGGGCGGCGCCCAGGTATCCACGGCTTCGCGCAGCACCGTCTCCACATCCGTCATCACGCGCACCAGACCCAGCTTGCCGGCGTCGATGCTGGAGATGTCGATGAGGTCGCCGATCAGGCGATTCATGCGCGACGCCGCGCGCTCGATCCGTTGCGCGGCCTTGAGCCACGGCTCTCCGCGGTCGCTCTCCTTCGCGTCGGCCACGAGGAATGCGGCGTTGCCGAAGATCCCGGACAGGAGGTTGCGGAGATCGTGGCTCACCATTCCCAGGAAGTCGTCACGATGCGCGACGGACGCGTCCGACCGCGCGCGCTCCGTGAGCAGGTAGAGGTCCGTCTTGTCACGCTCGAACGGGATGAGCCGCGCGAGGCTCGCAGCCCGCGCCCGACGAAGGGCCTCGTCGGCCGCGGCGCGCTCCGCGAGAACGAGCACGTCCTCGCGCGCGCGCTCGTCGTTGATCGCGTCCTGCGCGGCTTCAGCAGCGACGGGCTGCAGGAGCCGTTCGTCGGCCAGCGAGCGCGCAACAACGAGCACCTGGTCGGCCTTCTCGCGGGCGCGCACCACCACCGCGTCGGCGCGTTGCTCGATGACCGCCACCTTGTCGCTGAGCGCGTGGTCCGTCTTCTCTCGTTCGCCCGCGAGCCCCTCGTCGGTCTGCTTGCGTTCGGAGGTGGCCGCGGGGTCCGTGCTCATCGCACGAGTGTCCCACATCGCAGCGCACGCGCGAGGCCTGTCACGCGCAGCCCGAGCGCGCGCTCATGGTCGAGCCGTTCGCCGCGCGCTAGCTCGGCTAAAGTATCAGGGGTCGGGCGTGCCCGCCGGCGGGGCCGCCGGAAGCGTGAAGTAGAACCAGCGGCCCGCGCCCAGGGAGCTCTCCGCCCAGATCCGGCCGCCGTGTGCCTCGACGATGCATCGGGAGATGTAGAGGCCGAGGCCCGAGCGCGCGTACTTGTTCGCCTGCGAGAACCGCTCGAAGACGGTCGCGAGCGTCCGCTTCTCATCGACGCGCTCGGCGACGAGGTCAAACCTGCCGCCCTCCTCCGAGAGCTTCACGGCGTTGCCGACGGGACTGCCCCTGTCACGGCTCGCGCTTCGGCGTGGACGGCGAGGTCCTCGACGGTCCTGCCACGCGCCCGCTCGCGAAGAAGAAGGTGCACTGACGCTCCGGCTCAGGCGCGCGGAAAGCTCACGCGGAACGTGGTGCCGCCTTCGGCCGTGGACGTGACGAACGCGTCGCCGCCGTGCCGCAGCGCGATCTCGCGGACGATGAAGAGGCCGAGGCCGACGCTGCGGTTCGCGCTGCCCGCCGCGGCGCCGCGGGTCATCGGCCGGAAGATGGTCGCGAGCGTCGCCGGCGGGATCGGCGCGCCGGCGTTGTGCACGGAGATCGCGCACGAGGCGGGCTCCACGGCGGAGGTGACCGTGATCGGGACGTCCGGCTGGCCGTAGACCACCGCATTGGAGATCAGGTTGCCGACGAGCTGCTCCAGACGGCTCGCATCCGCGACGCACGTGCCATCGCCGGACTGCAGGTGCAGGAGCGCTCGGCCCGCGTGCGCGAGCCGCAGCTCGTCCAGGCTCTCCGACACGGCAGCGTGCAGATCGATGGGCCCGAGGGAGACGGAGAGACCGCCTCCGAGGCGGGCCTGCGTGAAGTCGAGCATGTCGCCGATCAGGCGGTTCGCGCGCTCCGAGGCGCGCGTGATCTTGCGCGCGAACCGCTGCTGCTCGGTCGCCGACAGCTCTCCGCCCGCGAGGAGCGCGGACGCCATCATGATGCTCGACAAAGGATTGCGGAGATCATGGCTGACGATCCCGATCATCTGCTCGGCGGAGAGCGCGCGATCCTTGGCGTCGTCGCGGAGGCGCGTCGCTTCGGCCACGAGCTCTTCTAGCCGCTTCCGCGACCGCAGCAGCTCCTGCTCGTAGCGATCGCGATCCCGTGCCACGAAGGCCGCGAGCTCGTGGATCAGCACGCCGTCGCGCTCGACGGCGATCGCGTTGAAGATCATCGGGATCGTCGTACCGTCCGCGTGCAGGACCTCGAGCTTCACCTCCGAGAGCGATCCCTGCATGTGGAGGAGCGGCGCCCAGTGCGTCTGATGGAAGATGCGTCCCCCCATCGTGAGCAGGTCGTGGAACCGTAGCTTGCCGACGAGGTCGGCCGACGTTCGCCCCAGCCAGCTGCAGAAGGTCCGGTTGACGCGGAGGAACGTACCGTCCGCGGACGTCTGCATCAGCGCGCAGGCCGCGCTGTCGAGGAGGGTCTCCTTTTCGGCAGGCAGGTCGCGTTCGGCGGTCACGGGGTCAGAGGCCTTCTTTCGCCAGGAAGTCGTCGATGGCGTTGGCGCTCCGGCTCGGCGAGCTCAGGTGCGGGCAATGCCCGACGTTCTCGATCACGCTGAGCGTGCTGCGCGGAAGCGCGCTCCGGAGGTACTCGCCGACCGTGAGCGGCGCGAGGAGATCGTCGCTGCACTGGACGATCAGGGTGGGCGTCGTGAGCTTGCGGAGCTCCGAGCGCACGTCCGACAGGAACGTGACGCGCGCGAAGTGCTTCGCGATCTCCGGATCCGTGCGGCAGAAGCTGTTGGTGAGCTCGACGCCGAGCTCGGGCTGATCGGGCGCGCC
>JAYTHX010000141.1:0-16671 GCA_043732195.1 Polyangiaceae bacterium
CGCGCGGGCTGCGCTCGATCCTCCTGCTGCGGGTCGCGGATCCGGTCGCGGCGCGCGCTCCTCGGCCCCGGAGCTGACCGGTAATGTGCTCCTCGATCGCCTCGCGGACGCGGTGATCCTGGGCGTTCGCCGTCTGCGACGACCGCGCGACGTTCACGAGGACCATCGGCCGCATCGCCGTCTCGTGCTCGGCCTCGCGGAGGCCGTGAAGCGCGGCGAGATCAGGGCGCAGGCGCGTGTCCTTTTCCTGCACACGGGCGGGCTTTCCGGCCTCCTCGCGCAAGGCGAGTCGCTGCGCGGGGCCATCGCGCGCTAAGGTTCAGTCTTTCCGATGCCGCCGAAGCCCCTCTCCTCCGCCGAGTCTCGTGCCGCCGCCTCGTCGGCGTGGAAGGTCGCCGCGTGGGGCCTCGCCATCTACGCGGGCACCCGCCTCGGCGGCGTGATCATGGAGAACACTTCGCTGCTCTCGGCGGTCGGCCAGGCAGTCATGGCAGAGTGGGGCGTCGGTCGCCTCGGTGTCGCGTGGAGCGACCCCACCGCGCCGGTGCCGGAGACCGGCGCCATCGCGAAGCGCGCGGGCATCGGCGTGCTCGTAGGCGTGGTGGCGGCGGTGGTGGTCGTGGCCTTCCTCGCGACGACGCGCGCGATCGTCCTCGATCGCACCTCCCCGCTCCCGAGCACGGTCGCGGTCGCGCTCGTGACCGCCGGCCTCTACGCGATGCGCGACGAGCTGCTCCTGCACGGCCTCGTCCTGCGCGCGCTGGTGACCGTCGAGTCGCCGCTCCCCAAGATCCTCGCGTGCGGCGTGACGTCGGCGGCGGCGGCCTACGGCGAGCTCGGCGTGTTCGCGCCCAGCGCCATCCTCGTGCAGGGCCTGCTCGGCATCGTCTTCGGCGCCCTGTGGGTCCGCGATCGCGGCGCCTGGCCCGCCTGGGGCGCCCATACCGCCTGGCTCTTCGCCACGAGCGCGCTCATGCAAGGCGGGATCTTCGAGGCCCACGTCGCGGGCAACCGCTGGGGCGGCGCCGAGCTCGGTCCCCTGGGCGGCCAGGCGGCGCTGATCGCGCTCCTGCCGCTCGCCGCGGGGGCGCTCGTGGGCGCCGCCCGCCGCGCGCTTCCCCGTAACTCGCCCGGCCCCGGCTCCATCGTGTAGCCTTGCGCTGAGATGCGTGGCGCGCAGAGGGGCCCGTTCGGAGAGCCGGAAGGCGGCGAGGCCGAGTCCCGCCGCCTGACGCCTTCGATCGGCCTGTCGCCGGAGAGCGATCGACCCGACGAGGTGGCGAACGAGGACTTCCTCTTCCACCTCTATCGCGGGAGCGAGCTGCTCCAGGACAACCGCGCGCACGAGGCGAAGGAGGAGCTCGAGCGCGCCCTCCACCTCCAGCCGCACGACGCGAAAGGCCAGGATCTCCTCGCGGTCGTCTACTTCCGGCTCGGCCTCTATCCGCGCGCGATATCGATCTACGAGCAGCTGCGCCGCTCGAGCCCGCGCGATCCCGCGCTTCTCCTGAACCTTGCGCTCTGTTACCTGAAGACCGGGCAGGCCGGGCTCGCGCGCCGCGATCTGGAGATTCTCCTCTCCGTGAACCCGGCGCACACGCGCGCGTGGGGCTATCTCGGGCTGGCGTGCGAGCGGCTCGGCGCGCTGAGCGACGCCGAGCGCGCGTTCGAGCAGGGCGGCCACGCGCAGATGGCGCGGCGCATGGCTGATCGCCGCCTCTCGCAAGCGCCGCCGGCGCCCATCCCGGCGGAGTCCAGCCCGTCGCGCGAGGTGCGTGACGTCGTCGCCGCGGCGTTCGAGGAGCTCGATGCCGGCGAGCTGAGCTTCGAGCTCGCCGAGCCCGCCAGCGACTCGAAGGACGACACCCCGGACAGCTGGAGGCCCGTGGAGCTGGGCCAGATGGTGCGGACGAAGCCGGACGGGCATCCCAGCTCGAACCGCGTCGTCGACTCGAACAAGCCCGACACGCGCGACGGTCCGCCGCCGGCTCTTCCCGGGCCGCAGATCGTGCTCGCTCCGTCGGACGGGCGCCGGCGCACGCTCATGGTCGGCGTCCCGCCGCCGCATGCCGAGGAGGATCTCGCGGCCCTGAGCCGCTTGCCCAGCGGCGCGCCGGCGTCGATCGTGGTCGACGAGTCGGGCACGCCCTCGATCCGCCGCCCGGTGATCGCAGTGCCGCCGACCCGCGCCGAGGCCGAGCCCCGCGCGGCGTTCGGCAAGCGCACGCTGCCCCCGCCCCCGCCGCGCCCCTCGACCGTGCCTCCGCCGCCCGCGAAGGCGCTCACGCGCGACTCGATCGTCCTCTTCCCCGCGTCGGGGAGCGTCGTCATTCATCCCTCGGGCATCGCGCTCGTGAAGACCGCGGCCGAGACAGGCTTCGCGGCGCGCCTCGAGGCGGTGCGGGCCTCGTCGAACGCGCTCTCGATGAAGCTGCTCGAGCGGCAGGCGAAGGGCAAGTCGACGGGCGAGTCGTTCGGCGGCACCTCGAGCCCCGTCGTGCATGCCTCGGGCGAAGGGCAGCTCGTGCTCGCGCCGCGGCACGGCCGCCGCCTCTCCTCGTTCACGCTCGGCGACGAGGACGACATGTGCTTCGTGCGCGAGGAGGTTTTGCTGGGCTTCGATGGCGCGCTCGTGTTCGAGAACGGCCGGCTCGCCACCGGCGAGGGCGAGTTCGTCGCGGTCGTGCAGCTGCGCGGGCGCGGCGCGGTTCTGCTCGAGGCGATCGGCGACATCTTGACGCTCGAGATCCAGGGCAACCGAGGCCTGAGCGTGCGGCGCGAGGTGGTGCTGGGCTGGTTCGGACGGCTCGTTCCGCGGGCGCTCTCGCCGAGCGAAGCGCCGTGCGGCCAGCGCGGCCTCGTGAGCTTCGCCGGCGAAGGTCGCGTCCTCGTCGCGAGCGCGTGACGTCGGGAGCCAGGCGGGATACACCCCTCGTCGTGCAGGACGAGGGCTCGCAGTCGAACCTCGACGTGAAGACGAGGCGCAAGGAGGTCCGGCGGTCGCTCGCGCAGGACGCCGTCAACCTCCCCAACCTGCTCACGTTCGCGCGGATCCTGATGATCCCGCTGTGCCTGTGGCTGCTCGACCAGGACACGCCGCGCGCGGGCTTCTGGTCGGCGATCGTGTTCACGCTCGCCGCCATCACAGATCTTCTCGACGGTTACCTCGCGCGCAAGCTGAACGTCGTGAGCGTGCTCGGCAAGCTCATCGATCCCCTGGCCGACAAGCTGATCGTGATGGCCTCCCTGGTGTGGATGGTCCCGATGGGCCGCATGCCGGGCTGGGCGGTCATCGTGCTCCTGGCGCGCGAGTTCAGCGTCACCGCGCTGCGCAGCGTTGCGGCGAGCGAGGGGGTCATCATCAGCGCCGGGCAGGAGGGCAAGACCAAGACGGCGCTCCAGATGATCGGCATCATCGCGCTCCTCGTCGGCTACCCGTACCACCTCAGCTACGCGGGCCTCGATCTGGGCGTCGTCGACTGCACGGTGGTGGGCCGGGCGCTGGTCTACCTCTCGCTCGTCTTCTCGATGGCGAGCGCCGCGCAGTACGTCGGGCTCTTCGCCCAGGCGGTCGAGGCGAAGGAAGAAAAGCTCGGCGAGCGCGCGGACAAGCCGTGAAGCGGCGATCGCGCTTGCCAGCGGGCGCTCGTCCATGCCATCAAGGGGCGGCATGAGCAGGGCCCGTCGCATCCGTTTCGTTGGCATCATGATGGCGACGCTCGTGGGCGGCCTCGTGACGCTCGCCGCCTGCTCGAACCAGGCCGAGGGCGACCGCTGCCAGGCCGAGAACGGCAATGACGACTGCCAGAGCGGCCTCGTGTGCCTCGCGGCGACGCAGAAGTCCTTCAACGGCGGCACCGGCCTGGTGAACCCCCCGTACAACAGCTCCGACCGCTGCTGCCCGCTCGACCGCTCCACGGCGACGCACCCGGCCTGCGTGAACCTGCAGACCACCATCACCGGCGACGGCGCGGCCCCGCCCCCGGACACCGGCCCCGTCCAGGACGCGACGCCGGAAGCGAGCCAGCCCGAAACCAGCACGGTCGACGCCGCGGACGCGGCCGACGGCGACTGAGGTTTTTTCTCGTGAGGCTCTCTCCGAGCATGGTCGCGTGAGCCCCGCGTTCCTCGTCGAGCAGGCCCGGAACGCGCTCCTCCTCTCGCTGGCGGTGGTGCTCCCGATCCTCGCAGTGGCGGCGATCGTTGGCCTGATCGTGGCAGCCTTCCAGGCGGCGTCGCAGATCCAGGATCCGACCATCGCGCACCTGCCGCGGCTGCTCGCGGTGGTCGCGGCGCTCGTGATCCTGGGCCCCTGGATGGGCTCGCAGATCGGCGCGTTCGCGGAGCGGATGCTGCTGCTGGCCGCCACCAGCGCTCGCTGAAGAGCGAGATTCACAGGAGGCTCGGAGGCCCGGAGCCTTCTTGGTCAGGGCGCAGGGCGGCAGCAGGGCTGCGGATTGACCGCCACGCGCGCCTTTGGTACTTCCCGTGGCACGAATGAGTGAATCCTCACTCAGTTTACGCCGCGCAGCCCGGGTGGCGACCGCCCCGGCCCGGTCGCGCGAGGACCGCGAGGCGGCCAAGAAGCGGCGTTCTCGCGACAAGCGCGATCGCATCCTCCGCGCCGCCATCAAGGTCTTCGCCCGGAACGGCTTCCACGCGACGCGCGTCAGCGAGGTCGCGAAGGCGGCCGGCGTGGCCGACGGCACGATCTACCTCTACTTCAAGTCGAAGGAGGAGCTGCTCGTCTCGCTGTTCGAGGACCGCGTCAGCAAGCTCCTCGCGTTCATGCAGGACGAGCTACCCAAGCTCGACACCGCGCCGCAGAAGCTGCGCGCCGTGATCGACATGCAGCTCGGGCTCCTCGAGGGCGAGCGCGAGCTCGCCGAGGTCATCACCGTGATCCTCCGCCAGTCGACGCGCCTCATGAAGGAGTTCGCGGCGCCGAAGTTCCTCGCCTACCTCGATGCCATCGCGAAGATCGTGCAGGAGGGCCAGGCCGCGGGAGACTTCCGGCAGGACGTCTCCTCGCACATCGCGGCGCGCGCGGTGTTCGGCGCGCTCGACGGCATCACGCTGACCTGGGCGCTCGGCCGCGCCGAGCAAGGCGCGCTGGCCCGCGCGGCCACGCAGCTCTCGGACGTGCTCCTGCGAGGACTCGCGCCGCTGTGAGCGTGAAGCAGCTGGCGGCGCGGGCGCGCGTCGTGCGCGAGGTGCGCGCGTTCTTCGAATCGCGCGGCTACGTCGAGGTGGAGACGCCGCTCGCGGTCCCCTGCCCCGGCCTCGACCTGCATCTCGACGCGTTCGAGGTGATCCCCACCGGGATCGCGAACACCGAACCGCGGCGCTTCCTCAGCACGTCGCCCGAGTACCAGATGAAGCGCCTCCTCGCCGACGGGCACGCGCGCATCTTCCAGATCACGCGCGCGTTCCGCGTCGGCGAGCTCGGCGCGCGGCACAACCCCGAGTTCACGATCCTCGAGCTGTACCGCGCGCACGCCGGGGTGGAGGCGATCATGCGCGACACCGAGCAGCTCGTGGCGCGCGTCACCGGCGGCGCGGTGCACCTCGGCGCGCGCCACCTCGACACGCGGCCTCCCTTCGCGCGCGTGACCGTCTGCGAGGCCTACCAGCGCTTCGCGGGGATCGCGCCCGACGAGACGCTGCGCCTCGCCGCGCACGACGAGGACCGCTTCTACCGGCTCCTCGTCGACGCGGTGGAGCCCGCGCTGGCGGCGCTCGACCACGCGCTGTTCCTCACCGAGTACCCGTCGACGCAGGCCTCGCTCGCGCGCAAGAAACCCGAGGATCCACGCGTGGCGGAGCGCTTCGAGCTCTACGTCGCGGGCGTCGAGCTGTGCAACGGGTTCGGCGAGCTCACCGATCCGGTGGAGCAGCGCGCGCGCTTCGAGCACGACCGGTCCGAGCGCGCGAGGCTCGGCAAGCCGGTCTACCCGATCGACGAGCGCTTCCTCGAGGCGCTGGAGCGCGGGATGCCCCCGAGCGGCGGCAACGCCATCGGCCTCGATCGGCTGGTCGCGCTGACGACGGGTTCGACGTCGATCGCCGACGTCCTCGCGTTCACGGCCGACGAGGTCTGACCTGGAAGGTCTTGAAGCGGGTCGAGGCGCCCACGAGGACGCCCAGGCGATCGCTGCCCTTCAAGAACCCGAGGAGCGCGACCGCCGACAGCTCCACGGACGGCGTGACCTTGACCGCGGGGCCCGCCACGAGGTGGAGCTGCGGATCCTCGGGCGTGAAGAAGCGCGCGCCGCTCAGCTCCGCCTTCATCGACCACCGATCCCGTTCGTCGAGGTCCACGTCGACATCGACGCCGAGCTCGATGCCGGTGGGACGGCTGGTCCGGGCGCCGAAGGCGTCGAGCTGCGCGCAGTCCACGAGCACGCCGCTCGCGAAAAAGATGTGAAGCCGGCCCTGGGTTCGTCCCACGATGGTGAGCGCCTCGATCCCGATCCCGCGCGACCCGGGCAACGTGGGCAGGCGCGTCCCGACCTGCACGCCGGCCGCCCAGGCGTCCTTCGACATTGGCTGGTCGTGGACGTCGACGACGCCGACGCGCAGCGCGACGAGGGTGTTGTCGAGGAAGGCCGAGGAGCCGTCGTCATCGATCCCGAACGTCCCGTCGATCTCGGGCTGCGCGTTCGTCGCGATGCCCAGGCTGAGCTCGGAGTCGGGCGCGAAGCCCCGGACGTAGTCGTCGCCTTTCATGGCGCCGACCTGGAGATCGATCTCCGCCTCGCCGCCCAGGTGGAGATCCAGGTCGTCCGGTTCGAACCGCACCCGCGACCGCTGCGCTGCGGCGTCAGGCCCGATCAGCAGGAGGCCCGCGGTGAGCGCCCCGAAAAGCGCGAACGGGCACTTCACCGGAGAGCGTGGCTCCCGCATCCATCGCGTCCATGGTACGCCTTCCCGCCTCTTGATGCTGCGCTTCGAAGACGCCCTCGCTCGCATCCTCGCGCTCGGATCACCGCCGCTCGCCGGCGAGACCGTCGACCTCGAGGAGGCCGAAGGCCGCGTGCTCGCCGAGGACCTCACCGCGTCCGTCGACCTGCCTGGCTTCGACTACAGCTCGATGGATGGTTACGCCGTGCGCACGCGCGATCTCGACGGCGAGCCGCCGTATCGGCTGCCGGTCGAGGGCGAGAGCCGCACCGGCGTGGTGCCCGCGGCGCTCGAGCCGGGCACGACGATGCGCATCTTCACCGGCGCCGCGATCCCGAGCGGCGCGGACGCCGTCATGATGCAGGAGAACGTCGCGCGTGACGGTGAGCGCGCCGTGCTCGTCGCGAGGACGCGCCCCGGGCAGAACATCCGCCGGCGCGGCGACGATCTCGCCGCGGGAGCGATCGCGCTGACCCGCGGCACGCGGCTTCGGCCCGCGCACCTCGCGCTCGCGGCGGCGCTCGATCGCGCGCAGGTCCTGGTCGCGAAGCGGCCGAAGGTCACCGTGCTGTCCACGGGCGACGAGCTGCGGCGCCCCGGCACCGATCCCATCCCCGGCACCATCCCCGAGTCGATCACCGTCGCGCTGCGCGCCACGTCGCGCCGCGCGGGAGCGGTCACGCATCCTTCACCGTTCCTCCGCGACGAGCGCGCCGCCACCGAGCGAGCCTTCGCGGCAGCGCTCGACGCCTCGGACGTGCTCGTCACGGTGGGCGGCGTGAGCGTCGGCGATCACGATCTCGTGCGGCCCTCGCTCGAGGCGGTGGGCGTGCAGCTCGATTTCTGGCGCGTGGCCATCAAGCCCGGAAAGCCGATCGCCATCGGCACGTTCGCGCGCCCCGGCCGCCGCGATGCGCTCGTGATCGGACTGCCGGGCAACCCGGCGAGCGCGATGGTGACGTTCGCGCTCTTCGGCGTGCCGCTGCTGCGCGCGCTCCAGGGCGACGCGCGGCCGTTCCCTGCCTTCGCACGCGCCCGCATGACCCGCGCGCACGCCCACGACGCGGGGCGCCTCGAGTTCGCCCGCGCCGTGGTCTCTCGGGCCGAGGCCGGCCTCTCGGTGACCACGTTCGGCAACCAGGCGAGCGGCGCCGTGACCACGATGGCCCAGGCCGACGCGCTGGTGTGCATCCCCGAAGCGGCCACCGGCGTCGGCGCCGGTGACGAGGTCGACGTGCTCCTCATGTCGGACCTGTGCGGCTAGGAGGCTCCGTATGACGACGAAGAGTCCGCTCACGCATCTCACCACCGACGGCGACGCCCGCATGGTGGACGTCGGCGCGAAGGACGTGACCGCCCGTCGCGCCGTCGCGCGCGCCCGCGTGCAGATGAGCGCGGCGACGTTCGAGCTCCTCGCGTCGGGGGCGACGCCCAAGGGCGACGTCCTGGCAGCGGCGCGAATCGCCGGGATCCAGGCGTCGAAGCGGACGAGCGAGCTCATCCCGCTCTGTCACCTCATCGCGCTCACGCGCGTCGAGATCGCGATTCGCCTCGAAGGCGGCATGGCGGTCGTGGACGCTAGCGCGGAGGCGCGCGATCGCACGGGCGTCGAGATGGAGGCGATGGTCGCCGCCAGCACCGCGGCGCTCACGCTCTACGACATGCTGAAGGCCGCGGACCGCGGCATCACGTTCGATGTGGCGCTGGTCGAGAAGACCGGCGGCAAGACCGGCACCTGGAGGCGAGACCCATGAGCCCCGTGAGCACTTCCGTCGTGGTCGACGTCCGCGAGAGCGTCCTCTCCGTCGACGAGGTGGTGAAGAACGTGACGCGCCCGGGCGCGGGGGGCATCGCCGTCTTCTCGGGGGTGGTGCGGGACGAGAGCGAAGGGCGCGCCGTCACGCGCCTCGACTACTCGGCGTACGCCGGGATGGCGAAGCGCGAGATGCAGAAGATCGTCGACGAGATCGAGTCCGAGATCGCGGGCGCGCGCGTGAGCGCCATCCACCGCGTGGGCCAGCTCGGCGTCGGCGACTCGGCGATCGTGTGCGCGGCGAGCGCGCCCCATCGCGACGAGGCGTTCCGGGCCTGCCGCGACCTGATCGACCGCATCAAGTCGCGTGTGCCGATCTGGAAGCGCGAGTGGGGCCCGAGCGGAGCGGCGTGGGTCGGGTGGGTGGACGCGCGCTGCTCCCCCTCGAGCGTCGGCCACCACGGCCACACGCACGCGAAGAGCTGACGCCGTTTCGCCCGGCGCGTCAGAAGAGAACAGAGAACAGGAACGGGAATCGGAACGGGAAGTAGCAATGCGAGAGACGAGCGGAGCGCTCCCGGCGGCCTCTCCGCTCGGCCTGCGGGGCGTCAGCCGCCCGCGACCGGTGGGATCAGGGCGATGACGTCGCCTTCCGCCACCGGATCGGCCGGCTGTGCGAACTCCTCGTTGCGTGCAAACCGCACGTAGCTCAGGCGACCTTCCAGCGCGGGGTGCAGCCGCGACAGGTGCTCGCCGACCGCGGCGATCGACGCGACGCCCTCGGGCAGCGCGATCGCCTCCTCGTCCTTGCCGACCAGCTCGCGGACGGCAGCGAAATAGAGGACGGTCACGTTCACGGCGTGACCGCCTTTCCGTGCGTCGTGCGGCCGTGCACGAGGTCGACGGCGTGCGCGAGGATGGGCGCGATGAGGTCACGCGCGCCGAGCCGCGCCGCCTTCTCGCTGCCGGGCAGCGAGAACACGAGGCGCGTGCCGATGGTCCCCGCCGTAGCCCGGGAGAGGATGGAAAGCGCGCCGATCTCATCCCACGAAAGACGACGGAAGGCCTCCCCGAACCCGTCGAGCCGCTTGTCGAACAGCGCCTCCAGGGCCTCGCACGTGAGGTCGCGCGGCGCGATGCCCGTGCCGCCGGTGAGCACGATGGCGTCGGCCTCGTCGCGTTCCATGACCCCCCGGACGAGCTCGACGATCTGCGCCGGCTCGTCCGCGACGATCACATGCCGCACGACATCAAAGGCCGCGAGCTCCTCGGCGAGAGCACGGCCGGACCGGTCGTCGGCGCTGGTTCGGGTGTCGCTGACCGTGACCGTGAGAATGCGCGCCGTCATGGTCGAAGAGCTTAGCGCCCGTGGCGGCGAAACCGCATCGTCCATCGCTGCGTGCCGTCTCGTGGCACCGGCACCCCCTCTCGAATTCCGCTAGGGTTGGCGACCATGCACGTGCTGACCGTCCTCCAGCCCAGACGCTCACCCGCCCCGGCGACCCCGCCGCGGTCGGTGCGTCTGTCGCTCACGGATCGATGCGATCTCGCCTGCATCTACTGCCGCCCCGACAAGCAGGACGGCTACCTCGACGAGCAGCTCGATCTTGCCGCGTGGGAGACCATGGTGCGCGGCCTCATCGGGGCCGGCATCCGCCGCGTGCGCCTCACGGGCGGCGAGCCCCTGCTCCACCGCGACATCCTGGCGGTGGTCCGGCTGCTCGGCGCGCTCGGCCTCGACGATGTGGCGCTGACCACGAACGCCACGCGCCTCGCGAAGCTCGCGGTGCCGCTGCGCGAGGCGGGCCTGCGCCGCGTGAACGTCTCGCTCGACACGCTCGACCCGGCGCGCTTCAAGAGCATGACCCGCGGCGGCAAGCTCGATGCCGTGCTGCGCGGGATCGACGCCGCGCTCGCCGCCGGCTTCGACGAGATCAAGCTCAACGCCGTGATCGTGCGCGACGAGAACGACGTCGAGATCGAGGCCCTCGTACGCTGGTCGTGGGAGCGCGGGATCGTGCCGCGCCTGCTCGAGGTCATGGCCATCGGCGAGGGCGCGAAGCTCGCGGACCGCGTCGTCACCGCGAGCGAGATGCGCGTTCGCCTCGCGCATCTGCTCGAGCAAGGCGAGGCCGAGCGCGAGGCCGACCGCGGCCCCGCGCGCTACCTGCTCGCGCGGCACGACGCGACGAAGAAGGTCGGCTTCATCACGGGCGCGAGCGACACGTACTGCAAGGGCTGCGATCGCCTCCGCGTCGCCAGCGACGGCGTGCTGCGTCCCTGCCTGGCGACGAACGACGGCGTCGCCGCCTCCGCGCTCGCGCGCTCCGGTGACGCGGCCGGCGTGGCCGAGGCCGTGGCCGACGCGTGGACCATGAAGCCCGACGGCGACGTCTTCAAGGGCTGCACCGAGGACTCCGCCGCCGGCGTCTCGATGCGCGGCATCGGCGGCTAGCGAGCGGGCGGCGCGTCCTCGATCACGTCGAGGCCGACCATCTTCATCAGGCGCAGGGCGTTCGAGCTCTGGACGATGCCCTGACGGAGCTTGTAGTCGAACGTCATCGTGTCGTTCGCGACCTGCTCCTCGAAGTGGATGTTCTTCACGTGGTCCGGCATCTCGCCCTCGAGATCGCCGAGCCCGAGATCGTGCGTGGAGACCGCGCCCATGGAGCGCTGCGCGAGGAGCTCGCGCAGGATGGCGCGCGCGCCGATGAGCCGCTCGCGCGTGTTCGTGCCGTGGAGGATCTCGTCGAGCAGGAAGAGCACGGTGCCGTCCTGGCCGTCCTTCTTCTTCGCCTTGCGCGCGAGGTCGAGCACGAGCTTCAGCTTCTTGAGCTCGGCGTAGAAGCGGCTCGTGCCCTCGTCCAGCGAGTCGGAGACGCGCATGCTGGTGGCGACCACCAGGCGACCGATCTTCATCGACTTCGCGCAGACCGGCGCGCCAGCGTTCGCGAGCACGGCGTTCACGCCCACCGCGCGGAGCAGCGTGCTCTTGCCCGACATGTTCGAGCCGGTGACCACCAGCGCGTAGCCGGGACCCTGGATGGTGACGTCGTTGCAGACGCGCTTCTCGGCGATGATCAGCGGGTGCCCGAGCGTCTCGGCGGTGAACGTCGCCTCGTCCACGAACTCGGGAAAAACGTGATCGGGGCGCTCGAACGCGAAGCCCGCGAGCGAGGCCAGCGCCTCGAGCTCGGCGAGCGCACGGAACCAGCCGAACGCAACGCGACCGGCGCGGCCGCGCCACGCATCGAGCGCGAGGGCGCACCAGAGATCCCACATCAGCATCGGCCCGATGAAGAACCGGAAGATCTCGTTGTTGCGCGCGTCGAGGAAGCCGACGATGCGCGAGAGCGAGGCCATCTCCTTCGTGGCCGACGCGCCGCTGTCGCGGAGGCGCTGCTGGAGCGCGATGAGCGCAGGCGCCTCGAACTTCTCGCCCTCGAGGATGGCGAGCATGCCCGCGTAGCGCGAGAGCGCGGTCTCCTTGGAAGACGCGGCATCGAGGATGGGCGCGAGCCGCGGGCGCAGCGAGGCGAGCGTCGCGATGCAGAGCACGAAGGGACCGAGGAATGCGTAGCGCGGCACGAGGCCCATCGACGCCGCGATCGCCGCGCCGACCGTGACGAGCGGGAGCAGCACGCCGGGGATGCGCAGCGCGCCCGGGAGGCCGGCGCCGCTCGACTTCTGGCCAGCCCACATCACGAACGGCCGGGGATCGGGCTTGCTGTCGTCGAGGAGGCTGCCCACGACCGCAAGCTCCTCGCGAACCGCGACGCGGCCAGCGAGGTCCTTCACCGCCGCCTGGCGCGAGCGCACGGCCTCGGCGAAGTCGCCGGTGGCCTCCTCGCGCGCACCATCGGAGAGCCAGCGCGCGAGGACCTCCTCGCCGAAGCGCGTCGAGGTGGCATCGAGGAGCTGGAAGAGCGAGGCCTTGCCGAACACGTCGAGGTCGCCGGCGTACGGATGCGTATCGACCGCCCAGCGCTCGCCGATCGAAGGGAACGTGCGCCACTTGCCATCCATGCGCGCGAGCGCGCGCTCGTGGAAGCGCTGCGCCGCGACCTTCTGCTCCTTCACGCCGTGCACGCGAGCGTGCAGCACGACGAGGACCCCGAAGGCCAGCACGAGGGCCACCACGCCCAGCCAGGAGCCGGAGGGCAGATGGGCAAACACGATCGCGACGAGCAGCGCGATCGCGCCCGCGAAGACCACGAGCCGCGCGGTCGCGATGAAGTTCGCCTGTGCCTCGAGGGCCGCGACCACTTCGGTGCGGGCCGCGAGCGCGGCCTCGTGGATCTCTCGAGGTGCCTTCACGCCAGCGCTCGTCTACCACGGGCCTGGCGCGACCGCTGGACTTCGCGCACGATGCGCGCATCACGTCGACGACCTGGCAGATCGGGACGATCCTCCTCGGCAGCGTGCTGATCGGTTGCCCTTCGTCCTCCACGGTGGAGGTCACGCCCGCCGAGGCTGCGCCCCCGGCGCCGACGTGGCAGTCGCCGCCGCGGGAGGGCTGCCTGCGCAGCGGATCGCTCGAGGGCGTCGAGACCGACCCGACGTGCGTGGTCGCGAAGGCCGACGAGAGCGTCACGCGCGAGGCGATGCGGCAGCTCACCGTCGAGCTGAAGGCGGATCAGCCAGCGATCGTCGCGGGCGCCACGGTGCTGATGCGCCTCGTGATCACGAACAAGAGCACGAGCGAGGCGGAGATCGTGCTCAGTGCGCAGCCCGCCTCGGCCACCGCGCGCCCCGACTGGACCCGCCTCGCCGGCGTCCCGGAGCTGCGCCCCGGCGCCGCCGATGCGTACCGCATCATCATGCCGGTGCGCACCGTGGACGGGCACGAGCGCAGCGTCGACGGCCTGCCCACGACGCCGCAGGTGCCGGCGGCAGCGCGGCTCCTGCGGGTGCGCCTGAAGCCGGGCGCGAGGCTCACGCACACGTTCCCGTGGTGGGCGCTGCGCATCCCGGCGCCGATGCCGATCTTCTACGACGACGCCGGGCATCGCTTCGTGCCGAAGACCGCGCCGCTGCCGCTGCCGCCGGGCGAGTACGGCATCGCCGTCGACCTCCCGCTGCTGGGCGTCTCACCCGCAGAGTCGATCGCCGCGACGCGCATCCTGGTCGAGAAGATCGAGAAGCCCGGCAAGACCGACGGCGGATCGAGCGCCGCGGCCACGCACTGACCGCTGGGCGGCGATCAGGCCGCGCGGTGGCGACGGGCGCGGAGCTCGAGCGGCACGACGCGCGCGCGGACGCCTCCGTCGATTCGCGTCCCACGGCGCGTGGCGACCTTGGCTGCGGCGCGGTGGTGCGCAGCCGCTGCGACGGCGACCGCGAGGCCGGCCATGGAGAGGCGCGTGCTCTCGCCGGCGCGCAGGACGAGCTGCTGGCGGGCGAGCGAGGCGAGGGCGGTCTGGACCTCGCGCGCGTCCTCACGGACGCTGGCGACGAGGGCGTCGAGGGTGGCGGGGCCACTTCGACGGGAGAGGCGGAGGAGGGCGCGGAGGACGGCGATCTCGGTGCTCATGGGAGCCATTATGTTCAGCACTGAACAGGTGTCCAACTACTGACGCCGATTTTTCGTAGGTGGCCGGGATCACTGCAGATCCAATGTTCAGTATTCAGGGCTCGACGGCGAGCTCGTGAAACATGAACGACAGCTCGTCGGCCAGCTCGTCGGCGAGCTTCGTCACGGGCTTGCCGGCGCCGTGCCCCGCCTTCGTCTCGACCCGCAGGAGGATCGGCCGCGCCGGATCCTTCTGCACGTCCTGCATGCGGGCCGCCATCTTGCGCGCGTGCATGGGGTCGACGCGCGAGTCGCTCTCGGCGGTCGTGAAGAGCATCGCCGGGTAGCGCACGCCCTCGCGGACGTGGTGGTACGGCGAGTACGCGTAGAGGAACCGGAAGTCCTCGGCCTTCTCCGGGTCGCCGTACTCGGGGACCCAAAGCTTCGCGATGCGAAAGCGGTGGTAGCGGACCATGTCGGTGAGCGGCACGAGCGAGAGCCCCGCGCGAAAGAGCTCCGGGCGCTGCGTGACCGCGGCCGCCACGAGCAGGCCACCGTTCGAGCCGCCGATGATGCCGAGGCGGTCCTCGCTCGTGATCTTCTCGCGCACCACCGTCTCGGCGCACGCGATGAAGTCGTCGAACGTGTTCTGCTTGCGCCCGAGCATCCCCGCCTTGTGCCAGTCCTCGCCGAGCTCGCCGCCGCCGCGCAGGATCGCCGTGACCCAGACCACCCCGCGGTTCACGCTCGCGAGGGCGCGCGCGCTGAAGCTCGGCGTCTGGTTCACGTTGAAGCCGCCGTAGCCGTAGAGCATCGTCGGGTTCTTGCCGTCCTTGCGCATCCCCTTCTTCGCGATCACGAACATCGGCACCTTCGTGCCGTCCTTCGAGGTCGCGTAGAGGCGCTCGACCTCGATGTCGGCGGCCGAGAACTTCGCGCCGACCTTCTCCCAGGGCTCCAGCTTCGCGGGCGCGGCCCCCGCGGACCGCGCCCGCAGGTCGAGGTGGTGGATCTGCGCGGGCACCACGTACGAGGTGAAGGAGACGAAGACGTCCTCGCCGTCGAACGCGCCGCTGACGCCGCCCGAGCCGATGCCCGGCAGGGTGATGGGGCCGCGCGACGTGCCGTCGAAGCCGAAGCGCTCGATGCGCGTCGAGGCGTCGTGCATGTACGTCGTGACGATCTCGCTCTTGAGGATCGCGACGTCGTCGAGGACGTCGGCGCCTTCGGCAATGATCTCCTTCCACTGCGCGCGCTCGACCTTGTCGTACTCGATGCCGTAGAGCTTGTAGCGAGGCGCGCCGTCGTTCGTCTGGATGTAGAGACGGTCGTTACGGGCGATGGGCTCGAAGACCGCGTGCGCGCCCTTCGCCACCGCTACCCACCCCGCCTGCGCGCCGGGGTCCGTCTTCGTCAGGTCCTTGATCCAGACCTCGCTCTTGTCCCAGCCCATGTGCACGCGGATGACGAGCCAGCGCCCATCGGGTGATGCGGTGACGATGGGCGTGTCGGTACGATCACGATTGTCGCCGAAGAGCAGCTTGTCGGTCTTCGGGTCCTGGCCGAGGACGTGGAGGTAGATCTTCGCGAAGTACTTCTCGTCGCCGGCGGGCACGCTCCCCGCCTCCGGGTAGCGCGAGTAGTAGAAGCTCTTGCCGTCGGGCATCCACGCCACCGAGGCGTGGCGCGTGTGCTCGATCCGGTCGGGGAGGTCCTTGCCGGTGCCGACGTCGCGGATGAAGAGCGTGCTCTCCTCGCTCCCTGCGTCGCTCCGGCCCCAGGCGAGGAGCCCGCCATCACGCGAGGCGTGCCACCAGTCGAGCGCGGTGGTGCCGTCCTCGGAGAGCGTGGAGGCATCAAGCAGGACGCGGTCCTTGCCGCCCAGGCCGTCGCGCACCAGGAGCTGCGGCTGGTTCTGCGTTCCCTCGCGCTTCGTGTGGAAGTACCGCTGCCCGCCGGCGCGCGTCGTGCGGATGGCGGGCGCGCTGAGGTAGCCGATCTGGAGCAGATCCTTGACCTGCGTGCGCAGCGCTTCGCGGCCGGGCAGCGCGTCGAGCAGCTGGCGGGTGTGCGCGTTCTCCTCGTCGGTCCAGGTGCGGACGTCGGCCGCCTCACCGTTCTCGAGCCAGCGGTACGGGTCTGCGACGCGCGTGCCGTGGAGGCTCTCCACGAGGTCGAGCTTCTTGGTCAGCGGGCTCTCCGCGCCGCCGCGCGGCGACGCGGGCAGCGCGACGGTGACCGGCGGCACGTCGTAGATCTTCGTCTCGGCGCACGAGAGCAGCAGGAACACGGCGGGCACGGCGGGCACGGCAAACGGGAGGGCGCGCTTCATGAGCGGCGCAGCATAATGGCGTGGTAACGTCGGCGCTACGCGTGATGCGACCCCTCGTTCTCGTCTCCAACGACGACGGCTACCGCAGCTCTGGAATCCGTGCCCTCCGCGATGCCCTCGCGGCCTGGGCCGACGTGGTCGTCGTCGCTCCCGAGACGGAGCAGAGCGCGA
>JAYTHX010000142.1:0-5675 GCA_043732195.1 Polyangiaceae bacterium
CGTTCGACATCGACGCGAACGGCATCCTCTCCGTCCACGCGAAGGACATGGCGACGGGCAAGGATCAGAAGATCACCATCACGTCGAACTCGGGTCTCAACGAGAGCGACATCCAACGGATGGTGAAGGAAGCGACCGAGCACGAGGCCGAGGACAAGGAGCGCCGCGAGCAGATCGAGCGCCGCAACAAGCTCGACAACCTCTGCTACACGCTCGAGAAGATGATCTCCGAGAACAAGGAGAAGCTCCCCGCGGCAGACGTGACGTCGCTCGAGGCGCTCATCAAGGACGGTCGCGCCGCGGTCGAGAAGCAGGACGACGCGACCATCAAGGACACGCTCGAGAAGCTCGAGAAGGAAGCGCATCGCCTCGCGGGCGCGATGTACCAGAACGCAGCGCCCGGTGAGGGCGAGGGAGACGGTGCAGCGAATGGCGCGCCGGACGGCGCCGCGGGCGGCGAGAAGAAGAAGGACCCGGGCGTCATCGACGCGGAGTTCGAGGAGAGCTCCACCTGAGAAAACGCCTCGGGCCCCTGGCCCTGGCGGAGAAGACCGCGAGCACGCTTCGGCGTCGCTCGCGGTTCTTCGTTTGTGCGACCCGGGGCGCATCGCCACAGGCGTGGCCCCGTGCCGTACTCCCCGCGGCGCCGGCGCGGCCCGTGGCGCCGATGAGCGCAGATGTCATCTATCGAGAAACCACGGCCCTCCGGGCTGCCTCGAGCGCGAGCCTCGGAGCGAACAGCTCTCGCACGCTTCGTGCTCCCACCGCCTGTTCGGCAGTCGAGAGGTCCCTTGCATGCGGCAATCCCCCGCAAGCGGGGGTCGAGCGCGTCGAGTAATTGTGCCTGGCTCGCGTGCCACCGAAGGGACCCGTCGACGATGGCCGACCGACAATCGAGACCCCGGGCGCGTCTGGCGACCCTGCGTCATTCGGTGCCGCTCGAGATCCTGGTCGTCGACGATGATCAGGCGACCCGCCTCATGCTCACCTACGCCTTGACCGATGCCGGACACCGCGTGACCGAAGCCAGCGATGGTGAGGAGGCGATCTCGCTCGTCGCCGAGCGCATCTTCGACGTTGCGATCCTCGATGTTCGTCTGCCCAAGGTAGACGGCCTGACCATCTTTCGTCGTCTCCGGCAGAAGTCTCCGAGCACCTCGGTCATCCTCATGACCGCGTTCGCGACCGTACCCGACGCCGTGGGCTCCCTCCGCGACGGCGCCTACGACTACGTCACGAAGCCGTTCGACCCCGAGGAGTTCTCGCTGCGCGTCATCGGCCACATCGCCGAACACCGCGCGCTCCGCCAGGAGCTGGAAGAGGCGAGAAAGGCGATCGCGAGCCGCGACGTCGGCTCGCCGATCATCGGTCATGTCCCGGAGATGCAGCGGCTCGTCGAGCGGGTCAACACCGTCGCGCAGAGCGACGCGCCGATCCTCATCTGCGGCGAGCGCGGTACGGGAAAGGATCTCGTCGCGCACACCATCCACGCTCGGAGCCCGCGCAAGAACCAGCCGTTCGTCGCGGTGAGCTGCGCTGCGTTTCCGGAAGATCTCATCGAGGCCGAGCTCTTCGGTCACGAGCGCGGCGCGTTCGCCGGCGCCGTGCGCAAGCGTGACGGTCGCCTTCTCGCGGCCGACGGCGGGACGCTCGTCCTCGACGAGGTGTCGGAGCTCCCTCTCCCCGTCCAGGCGAAGCTCCTTCGCGTGCTGGAGGAGGGGCTGATCGAGCCACTGGGCACGATCACCTCCATTCCCGTCAACGTGCGCATCCTCTCGACGAGCCACTGCGATCTCAAGGCGCTCGTCGCGCGCGGAAAATTCCGCGAAGATCTCTACCTGCGGATCAACGTGCTCGACCTGCGCATTCCGCCACTCCGCGAGCGCCGTGCCGACCTCCCCCTCCTCATGGCGCACTTCCTCCGGCGTTACTATCCGGGCCGCGTACCGCCCGGCATCGCGGCCCGAGCGTGGGCGGCGATCATGGAGTATCCGTTCCCGGGCAACGTCCGCGAGTTCGCGCACGCCATCGAGCGCGCGGTGGTACTGGCGAGCGGCAGCGAGATCGACCTCGAGCACCTGCCCGCGGATCTCGTCGGCCCGTCGCCGTCCTCGCAGATGACGCTCGCCGGGGAGGCGTTCCGGCCGCTCGCGATCGTGATGAAGGAGCTCGAGAGGGACTACATCCAGCGCGCGCTCAGGATCACCGCCGGCAGCAAGAGCCAGGCGGCGGAGCTGCTCGGCATCTCCCGCAAGAACCTCTGGGAGAAGTTGAAGCTCCACGGCATCAACGACGTGGTGCGTGGGTCCTCGTCGTCCGGTCCGCCCAGTCAGGGCTGAGCGCGCGGGACGCCGAGCGTGAACGTCGTGGGGCCGCCCGGCGCCGACGCGACGCGCACCGATCCGTGGTGCGCCTCCACATACCCCTTGGCGATGGCGAGGCCACAACCCGAGCCCGCGCGGTTGACGTGCCTCGCATGCCAGCGCCGATCGAAGAGGTGCTCGCCCGCCTCGTAGGAGATGCCTGGCCCGCGATCGGTGATCGCGAGGTCCACCTCGGCGTCGCGGCTCGTGAGGGCCAGGGTGACCGTGCTCCCCTCCGGCGCGTACCGCACGGCGTTCTCGACGACCTGACCGAGCGCGCGCAGCAGGCGCTCGCGGTCGCAGCTCAAGGCGATGGGGCTCTCGGGCCGCAGCACCTCGAAGCTCACGGATCGCGCACGTGCAGCTTCGGCGAGCGACTGCGCGGTGAGGTCGAGCAGCTCGGCGGCGTCCTGCGTCGTGAGCCGCAGACGAATGCCCTCGGCCTCGAGCTCCGACACGTCCGCGAAGTTCCGGATCAGCCGTTCCATCTGCGCGCACGAGCGCAGCATCGCCTCCAGGATCTTCACCGAGCGGGCGCTCGCGTCGTCACGCTGCGTGGTCTGGAGGACGAAGTTCGCGCCCATCGTCACCGCTGCCAGTGGTGCGCGTAGATCATGACAGATCGCGGCGAGCAGCGAGTCCTTGTCACCCATGATGCGTCGAGCGTAGGCCCCTCTTGCCGATTGTCGATGCGCTCGCAAGACGCAGCCTTACTGCCGCGAACCTGCGTACTCTACCGGCGTGGTGGGAGCTGAAGTCAGAGACCCGGTGCACCGTCGGGTGTGGAATTTCACGCGTAGTGTCGTGAAGGGGCTCTTCAAATACCATGCGTTCGATCACGCGGCGACGATGGCCTTCTACTTCTTCCTGGGCACCATCCCGCTGCTGGTCTTCGCGGGGCTGCTCGTGGGCAACATCGTGCAACGCGAAGGAGCCGAGGAGCTCTCCGCCCCGCTCTACCGGGCGATGCCGAAGGTCGCCTCCGACTTCTTCCGCAACGAGCTCTACAAGATCGCCGACGCCAACGCGCCCACCGTCGCGCCGCTCAGCGTGCTCGGCTTTCTGTGGTTGACGACGAACGGCGTCCACAACCTCATGGACGTCTTCGAGATTCTCGTCCACGCGCGCGCTCGCTCCTGGTGGAAGCAGCGGCTCATCGCGGTGGTGTGGGTGGTGGCGGGGCTCGGCGCGCTCGCGGCGATGACGTGGCTCGTGCTCTTCGTGAACGGCGCGGCGCAGGGCCTCTCGGCGCATCGCTTTCCCGCGCTCCTCCACCGCCTCAGCACGTTCCTCGCGGAGGGCTGGCAACGGGCCGGCGTGCTCCTCTTGTTCCTGGGCATGGTGAGCGTCGGGCTCGCGATCTTCTACCGGACCGCGGTCGTGCACCCGCCGGGGATCCGCCGGCGCGTGTGGACCGGAACGTTCGTCGCGATCGCGCTCTGGGGCCTCGTGTCTTGGGGCTTCGGCACCTACGTGAAGACCATCGCGCACTACGCAGTCTTCTACGGGAGCCTCGCGACGGTCGCCGTGATCCTGCTGTGGCTCTACCTGACCAGCCTCGCCCTCGTCGTGGGCGCGGAGGTCAACGCGCACCTCGAGGGCATGCGCGATCCCAGCGGCGCGGCGATCATCCACGAGGTGGACGACGGCGAAGATGGGAGCGGCTGAGCGCCGCGCTCATCAGCGCGCGCTGACGTAGACGGGCATCGTACGGTGGCCCGTGCCCGTCGACCGGCGGAAGCCCGCATCACGCACGTGGCCGTCGCCGGCTAGCTGATCGAGCACCGCCTCGCCCACCGCCTCGCTCTGGTCCGCGAGCCCCAGCTCCGCGAAATGCGCGGTCAGCTGATCGGCGGTCGCGCCTTTGCGCGCGCGCTCCGCGAAGAACGTGGTCGCCGCGCTGGTGAGGTGAGCGGCGGGCGTGCGCGGCGTCTTCGCCCTGGGGACGCTCACGGCCTCCGCCGCCTTCGGGGCGCGCACGGCCTTCGCGTGGCGCGGCTTCGCGGGCGTGCGCGGCTTCGCGTGGCGCGGCTTCGCGGCCGCGCGCGGCTGCTGCTCGCGCCGCGTGCTCAGCTCCTCGCGGGACGCATCGCGCAGCGCCTCGAGGATCTGCGCTGTGAACTCGGACGTTATCCGCGCCATTCTCTCCGTGAACATCGGCGCGAGACTACCCTGGCGGGCGCCGCGTTGCAGCGCTACGAGTGACGAAGCTCGAGCATGACCTCCCCTCGCTCGCCTCTGCCGTCGGTCGCTCTCGCTCTCGCTCTCGCTCTCGCTCTCGCTCTTCTCCTCTCGACCGGCTGCCCCAAGAGCACGGCCGCCACGGCCGATGCGAGCCCGCCGGTAGCGAACGTCGATGCCGCGACCAGCGCGCCGCCCGCCGAGTCGACGGGCGCGGCGCGCCCGTGCTCGCTCGAGCGCGGGTTTCGCGGGACGATCGGGCCGAAGCTCGAGGTGCTGGCGCGGCTCGAGCGTGACGTTGACGCAGTGCGCGGCCACTACCTGTACGCGCGGGTCGGCGCCGACCTGCCTTTCGCAGGCACGCTCTCCCCGACCGGCGCGCTCACCCTCGTCGAGGGGGACGCCGCGAATCCGAGCGGCCGCTTCGCCGGCAGCTGCGATGCCGACGGCCACCTCCGCGGCACCTGGGGCAAGCCGGGAGACGCGCAGACGCTCGCCTTCGACCTCCAGCCCATCGACCCGCGCGACGAGATGATCGTGGTCACGCGCCGCAAGGGCCGCCGCTTCGCGCCGAAGCCGAACCCCGCCGCTCCGCCCAGGGGAGGCTTTTCGTTCGAGCCGAAGGAGGCGTGCACCGAGGACCTCACGTGGCCGGAGATCTACGGGGCGCGTTCGCCGCAGGACGAGGTGACCATCAATCGCGCGCTCACGAACGATCTCTGGGTGCTCCCCGAGGTCTCGGGCGGCGCGCAGCTGCGGACGTGCCTCGTTGGCGAGCGCGTCACCGCTTCGCGCAAGTTCGAGGTGCTGCTCAACCGCAGCGGGCTCTTCGCGGTGCGGCAGCTCGAGATCGCGCGCTACGAGGGCGGCACGCATCCGTGGGACCCTGGCGTCGAGACGTGGCTCGCGTTCGACACGCGGACCGGTGCCACCATCACGAAGAAGGATCTGCTGCCCACGGCGAAGCCCGCGGCGGCGGCGCTCGGCAAGCTCCTCGACCGGTGTCTCGCCGCATACGTGCGCGACGCCGTGTCGGGTGATGCCGCGGCGCTCGCGGACATGCGCGAGCGCGTGAGCCTCGGCAATCTCGCGTTGCTCGTGCTGCCCACCGATCGCGGCCTGCACTTCGCG
>JAYTHX010000143.1:0-5667 GCA_043732195.1 Polyangiaceae bacterium
CGCCGCAGCCTGCGGTCAGCAGCACGCACAGCGCAGACGTGGCCAGCACGGACGATCGGAGCATCCGTCCGTCGTACCAGAGGCGCTCACGGCGCGGCAAAGAGGACGGCGCGCGCGCGGACCGCAGCGTCGCCCTCGACGACGAGATGAAGGCTCTCGCCCTTCTTCACGCACGCCGGCCCGCGCGGCGGCACGGTGCCGGACGCCGCGCTGCTGACCTCGCCGCGCGCGGCACCCGCGTCGTCGGCGAGCCACGCCTTCACCGGCGCGGAGGCCGCGAACACGGCGCGGACGCACAGGTCGCGATCGGCGCGCACGTCGGGCGAGCGCGGCGCCGCTTGCTCCACCCGCAGCAGCTCGCGCATGAGCGGCGCGTCGGTCGGACCGCGCGCGGCGAGGGCGTCGGTGGAAGGCAGCGTATCGAGCACGGGGGCTCCGGCATCGGCGCTGCTCGCGAGGCCGCCGTCGCCCGTGCCGGGGTGCGCGGGCGCGGGCGCGCCGCCGCAGGCCACGATGCCGACGACGCACGCGAGAACGGCCGCAGCGCGCGCGACCCTCACGCGATCACGCGCGCGGCTGGGCTGACATGTCGCGCGAGCCGCGCAGATCTTCGCGGGCCTCGCCCGAAGGCTCCACCGGGTCCATGCGGCACGACCCCTGGAACTCGACGCCGCGCTCGATGAAGAGCGAGGGCGAGTGCAGGTTGCCGACCAGCTTGCCCGGCGCGTGGATCTCGATCGATTGGCTCGCGCGCACGTTCCCGTGCACGATGCCGCCGCGGATGATCACCGTCGCGACGTCGATCTCGGCGTGCACCTCGGCGCCGTCGCCGATGATGAGCGTGTCGTCGCTCTTGATCTCGCCCTTGAAGATGCCGTCCACCCGGACGCGTCCTTCGAAGTAGAGCTTCCCCTCGAAGCGGGTGCCGCGACCGAGGAGTGCCGTGATTTCCGTGGCGGGAAGAGCGTCCATGGGATTGAGCGGTGGGGTAGCAGCGGAGCCGCGCCGCGGCAACAGGCTCGCCCGCAGCGCTTCCATACGCACTTCGCTAAGTGCGATTCACGTGCAAAGCGCACGCACTTCGCCGCCGCGTTGTCGTGGGATCCGGCGCCGTGCTCTACTCCGAGCATGGGTTCAGCTCGTCGCCTCGCTTGCGGTCTCGCGCTCGCTCTCGTCGTCGTCCCGGCGATCGCCGTCGCGCAGGGGACGACGCCCGCTCCGCCCCCTCCCGGCGGCGGAGGCGCCGTGGCCCCCGCGCCCGCGGGCTCCGGTACCGCGCCTGCAACGGAGGGGAAGACGGAGAAGGGCGAGGTCGGCGGCTTCACCTTCAGCGACAAGCCCTCCAAGCGCGCGGCTGCCCCCACGGCGCGCCGGGTCGTGCGCCACGCTGGCGGACCGCTCGCGACGTTCCCCGGCTTCGAGCAGCTGCCCGACGGCGGCTCGCGCGTCTTCGTGCACCTGAGCCAGACCGTCCCGGTCGAGCAGCGCGTTGCGCCGGGCTCGGTGACGTACGTGCTCAAGGGCGCGCATCTCCGCGTCCACAACGACACGAACGCGCTCGTCACCGTGCACTTCAACACGCCCGTCTTCCGCGCGCGGCTCACGCCCTCCGGCAACGATATCCTGTTCGTCCTCGAGCTGCGCAGCGCGGCCACACCGACGTTCAAGCTCCAGGAAAACACCGACAAGACCTCGACCCTCATGATCGACTTCCCGAAGGGGGACTTCCTCGTGGACGACGGCAACGAGCGCATCCCCTCGGAGCAGGCGCCGGCCAGGAGAACGAAGGCGAATGCCGCCGGCAAGGGCGCGCTCGCCCCGGCGCCCGCGGCCGCCAGCGGCGCCCCGAGCAACCCCGGTCCCACGCCCTGATCGCGATCGTCCCGCTCGCCGTCGTGATCGCTCCGTAGATGCGCCTTGCCACTGCGGCGTCCGTCTTCACGACGGTCCTCGGCCTCTTTTTCGCCCTGCCGCGCGCCGCACACGCGCGCGAGGTGCCGTCCGTCGACGAGGACGAGAGCGACGAAGGCACCGCCGCGAACGACGCCCTGGAGGAGGAGGCGTTCGGCCCGCGCTCGAACCTCCGGACGCGCGCCGAGGAGGTCAGCTTCGACCCGACGCTGCGTACGCTGGAGCTCGCGGGCAACGTGCGCGTCGACGCGCCCCCGTTCCACCTGCGGAGCCAGCGCATCAAGCTCACCCGCACGCGGCTCGGCATAGAGATCGTCGGCAAGGGCTCGCTCGCGTTCTGCCCGTGCCTCGGCACGCCGCTCAAGGTGGACTTCGACGAAGCGATCGTCGCGCCGCCCGGCGACCTGATCCTCAAGAACCCGACGCTGCGCTTCTACAGCGTGCCCATCCTGCCGCTGCCCTATTTCTGGCTGCGCGGCGACGAGAAGCTCGGGCTCCTGCCGCCCGACGTCGCCTACCGCGGCGATGACGGGCTCTTCGCCGGCGGCGGCGTGCACGTGCCGTGGCGATCGCGCGGCGAGAAGAGCTCGCTCGATCTGCGGGGGGGCGCGTACGTGCTGCGCGGATTCGTGGCCGACGCCCGGCTGCGCACGCCCTCGAGCATCACGAAGCTGCGCTACGACCGCCTCCCGAGCGCGCGCGGCGACGACGGGCTCCTGATCGACGCGCGGGGCGCGACTTCGAGCGGCGAGCTCGGCGTGTCGTGGGACGCGGACGTGCTGCGCGGACGCCGCGGCGTCGTCTCCACCACCGACCTCGACGCCGCGTCGCGTCCCTGGGATCGGGCGTCGATCGAGGGGGCGCTGCGCGGGGGGCCGTTCGTGGTGGCGACCGCGATGCGCGCAGTGACGAGGCGCGGTGGCGGGCTCGTCGACGTGGACGCGGCCGGACCCGTGACCAGCGTGCGCGCCTCTGGCTCGGCGGGCTCGGTGCTCACCTACGACGCGACCGTCGAGGGCGGGTCGCTCCGCTTCACGAACGCGAGCACGTCGCGCGGCGCGCTCAGCTTCGTACGCGGCGAGCTCGGGGCGCGGGCGGTGTACGTGCTCGGGCCGCTCGCGTCGTCGCTCGCGCTGCGCGGGGCCGGGGACGTCGCGGCCGAGGCGCGTGACCGAGGTGACGATCGCGCGGGCTCCGCGCGCGCGAGGCTCGCGCTTCCGCTCCTGCGTCGACTCGATGCCGCGAACGATCCCTGGCTGCACGTGATCGAGCCGTTCGCCGAGGTGGCGGTGCTGCACGCGAAGGGCGACGGCCTCCTCGGGCTCTCGCCCGCACGCGGCGCCTTCGCGATCGACGGCACCGCCCCCGTCACCGATGCCGGCTTCACGACGACGCTCGGCCGCTGGGGCACGCGCGAGGCCCTCGAGCTCGGCGGCGCGGTGGGCGCGGCGTTCGGCTCGCACGCGGTCGGTACGCGTCCGCTGGCCCGCGCGCGCCTCGCGGCCTCGCTCGCGTGGCTCGGAGCGTCGGCGGACGCTGCCAACGTCCTGGGCGCCGACGCGGGGTCGGGCGCCAACGGCGTCGCGGTCGTGGCGCGCGCGCGCGTCGGTCCGCGCGACGGTGTGCGGGTCCTCGCGAACATCGCCACGCGCGATGGCATCGACCCGGTGCTCGCGCGCGCGCTGTTCGACGCGCCGCTCGAGCCTGCCGCCGGCTTTCTCACCGCGGAGGGGACGACCGGCGGCGCCGGCCTCGTGATCCCGTGGTCGCATCTCGTCACCACGTCGTTCGGCGCCGACGGCGACGCGACGCACCGCGAGCTCGTCGCCGCGCGCGCCGGCGTGGAGCTGCACGATCGGTGCGGCTGTCTCACGCTGCGCGTGCTGGGCTCGCATCGCCTGGCGCGCGAGGGCGTCGACGTCTGGCTCGCCCTGGATTTCGCCGCTGACCGATGATGTTCTGGCGGTTTCCTCGTAGAGACGTGGAGCGCGCCCTGCGGCACGATGTTCGTCGCAGCGCGTGCAGCGGGAGGGGGCCGAGTGGGGGATATCAAGGGTGAGCCCTGGGTGGTGACGTACGGCTCCGTGGACCTCCAATGGAGCGACGCCACACGTGTCGCCGTGGTCCGCTACGCCCCGGGCACGCGCCTGACGGGCCCCGACGGTACGATCCTGGTCGACACGTTGACGGCGTGGATCGGCTCCGCCAGCGCGCCCTTCGCCGTGCTCGCGCATGCCGGAGGCGTGGCCTCGGCGGACGCCGCCTACCGGGCGCGGATCGGCGTCTTCTTCCGCCGGCATCGCGCGACCGCTCACATCGCCGTGGTCGGGGTGGGGCCGGTGCTGCGGGTGCTCGCCGAGCTGTTCCGCGTCGGCACGGGCATCGAGCTCCGATGCCTCGCCGACGAGCTGAGCGCTCGGGCGTGGCTCCAGACGAGAGGAATGCGCGCATGAGCGGCCCGTCGTTCGACGACATCTTCCTCGCCATGGCGGCGGCCTCCGTCGGCGACGGGGCGGCGCGCGTCGCGCTTCCGGAGAGCCCGGACCTCGACCACGTGCCCACGCGTCTCGCGCTCGCGCTGAACGTGCTGCTCGAGGATCTGTCGTTCCGCATGCGCTCCGCCGGTCAGCTGGCGGAGCGGCTACGTATCCTCGCCGAGGCCGCGCGCGACTTCTCGGCCTCGACGCGAGACCTCGACGGCCTGCTCGACACCGTCGTCCGCCGTCTGGCGAGCATCGTCGGAGACGTCGCGGTCGTGCTCCTCAGCTCCGACGACGGGCAGCAGCTCGTGACGGGGGCGCTGCACGCCCGCAGTGAAGCGGCCGCTGCCTTCGCTGGAGAGCTGTTTGCCGAGCCGCTGGCGATCGCTCAGCACTCGTTCGCCCAGCGGGTGCATGCGACCGGCGAGCCGTTCCTGGCGCCGACCCTCGATCTCGAGGCCCTGCGCCGCATCACCGCGCCGAAGACCTTCCGCATCATGCAGCAACTCGGGCTCCACAGCCTTCTCGTGGTCCCGCTTCGCGTCGCGGACCTCTCCTTCGGCGTACTCGCGATGGGTCGGCACGAGCCGTCGAGCGCGCCGTTCGACGACGACGACCTGACGCTCGCCAGCGCGCTGGCGGATCACGCGTCGCTCGCGATCTCGAACGCCCGCATCTACGCGGCCGAGCGCGGGGCGCGCGAGCGCTATCTCCTGATGTTCGAGGCCAGCCCGCAGCCGATGCTGGTCCTCGACCCGACCACGCGGGCGATCCTCGAGGCCAACGACGCGGCGGTCGAGCAGTACGGTTACAGCCGCGCGGAGATCGTCACGATGCTCGTGGACGATCTCTGGCTGCCCGCCGAGGCCGCCGTCAATCGTCAGATCTTCGCCGTAGCCCATCTCGAAAACCAGGTGCTGAACGTCAGGCACGTCAAGAAGAGCGGCGCTGTGTGCGACGTCGAGGTGCGTGCGCACGTGTTGACGCTGGCGGGCCGCACGCTCCGCCTCACGCTCATCACCGACGTCACCGAGCGCCTCCGGTCGGAGCGCGCGCGCCGCCTCGCCGAGACCCGGTTCGCGCGCCTCATCGACGCGGGCGTGATCGGGATCGTCGTGCATCACTTCGTCGAGCGGAGCGTCATCGAGATCAACGACGCGCTGCTCGACCTGCTCGGCTACACGCGCGAGGAGATCGTCACCGGCGCAGTGCCGTGGAAGGAGCTCACGCCCCCGGAGTGGTCGAAGACCGACGAGCTGGCGTTCGAGCAGCTCAC
>JAYTHX010000144.1:0-40133 GCA_043732195.1 Polyangiaceae bacterium
AAGCGCCCGCGCAAGTACCCCGACCCCGAGACCGTTGCGCGGCTCGCGCCGAAGAAGATCGGCCGCAACGAGCCGTGCGTCTGCGGCAGCGCGCAGAAGTTCAAGGACTGCTGCGCAGTGCGCGGGACGCTCGAGAACTTCCTGCCGTCGATCGCGCGCTGACGCCCTTGGTCACGCGGCGGGTCGCGGCGAGCGCCGCCTCCATCCGCCGGATGGCCTCGCGGGCCTCGCGCTCCTCGTGTTGCGCGAAGCCGATGCGGAGGAAGGGCCGCGTCTTGCCGTCGAAGGCGAACTGCCGGGCCGGCTGGAGCAGCAGCCCCAGCGTCTCCGCCTGCTGCGCCCAGGCGTCGACCGGGACGTCGGCCGCGACCTTCGCCCAGATCGCGGTGCCGCCCATCGGCAGGTGGAACGTGAGGACGGAGCCGAAGCGCGCCGTGAGCATGGCGGCGAGCCGCTCGCGCCGCTCCGCGTAGATCCGCTTCGCGCGCCGGATGTGGCGCTGGATCTCGCCCTCGTCGAGGAGCTCGGCGACGGCGTGCTCGAGCAGGTGATCGCCCTGGCGATCGACGATGCGGCGCATCGCAGCGAGGCGCTCCACGAGCGGCTCCGGCGCGACGACGAAGCCGATGCGCAGCCCTGGCGCCAGCACCTTGGACAGCGTGCCGATGTAGACCACGACGCCGTGCACATCCGCGCTGGCGAGGGGCAGGACCGGCCGACCCTCGTAGTGGAACTCGTGGTCGTAGTCGTCCTCGACCAGCGCCATGCGTTGCTCGCGCGCCAGCTCGAGGAGCTTGAGTCGCCGCGCGGGCGCGAGCGTCACGGTGGTCGGGAACTGGTGATGCGGCGTCACGTAGACCGCGCGCACGCGCGCCTCGGCGCACAGGCGCTCGAGCGCGTCGACGTCGAGCCCGTGCGCGTCGACCGGGAGCGGCACGAGCCGAGCCCCGGCATTGCGCAGCGCCTCCCACCCCGGCCGGTACCCGAGCGACTCCACCGCCACGACGTCCCCGGGCTGCACCAGCGTGCGCGCGATCAGGTCGAGCGCCATCTGGCTGCCGCGCGTGACGAGGACGTTCTCGGCGCGCGCCGCGACCCCGCGCGTCGCCGCGACCATGCCCGCGAGCGCGAGCCGCAGCGCCGCGGGTCCCGCGGGATCGCCGTACGAGAGCACGTCCACCGCGCTCCTCCGCAGGATGCGGCGCATGGTGCGCCCCAGCTCGGCGGCAGGGACGAGGCGGACGTCGGGGATGCCGCCGCCCAGCGAGAGCGGGCCATCGAGCAGGCGCGATGAGGGCCCGGGCAGCGGCGCCGGCGGGGGCAAGGGGGAGACGCGCGGCGGACCGAGCTCGAAGCCGGAGCGGGTGGCGATGGCCTGCGCCACCGCGGCCTGCGCCGAGAAGCGGCGCGGCGTGACATCGGGGATCTGCATCGACACGAACGTCCCGCGTGCCTCCTTGCAGGCGATCCAGCCCTCGGCGGTGAGCTCGCGGTACGCGGCGAGCACGGTGTTGCGATGCACGCCCAGCGCGAGGGCGAGCGTGCGCGAGCCGGGCAGCGTGTCGCCGGCGCGGAGGCGACCGCGGCGGATGTCGTCCGAGATGGCGCGGGCGATGCGCAGGAACGTGGGCGCCGGACCGTTCGCGTCGGCCGCGAGATCGATGGTCACCGTCCAGCGGCTCATCCCGATGGTCTAGCAGATCTTCCCGATCGGGCCCTTTTCGAGGTACCAGGGCGCCTCGGCCCCGCTCAGAACGTTCAGAACGTGCCGACGAGCCCCAGGCCCGCGCTGTCGCGACCGACGATCGGAAAGAGCAGCGGCTTCGAGACCGACGCTGACGACTTCGAGCCGGGCGCGGTGAGGATCAGCGTGATGCCCGCGCCGATCAGCACGACCGCGCCGATGCCGCTGATGATGGCGCCCGTCTCGTCGCGCTTGGCGGCGCGATGGTGGGACGAGGCGGAGTCGGTGAGGCTCGTCTTGTTCGCGGTGTCCGCGGCGAAGGTGCCGGAGCCGGCGACCGGCTTGATCTTGTCGGCGTCGGCAGCGTTCGAGTCGCTCTTGTCCGACTCCTTCACCGCGACCACCTCGAGGATGACCGCCGCGGCGGCCGCAGCGATGCCGGCGCCACCCGCGATGTAGCCGATGAGGCGCTGCGTGCTGCCGTCGCGGGCGGGCTGCGGCGCCGCGTAGTCGCCGCCGCCACCGGGCGGAGGAACGACGACCGGCTTCGCCTCCACCGGCGCGTCGACCAGCGCCGGCACCTCGACCTTGTCGACGCCCGGGCCCGCGGCCACGTGCACGGTCTGTTTCCAGGCGACCTTGCCCTTCGCGTCGACTTCGATCACGTAGTCACCCGGGTCGATCGGGACGTCGCTCCCGAGCGTCGCGACGGGCACCGACTGGCCGTTGCGCGTGACCGTGAGCCCGTCCGGGAGGGGCGGCTTCACGGTGACATTGAGCTTGTGCAGCTTCGGCTCGATCTTCGCGGCCTCGGCGCGCGCGAGCTCGGCGCGCTCCTTTTGGCCACGCTGATCGGAGAGCCCGGCCGCGGTGCGGTACCAGCCCCAGGCCGTCGCGAGCTTGCCTTGCTTCTCGCTGCAGAGGGCGAGGTTGATCTCGGTCCCTGGCGAGGGGTCTGCCTCGTTCGAGCCCGCGAACGCGTCGCAGGCCTCCTTGAACTTGTTGGCCTTCATCGCTTCGAGGCCCTGGCGGAACAGGTGCTCGGCGGTCGAGGTGTCGCCTCCGAACGCGAGGCTGGTCGAGGACATCGTGACCGCGAGCGCGCCTGCGCCGAGGGCCCGGCTGAGAGATCGCATCCCGGCGAGTCATAGCATAGTGAGGCGCCGCTCCTCACGTCGAGCGCCGCCACGATCTTCCCTCCGAGGGTCAGCGCTCGTTCTGCTGCACGTTCGGCTTCGGCTTCGGCGCGCTCGGCTCGGCGGAGCGCGGCGGATCGGGCCGCGGCGGATCGGGCCGCGTCACGGGGTCCGGGGGCCTGCTCACCACCGGCGGCACCGCTCGGTGGCCGCCGCCCGACGGCGCCATCGGCTTGGCCGAGGCGACCGCGGCCGTCGGCCCCGCATCGACCGCATCGACCGCGGGCGAGTCGGCCGCGGCGAGCGGCGCGCTCACTGTCGCCGAGGGCGGCGGAGCGAGCGCGCTCGCGACGCTCGCAGCGCCCGCGGACGCCGACCCGGCGACGGGCGGCTCGTGCGGCTTCGGCTTCGCGTAGCTGTAGCCCACGACGCCGAGCCCGATGAGCGCGACGAAGGCGAGGCAAGCGCCGGCGATGAGCGCGGTGCTGGAGCTCTTCGGAGTCGAGCCCGTGTTCTGCCACGAGGGATCGGTCTGCTGGTGCTGCTGCTGATACGGCTGCGGCGTGGTCGCCCCGATGGGCGCCGTCCCCGGACGCACGGGCCCTGGGTACGTGCCCGGCGGCGGCCCGTGCGGCGGCGCGTGCACCATCCCTTGCGGGGTCTGCGCCATGGCGGGCGGAGCGCCGTACTGTCCCGAAGCGCGGGCCGCAGCGAGCGCCGCGTGCACGCCGGCGAGCGGGGGCGTCGCCATCATCGCGGTGTGCGCGGCGGGGCTCATGCCGTGCGTCTGGAACGGCGAGGCCGAGCTGCCGCTGGCGTAGGGCGCGAGCTCGCGCTCGAGCTCGGCGACGTCCTGGAAGCGGTGCTCCGGCTTCCGCTGGAGGCATCGCGCGACGATCGCCTCCACGCCCTGCGGCGCGTCGGGCACGTGCGTGCGGAGGAGCGGCGCCTCGACCTCGAGGATCTGCGCGAAGAGCTCGCCGAGGTTGTCGCCCATGAACGGCAGCTTGCCCGTGATGAGCTCGTAGAGGATGACGCCCATCGCCCAAATGTCAGCGCGCGCATCGACGCTCTTCGAGCTGCGCAGCTGCTCGGGCGACATGTAGAGCGGCGAGCCGAGCATCGCCTTCGTCGAGGTCAGCGCGCCGGGCGCGGCGCCGAGCGGGTTCGAGCTATTCGCCTTGGAGATGCCGAAGTCGAGCACCTTGACGACGGCGCTGCCGTCAGGGCGCTTCGCGAGGAAAAGGTTCGACGGCTTGAGATCGCGATGGACGATGCCTTGCGCGTGCGCTTGGCGCACGCCATCGAGCGCCTGGCAGACGTACCCAACGGCGACGTTCGGCGCCAGACGGCGCTCGCGCTCGAGGAGCTGCGAGAGATCCTCGCCCTCGAGCAGCTCGAGGACCATGTACGCGTAGCCGTTCTCCTCGTCGACGTCGGAGACGCGAACGACGTGCTCGTTCTGGATGTTCGCGGCGGCGCGGCCCTCGTTCACGAAGCGGGAGGCCGCCTCGTGGTTCGCGGCGTCGGCCAGCATGACCTTGATGGCCACGGCATGCCCGAGCTTGCGGTGGCGGGCGGCGTACACCGCGCCCATGCCGCCCTGGCCGAGAAGGCGCTCGAGGACGTACTTGCCGTCGATGACGTCACCCGTGGTCGGGAGCGTCGCGGAGTTGATCGACGGAGGCGCAGACATCTCGGGGGGGGGAGTCTACGGCTCCTCCTTGCCCGTCACAAGCAAGCGGCCCCCGTCCAAACGGGCGACGCACGCCGAGCGTGGCAGATCGAGGGATGAGAGACGCGAGGGGCGTCGAGCGAAGAGCGAGAACTGGAGCCGCGAGTCGGGCTTGAACCGACGACCTGTGCTTTACGAAAGCACTGCTCTACCGCTGAGCTATCGCGGCGGTAAGGGGAGGCTCGTCAATTAGGCGGCGGTGACGGCTTCGTCAAGACCCATTGCGCGTCGCGGATTTACGGAGCGACCGGTTTTCGCTCCGGCACTCGCGATTCGTGTGGCTGCGAGGCGGCTCAGCGCCATGATCGAGTGCTGCGGATTCACGCCCAGGTTCGTCGGGAAGACGCTCGAGTCGACGACGTAGAGCCCCTCGGTGCCGTGGACCTGGAAATCGGGCCCCACCACCGACGTCCGCGGGTCGACGCCCATGCGTGCGGCGCCGAACAGGTGAGTGGCGATGAAATTGTAGCTGCGGGGGACGAGCGGAGCGTTCTCGAGGAGCTTCACGTCGTCCATCGAGCGCAGCACGCTGGGGACGCCGTAGATGCCCGGCCAGACCTCGCGGGCGCCCGCGTCGAACATCATTCTCGCGATCAGCGTGCAGGCCTTGCGTGCGGCCTCGAGGTCGCTGCGCGTCATCGTGTAGACGGCGCGGTCGATACCGCCCCACCCGCTGCGGATCTCGCCCTGCGCGTCGGCGCGGACCTGCGCCGCCCACACCGCGACGTGCGCGAGCTGGGAGAGGCGCTCCGTGAGCTCGAGGCCGATCCCCGGGATGCGCGCACCCGCGAGGTCCGGGGGCAGCGAGATGGTCTCGAGCTTGAAGCGCTCGGTCGTGCGGAAATGCGTGCTCTCCGCGCCCTGGGTGGCGCCGAAGGACATCTCGATCGGGCGGTCGAACATGCCGCCCACGGCGAGGCCGGGGTGCGCCTGGAAGTGACGCCCGAGCGCAGCGGCGCGGATGCCGCTCCGCCGGAGGACGCCTGGCGACTGCACGGTGCTGGCCGCAACGAGGACGGCGCGCCGCGCGCGGACGGTGACGAGCTGACCGCTCTCGGAGCGCGCGCGCACGCCGACCGCGCGGCCGCCCGCGATGTCGACGCGCTCCACGCGGCACGACGTGAAGATGCGCGCGCCGGCGCGGACATTGCGCAGCGACCACGGCACGTAGGTGACGCTCATCCCCTGCTTCGCGCCGTGCGGGCAGCCGGTGAGGCATAAGCCGGAGCCCCGGCAGCCGTTGTCGTAGCGGCGCATGGGCGCAGCGGGGAAGCCGAACTTCGCGGCCTGCTGCACGAAGAGGCGGTTGTTCTCACCCATCACCGAGGGATCGACGGAGCGCACGGAGAGGTCGCGCTCGAGCGCCTCGAAGTGCGGCTCGAGCGCGCGCATGCTGATGGAGTCACCGAGCGCGTGGGTCGCGGCCCAGTCGTCGACGACGTCCTCGGGGATGCGCCACGCGATGGCGGAGTTCACGAGTGTGCTGCCGCCGACGCAGCGCCCCTGGAGCATGGGCATGTAGGCGCCGCCCTGGAGGACCTGCATGCCGGACTGGCGCATGACGCGGCCGAACGCGGTGTGCACGTCCTTCGCGATGTCGCGCGTCTTCAGCCAGGGTCCCTCCTCGACGATGCCGACGGAGAGCCCGGCCTGCGCGAGCGTGTAGGCGGCGGTGGCGCCCGCCGCGCCCGAGCCCACCACCACGACGTCGAAGATGTCGTCGACGGCGCGGGTCAGCGTCTCGCCGTCGACGACGGCGCCGGCGGGGATGTTCTCGTCACTCGGCTGCGTGCTCATGATCGGCCCCCGCGCTGCTGGTGCTGGTGGGGCGACGCGCGGTGAGGCGCGTCGCGCTGATGAGATCGCCGTCCGCCGCGCGCTCGAGCGGCCGGATCATGGCCGCCCGGATGCTTGCAGATTGCACGTAGAGCAGCGTCGCGATGGCCTTGAACGACATCGCGAGCTGCCGGACCACGTAGTTCGGGCTCGTGACGAGCCGCTCGAGGACGCGCGTGCGGTCGGCAGGGCCGATCGACGCGATGGTGCCGAGGCGGCGAATGGTGAAGAGCGGCGCCAGCGCGATGAGCCACAGCGTCATGCGCAGCCCGAGCGACTGCTCGAGCGGCACCGTCGCGATCACGTCGTTGAAGAACTGCGCAGGATGCATGGACGCGATGCCGTGCGGCAGGTGGCTCCGCACCTCCTTCGCGTCCCCTTGGTGCGGGTAGATCGCGTCGAACGCGGCATCGATCCAGGCAACTTCGAACGAACGCAGGCGCGGCCTCATCGCGGATCCCCTCTCCCCTCGAGTCACCTCGAGCGTGATGTCTTCTTTTTGCTGGTGCTGCTGGTGCTGCTGGTCGCGGACGGGCGCGTCTTGCGCTCCGCTTCCTTCGTTTCCTTCGCCTCGCGGGCCTCGCGGGCCTGGCGGCGCGTCGCGGTGTCACCGCCGGGTCGGTGGCCGTGACGGGCGAGCCACTCCTCGTCCATCCCGGCGAACGTCTCGCGGAGCGCGTTGCGCGCGCCGTCAGCGTCGCCGGCTTGCACGAGCGCGATCAGCGCGCCGTAGAAGCCGACCGACTCTTCGCGCTTGTCATAGAGGGTGGCGACGAGCGCCGGCTGCTCCTCGGGGAAGCGCGCGAACGAGTTCAGGATCAGCTCGAAGCCGACGTTGCGCGCCGCGCGCACGACCACGCGCTGGAACGCGAGGTCGCCGCGGGCATAGGCCTGCGCGTCGTGGAGGCGCGTCAGCTGTTCGGCGGCGATCTCGCGCATCGCCGCGATGTCCTCCGCAGTGTGGCGGGTGGCCGCGAGCGCCACCGCCTCGGTCGCCAGGATGCGCCGCACCTCGAGCATCGCCGTGAGGAGCTCCAGCCAGGCCGGCTCATCGGGATCGAGGGAGCCCATCACCATCGGGAGCGCCTCGAGGCCCGCGCGCTCGCGCCAGGCCGCGACCTCGGTGCCCGAGCCGTGCCGCGTGGTGACGAGGCCCATGGCCTCGAGCCGGGCCAGCGCCGCGCGCAACGTGAGGCGGTTCACGCCCAGCGCGAGGGACAGCTCACGCTCCGACGGGAGCCGCGAGCCGGCCGCGAGCCGGCCCGCGAGGATCTCGTTTCGCAGCCGATCGGCCACGGCATCGACGACGCTGGAACGCGCCACGGGCCCAAGGACGGCGAGCGTCTCCGAGGCATCGGTGGGGGGCTCGGCGCGTCGCTCATCGCGCCGCGTGGGGAGAGGAGGAAGTTTTTTCATTCAATCGTCCAGTGGTTGAACCAGTTAGCACGCGACACGACGGTGCGCAACGCGGTTCGCAGCTTAATGCCTTATGCCTCGCCTGTATGCTGTTGCCGCCATGATCGATCTCCGCAGCGATACCGTCACGCGTCCCACTGCCGCCATGCGCGAGGTCATCGCGCGCGCGGAGGTGGGTGACGACGTGTTCGGCGAGGACCCCAGCGTCCACGCGCTCGAGGAGGAGACCGCCGCGTTGCTCGGCAAGGAGGCGGCGCTCTTCGTCACGTCGGGCACGATGGGCAACCAGCTCGCGATCGCGCTCCAGACCCGCCCCGGCGACGAGGTGATCGTCGGCGAGGGCGCGCACGTGGTCGCGTACGAGAGCGGCGCCGGCCCCGCGCTCTCCGGCGTGCAGTTCGCGGTCGCCGGCACGGGCGGGCTCTTCGACGCCGACGCGATGGAAGAGCGCATCCAGGGCACGGTGTACTGGGTGCCGCGCACCAGCCTCGTCTGCGTGGAGAACACGCACAACCGCGCGGGCGGCCGCATCTTCCCCCAGGCCGACGCGATCGCGATCGCCGCGCGCGCGCGGCAGCACGGCCTCGCCCTCCACCTCGACGGCGCGCGCCTGTGGAACGCGAGCGCCGCCACCGGCCTCTCACCGGCGGAGCTGGCGGCGCCGTTCGACACCGTGAGCGTGTGCTTCTCGAAGGGCCTCGGCGCTCCGGTGGGCAGCGCGCTCTGCGCGTCGCGCGAGAACGTCGAGCGCGCCCGGCGCCTCCGCAAGCGCTGGGGCGGCGGCATGCGCCAGTCGGGCCTCCTCGCGGCGGCGGCGCTGCATGCGCTCCGTCACCATCGCGCGCGCATCGGCGAGGACAACGCGGCCGCGAAGGCGTTCGCGGAGCGCGTGGCGAAGGCCGAGGGCGCGCGCGTCGACCTGGCGGGCGTGGAGACGAACATCGTCAACGTCGACGTCGACGCGCCGGTCACCGCGGACGCGGTCTCGCGCGCCGCGAAGGAGCTCGGGCTCCTCGTGAACCCGTCAGGCCCTCGCCGCATCCGCGTGGTCACCCATCTCGACGTCACGCGCGCCGACCTCGAGCGCGCCGCCGACCTCCTCGGTGAGGCGATCCTCCAGGCGCTCCGGCCGAAGTCCGGATGAGCCGGTTCGGCACGCTCGCGGCCCTGGTCGGGACGCTCGCGCTCACGGCCTGCGCGCCGAAGCGCGGCGCTGCCTACGAAGCGGCGCTCGCCGACGCCTCCGCCGCGCACCACGACGGGCGCTTCGCCGCGGCCGCGGCGAAGTACGAGGAGGCGGCGAGGACCGCGAAGGTCCCGCGTGATGCGCTCTACCGGCGCTACGTGGCGGCGCTCGAGTGGGTCCGCGCGGGCGACGGCGGCCGCGCCATCACCGAGCTCCGCGCCATCGCCACCGCGAAGCCGCCGAACGAGTATTCCGCGCAGGCGGCGTTCCAGGTCGCGCAGCTCACGCGCACGAACGATGACGCGGGCGGACTCGCGGCGCTCGCGGCGGTGGTCCTCGAATTTCCGAACAGCGGCGTGGCGAATGTCGCGCTCGCGCATCTCCTCCAGAAGGACGACGAGGCCGGTCCCGAGGTCGCGCTCGCGCACCTCGAGCGCCTCGCGCCGCGCGTGAAGGGCACGGGGGTCGAGGAGAAGGTCGCTTACGAACGCGCGCGCCACCTCGACACGCTCGGGCGTACCGAGCAGGCGCGCGACGCGTACCTCGACACGGCGGCGCGGTTTCCCTACCCGACCGGCAGCTTCAACGACAACGCGCTCTTCCGCGCCGCGGAGATGGAGGAGAAGCTCGGTCAGCCGCAGGAGGCGATCGCGCTCCTCGAGCGCTTGCTCGCGCAGCGCGAGGTCTCGGGCTTCGTCGGCACGTACGAGCGCCCGCAGTACCGCCCGGCGCTGCTGAAGATCGTCGACCTCCACGAGAAGGCGGGCGACCGTGCGAGCGCGCGCGCGGCGCTCCACCGCGTGTACACGGAGCTCACGACCTCCACGGTGCGCGACGACGCGCTCTGGCGCGAGGCCGCCCTGTGGCGCCAGGACGGCGACGCCGCGACGGCGTGCGCGCGCCTCGCGACGCTCGCGAGCGACTTCCCGGACTCGCGCTACGTTCCGTGCGCGGCGCAGCAGTGCCCGTCGGTCAAGCGCGGCACGAAGAGCAAAGCCCCGGCGACGTGCCATGAGAAGTAGCTGACAGCGGACAGCTTCGAGAGCGAGAGCAGGACGAGAGCGAGAGCAGGACGAGAGCGAGAGCGAAACGACGACCGGCCAACGGTGGGCTCTCGGCTCTCTCTGCGTCCGTCAGCTGTCAGCGGCTTCCGTCACGGCTCTTCTTCGGCCGTTTCCTCTTCGTCCGCGTCGAGGTCCTCGTCGTCCTCGTCGAGGTCCTCGTCGTCTTCGTCGAGGTCATCCGCCTCGTCTTCGACCTCCTCTTCCGCGTCGTCGGCGGCCGCCACGGGCTTCCGCTCGAACTTCACGTCGACGCCGATGTCGCCGAGCTGCGCGTCGAGGAGCTCGAAGAGCTCGTCCACGTCGTCGCCCGACCACTCGTCGAGCATCTCGGTCAGGAACTCGTAGAAGTCCCCGTTGTCGAGCCGACGCTCGATCTCCTCGACCTGCTCTTCCGTGAACGCCTCGAGGATGTCCTCGCGCAGGGTCTCGGTGTCCCCCTCCTCGATCGCATCCTGCGTCGAGAGGCGAATTTGCCGAACCGCACTTTTTCCGAGAACGATCTCCATCGGTCCTTACTCCGAGAGCCCACACACGTGGCGGGCCAAACCCGAGGCCACGAATACGCAAAGCCACGCTGCCGTGTCAACGCCGGCTTGAGCGATTCTCATACCTTCCACTTCGTCGGCCAGCTTTGCGCGACGCAGATATGCTGTTCGCAATGCCCCGACCGCTCGCGCTGGCGCCGGTTCTCCTTGCGGCGCTCCTCGCGCCCCGCGCGGGGCGCGCCCAGAGCCCTCCGTCCACCGCTCCCACCGCTCCCACCGAGTCCACGCCCGCGCAGCCCGTCGAGACCACGACCCGTGCGCTCGTCAATCTGCAGAATGCGCTCCCGCCCCCGACGAACATCGTCTACCTCCAGTACGGCGTTGCCTTCACCAGCGAGATCGTCAGCGCCGCCGGCCCCATCTGCGACAACGTCGCAGTCCCGTGTATCCTCGGGCCCGGCGGCGGCCTCACCATCCGTGCCGGCTGGCGCGGGACCGGCGCGATCTACCTCGGTGGCGCCTACGAGCTGTCCAAGCAGGATCCGCAGAAGCTCCTGCGCCTCGCGATCCTCCAGCAGGCGCGCGGCGAGGGCCGCTACTACTTCATCAGCGGCAAGGACATCGAGCCCTACCTTCACGGCGCCGCGGGCGTCGCGGGCTACGGCAACGAATGGGGCGTCGACACCTGGGGACCGGCGGTCTCTCTCGGCGCCGGCGTCGAGGCACAGATCACGCGGCGGACGGTGGTTGGCCTCGCGTTCAACTACCGATTCCTCTATTTCCAGAAATTCCAGGACTCCGCCGGCGCCGAGCGCGCGCCCGGCATCGCGCAGCTGTTCGGGCTCGATCTCGTGCTCGAACAGCGAGACCCGATCTTCACCGGACGCTGATGAACCATGAGCTCGTGCTTGACGGTCGCACTCACGTGATGTCCCATCCGGTGGCGTCATGAACTGCACGACGTGCGGACGCGAGAACCCGCCGCACCTGACTTTTTGCCAGGAGTGCGGGCAGCGCCTCGGACCCCGGATCGCTCCGCCCACGCCGCCCATAGGGCTCGGCGTGGAGGGCGGGCTGCCCGCGCGCGACTTCTATGCAACGAATCCGCACCAGGCCGGCACGTCGCTCGGCGGCGCGCTCGCCAACAATCCCGCCGCGCGTCCGCCGGCCGCCGCGAGCCCGGGCGCGACCGGCCCCGAGCGCCCGTGTCGGATCTGCGCGACGCCCAACCCGCCGGGTCTGCGCTACTGCACCTCGTGCGGCAGCACGCTCGATCCCGTGGTGACCGGCTCGTCGCCGCGGATGGTCGAGCCCGCGCCCACCGCGCCGGCCCCTGCGCCCGCGTACGGCGCGCCGATCGCGCCCGCCCCCGCGCCGTTCGCCGCCACCGCCGCGCCTTACGGCAGCAACCCGATGCCGGCGCCCGTACCGTTCGGCGCCCATCCGCCCGTGGCGCCCCAGCCGATGACGGGCGGCGCCCGGGCGATCGCGCCGATGCGCGTCGTCGATCTCGGCGACGGCCCGCGACCCAACCACGACGCGCCGCGCATGTGTGGTCGCTGCCACGGCGTCGTCGATCCGGCCGCGCAGTTCTGCAAGTTCTGCGGCGCTAACCTCGCGGAGGGCGCGCCCGCGGCGCCCGCGGCGCGGGCGGGAGAGGCGCCCGAGCCGCTCGCCGCGCACGAGCGGCTCTCCCTGCCGCGCACGAACGGGGCACCTCCGCTCCGCGCCCCGACCGTCCCGATGAACGCGTCGCCCGCGTTCGACACGCCGCTGCCCGTCGCCGCACCTCCGCCCGCCGCGGCCGCTGCCGTCCCGGCCCACGCGCCTCCGCCCGTCGCTGCCGCCGCCCCGGCCGCCTACTCCCCACCGCCGCCCGCCCTCGCGCCGCCCGCCCTCGCGCCGCCCGCGCTCGCGCCCGCCGCGTACGGTGCGCCGCCGCCGGCCGCCGAGCCCGCATACGTCCCGCAGCCCCCGCCGATCGCGGCCGTGCGCGCGTCTTCCACGCCGCGGCCCCTGCCCTCGCAGCTTGCCGCTGTCGCGCCTGCCGCGCCTGCCGCGGCCGCGGAACGACAGCCCAACGCCGCTCGCGCCGCCACCCGCGGGCGCCTCGTCGTGATCGCGAAAAGCGGGGCCGACGGCCCGAGCTACCCCTTCGGCGACGCGCTCGACGTCGGCCGGGTCGAGGGCCAGATCGTCGTCGGCGAGGATCCCTACCTGTCGCCGCGCCACGTCCGCATCGTCTGGACGGGCTCGAAGCTCGTCCTCCGCGACCTCGCGAGCACGAACGGCGTCTACATTCGCCTGGTCGGCCCCCGCGACATGCATGCGGAAGCCGCCAAAAAGGCCGGCCGCCCCGCCCCGCCGGTCGATGCCCAGGTCCCCGGCGAGGTCGCGGTTCCGCTAGTCGACCAAGATCTGATACTCGTCGGTCAACAGGTCTTGAGGTTCGAACTAGTTAGGGACGGGGAAGTTGGCTTCGGCCCGGCAACGGAGCACGGTACCCTCTTGTTTGGATCGCCCGCAGCACCAAGGTACGCTCGCCTCTCGCAGCGCACAGTCGAGGGGGTTACCCGCGACGTCTATTACGTTCGGAAGGTGGAGACCGTGCTCGGCCGAGAGTCGGGAGATGTCGTGTTCACCGAGGATCCGTTCCTCTCACGTCGCCATGCCGCCATCCGCGTGCTGGGACGTGACGGCGCGCCCTTTCTTCCTTCCGGGTCCGCGGGCACGAAGTCTCCCGCGGACGGCGTCTCGTTCGCCCTCGTGGACCTCGGCTCATCCAACGGCAGCTTCCTGCGCATCCGCAACGAGATCGAGCTCATTCCGGGCGACCATTTCCGCGTTGGCCAGCAGCTCTTCCGCGTCGATTTCGGCGCTTCGGGTCCCGGGTGACGGATGAGGGCTCGGTCGTGACGCAGCAGCCTCCGCAGGCGCCCCAGGCCCCGACGCCCGTCCCGGCGCCCGCGTCGTCCGATCCGGACGCGGTTGCAGTGGGAGGGCACGACGTGCGCGTGAAGCTCTTCGCGCGCACGGACGTGGGCCTGGTCCGCGAGCACAACGAGGACAATTTCCTGGTCGCCGACATGACCCGCCGGTCGCGCGGGCTGCTCGAGGCGAACCGCGCGACCGCGATCGGTCCGCAGGGCGCCGTGTTCGCCGTGTGTGACGGCATGGGCGGCGCCGCCGCCGGCGAGATCGCGAGCCAGCTCGCGGTCGACATCATCTACGAGCGCTTGGTCGACGCCCTCGGCGACCGCGCCCTCAAGCGCGACGACCTCGCGCGCCGCCTCGTCCGCGCCGTCGAGTCGGCGGGCCTCCGGATCTTCCACGAGGCCAAGGCCGATCGCTCGCGCCGCGGCATGGGTACCACCGTCACCGCCGCCGCCCTCGTCGACGACGTGCTCTTCTTCGCGCAGGTCGGCGACTCGCGCGGCTACATCCTCCGCGGCGACACGCTCGTGCAGGTCACGCGCGACCAGTCGCTCGTCAACCAGCTCATCGAAGCGGGTCAGCTCACCGAAGAGGAAGCCGAGACCTTCGAGCACAACAACATCATCCTGCAGGCGCTCGGCACGTCCGACACGGTGCAGGTCGATCTCACGTACACGGAGCTCCGCAAGGGAGACATCTTGCTCCTCTGCTCGGACGGCCTCTCCGGCATGGTCCGGTACGAGGAGATCCGCGAGCTGCTGAAGTCGTCGGTCGAGCCGCTCGACATCTGCAAGGCGCTCACCGAGCGCGCGAACCAGGCCGGCGGTCACGACAACATCACCGTGATCGTCGTCCAGTTCGACGGCGAGACGCTGAAGCCCATCGAGGCCGAAGGCGAGCCGCTCAAGTACCGCAAGTACACCCTCGGCGACGAGATCCTCGGCGACACCGCGCCCATCCTTCCGGGCGGGACCGGCCCCGTCGAGACGCACAACCCCGACGGCTCGCTCCGTTCGCAGGCTCCCGCCGTCCCCGCGGCGGGTGGCATTTGGCACGAGCAGGGTCGTCAGCGCGCGCACGAGCACGACGACCGCATCGACATCCCTGGCACCCACGTGCCGATCTGGATGGTCATCGGCATCGTGGTCGGCGTCGTGATCCTCCTCTCCGGCACCGCCTTCCTGCTCCTGAGCTGACCGAGTCTCGCGTCACTTGCCGACGGCGCGACGGGCGACCTCCTGGGCCACGCCGTCGGACGAGCTGACGAGGAGCGCCTCCTTTGCGGCGGCGCGCGCGCCCGCGCGGTCGCCGCGGCCGAGACGCGCCACGCCGATCCAGCTCCACGCCGCTCCGGCCCGCGGACGATCGATGTCGGCGGTGAGCGGCGCGAGGATCTCCTCGGCCTGCGCGTACACCTGCGTGAGGCGCAGGAACTGCTCGCGCGCGTCATCGAACGCGCCCCGCTCGAAAAGGCGGCGGGCGAGATTGACGCGGGACGCCACGAATGCGGGGTCGACCTTCAGCGCCTCGCGGTAGTGCTTCCCTTTCCCTCCGCGGTCGGCGAGCAGCCCGAGCGCGCGGTGCGGCGCGGGCATGTCGGGGATGAGATCCTTCGCCTTCGTGAAAGTCCTTCCGCGCCTTGTCGACGTTGCCGCGCCCGAGCTCGACGTAGCCGAGGTTCACCGAGGCCTCCGTGAAACGCGGGCTGTATTCGATGGCGAGGGCGAGCCGCGCCTCGGCGGTGGTGAGATCTCCGGCAGCGAGCGCCGCCGCGCCATCACGGTTCAGCTCCAGTGCTTTCGGCGGGAGTGGGGGCACGGACGCGCATGCGCCGGCGAAGAGGGAGAGCGCGAACACCAGGGGGAGGAGCGTCCGCGTGGTCACCCGGTCGGCCAGTCCAGCCACCAGTTGCGCAAAAATATGGATCCCTTCTCCTCATCTAGTGGCCGTTAAAACGGGCAGGAATTCACTGCGTCAGGCGTACGTCACCCTGTGCTCCTCCAGAATCCCTGCGCTATGGTTGGAAGGTATCCATGAGCGAGATCCCCAAAGGCGTTCCGGGCTTCGTGACGGCGGGACACGCCGTCCTCTTCCAGGACACCGAGGCGCATCGCTGTGATGTCTGCGCCAGCGCGCTGAGCACCGAGAGCGACGAGGACGACGAGCACGGACCGGGCTCCGGTCTTCTCGTGTGGAGCCGCGGTGAGGAACGGCGCTACCAGGAGCCGCCGCTCTGTTCGTCGTGCGCCGCCGCGATCGGCGTGACCGCGCTTCAGCGCTGGGAAATCGAAGAAGAAGAAGGCTGAGCGGGCAGCTGCCAGTCGATGGGGCGCTTGCTCAGCGCCTCGAGGGCAGCGTTCACCTTCGAGAACGGCCGCGAGCCGAGAAAGCCGCGATGCGCGGACAGGGGGGACGGATGCGCGCTTTGGATGACCACGTGGCGCGGATCGATGAGCGGGATCTTCGACTGCGCGAAGGACCCCCAGAGCACGAACACCACCGGTTCGCGGCGCGCGCTGACCGACGCGATGATTGCGTCGGTGAACGTCTCCCAGCCCTTGCACGCGTGCGAGCCGGACTTCCCTTCCTCGACGGTGAGCACGGAGTTCAGGAGCAGCACGCCCTGCTTCGCCCACTGCTCGAGCGAGCCGTGACCGACCGGCGTGATCGCTGGCACGTCGGCCTGGAGCTCCTTGAGGATGTTGCGGAGTGAAGGCGGCGGCGCGGTCGGGGGCTTCACCGAGAACGCGAGCCCGTGCGCCTGGCTGGGCTTGATGTACGGATCCTGACCGAGGATCACGACCTGGATGGCATCGGGACCGGCGAGCATGAGCGCGGTGAAGGTGTCGGCCTCGCACGGAAAGACCGCCGCCTCGCCGGCCCGCGCCTGCGCCACGAAGCGCGCGAGCTCCGGGAAGTAGGCCTTGCGCCGCTCGGCGGCGAGGACGCCGCGCCAGGCTGCGGGGACGCCGGCCCAGAGGCGCGTCGCGGCGCCGCGATCGGCCGCGCCTCGCACCGCGCCGCAGGCCACGAGCTCGCTCTCTTCCGACGTCTCTTCCTCAACCACGGGATCCCCCACTGCCGAGCAGCCCGACGCTGCGAGACCGAGACCGAGACCGACGAGCACGAGGCCGAGGAGCGCGGCTTTCATGGCCTCTCTCTCTGCGCGTCATCCTCGCTCGCGGCCGCTCGAAGCCGCTCGGAGCTTCGGGCGCGCTCACTGGAGCGTCTCGTCGTCCTCGGGGACAGCGCCGAACTCCGCGGGCGGGCGCCGCTCGATGTGCTCGAGGCACAGCGCGCGCACGGCGGGCGCGACCGTCGGGGAGGTCGCCACGAGGCGCAGCTCGTGACGCATGAGGAGCCCGGCGATGGGAGCCGCATTCTCGAGCGGGGTGTCGGGGTTGAGGACGAGCGCCATGCGGATGCGCGGACGATGCGCCCAGCGCGGCTGGCGCGCAATCTCGGTGAGCACGTCGGGCCGGCACGGGCGCCGCGCGGCGAGGGCGAGCACGTCCTCCTCGGTGACCTTCGGACCGGCGAGCACCATGCGGATGACGTCGGGATGGGGGTCGCGCAGCAGCCGCTCCATCGTGCCGCGATCGGGCTTCCGGGCGAGCGACTTGCGCTCGCCGAGCGTGAGAGGACGCCCCTTTCCGTAGTCGGGGATGCGGTCGTCCTCGGGGCGCCCGACGTCGCGCGAAGGCACGATCGAGACCGGCTTGCGCACGAGCCGCCCGAGCGCGAGATGCGGGACGCCCGAAGCCTCCTCGCGCAGCAGCTGGACCACCGCCACGCACGACTCGTGGTTCAACGCGTCGACCAGCGCGACCAGCGCCTCCCGCGCCGGCTCCTCCGCCTGCTCGGCCCGCGCGCAGACCACGTCGAGCACCGAGGCGAGCGCCGGCACCTGCGAGCGCTGGAGGAGGTCCCGCAGGTACGCGGCGCGCAGCCCGGCCTCGGGCAGCGCGCAGGTCGTTCGAATGAGGGACTCCGCTCGCTGCGCAGGCCCCATCACGCGATCGATCAGAAGCCGAGGTTGAACGGCTTCTCCTTGGATGCCGCCGGGGCGGCGGCAGGAGGGACGGCGTTCACGACCCCGCTCGACAGCTCGCCGCCGTTCTTGGCAATGCGCTTCCCGAGGTCCTCGCCGCCGAGGGGCTCCATCGCGATGTAGGGGTGCCCCTGCCAGACGCCATGGTCGAAGATCTGCACGACGTGATGGCTGCGGAGCTGGGCCGCGGCCTGCGCCTCGCGCTGGAAACGCGAGTGGGCCGCGGCCATGTTGGCCATCTCGCCCTCGATGGACTGCACCGCGCAGAGCGTGGAGAGGCGCAGGTCCGTCGCCTGCCGGACCGAGCCCATTCCGCCGCGCCCGATCATGCGCGAGAGCTTGAACCGATCCGCGACGACGGTGTTTTCTGAGAGCTGCATCTGGGGCCCCTGGACGGAGGAGTCCGAGGGAAGTTCGAGCCTACCAGTCACCCTGGCGCCGCGGAAGGAACCGGAACCGGTGACCCCCTTCAGGTGCGCCCGGCATCGATAAGTGGTCACGCGTCCTCCGCCGGTGCCATTCTCGTCGTCGGCTTCCTCCGCCGCAGCGCGCCTTCACTCTTGCTACCGGCGCAGGGGGACGCACAATGGGGGAGCCCAAGTGCCCGACGAAATCTGGAAGCTCGACCACGCTGGCGGAGACGACGACCCGAAGGATCCGAAGGATCCGACGACGGTGCCGAGCGAGGGCGACGACGTCGATCTCGAGGACATGCCGATCTCGGCGACCCCTCGGCGCTACAAGGTTCTCTTCCACAACGACGACTACACGACGATGGAGTTCGTCATCGAAGTGCTGAAACGTTTCTTCCACAAGACGGAAACCGAAGCTGCGCACATCATGCTCACCGTGCACAAGAGTGGTGCGGCCGTGGCGGGGGTCTACACCCGCGATGTCGCCGAGACGAAGTCGACCCAGGTCATGGACTATGCGCGAGAGAACGGCATGCCGCTCTTGCTGACGACGGAACCCGAGTGAACCCCATGCGAATCAGTCCCGAGGTTGAGATTGCGCTCTCGCTCGCCGCCAACGAGGCGGCGCGCCGACGCCACGAGTACGTGACGCTCGAGCATCTCCTCTATGCGCTCCTGTTCGACGATCAGACCGCGCAGGTGGTCCGGCACGCCGGCGGCGACCCCGCGGTCGTGAAGAAGGAGCTCGAGCAGTTCCTGACCGAGCAGCTCGACAGCGTCTCCGAGGACGCGTTCACCACGCCCACCGCCTCGCTGGGCGTTCAGCGCGCGATCCGTCGGGCGATGAGCCACGTGCAGTCGAGCGGCAAGGACCAGGTCACCGGCGCGAACGTGCTGGTCGCCATCTTCGCCGAGCGCGACTCGCCGGCCGTCAACATCCTCGAGAAGAGTGCGGTCACCCGGCTCGACGTCGTCGCGTACATCTCGCACGGCATCTCGAAGCTCGACGAGGGAGACGGCCCGGCCGACAAGGAGCCCGCCTCCATCGGTGGTGACGAGGAAGGCCCGCGCTCCCGCAAGGACCCGCTCAAGGCGTACACCATCAACCTCAACGAGGAGGCGCAGAGCAAGCGCATCGACCCGCTGGTCGGTCGCTCGAACGAGGTCTTGCGGATGATCCAGATCCTCGCGCGGCGGAAGAAGAACAACCCGCTCCTCGTCGGCGACTCCGGCGTCGGCAAGACCGCGATCGTCGAGGGACTGGCGCTCAAGATCGTCAACGGCGAGGTCCCGAAGGCGCTCGAGAAGTCGACCGTCTACTCGCTCGACATGGGCGCGCTCATCGCCGGCACCCGCTACCGCGGCGAGTTCGAGGAGCGCCTCAAGGGCGTCGTGAAGTCGCTCCAGAAGATCGACGGGGCCATCCTCTTCATCGACGAGATTCACACGATCGTCGGCGCCGGCGCCACGAGCGGCGGCAGCATGGACGCGTCGAACCTCTTGAAGCCGGCGCTCGCGTCGGGCCGCATGCGCTGCATCGGCTCCACCACGTTCGAGGAGTTCCGGCAGCACTTCGAAAAGGACCGCGCGCTCGCCCGTCGCTTCCAGCGCGTCGAGGTCAACGAGCCCTCCATCGAGGACACGAAGAAGATCCTCGCCGGGCTCCGTCCGCAGTACGAGGAGTTCCACGGCGTGAAGTACACGGACGAGGCGCTCGACGCCGCGGCCACGCTCTCCGCACGCTACCTCCACGACCGGCGCCTCCCCGACAAGGCCATCGACCTCCTCGACGAGGCCGGCGCCGCCGCGAAGCTTGCACTCTACAAGGGTGAGAAGCCACCGAACCTCCTGCGGGACGAGCCCGAGGCGGGCGCAGCTGCGAAGAAGGAAGCGGCCGACGCGAACGCCGTCGACGGCGACCTGGACGGCGCGACCATCGTGGTCGGCGTCATCGACGTCGAGACGGTGCTCGCCCGCATGGCGCAGATCCCGCCGCGCGAGGTCTCCTCGAACGACAAGGAGAAACTGCGTGCGCTCGACCTCGATCTGAAGAAGGTCGTGTTCGGACAGGATCGCGCGCTCGATCTGCTCGCGGCGGCCATCAAGCTGGCGCGCGCCGGCCTGCGCTCGCCCGAGAAGCCCATCGGCAACTTCCTCCTCACGGGCCCCACGGGCGTCGGCAAGACGGAGGCGGCCAAGCAGCTCGCGAAGGTCATGGGGATCTCGTTTCTCCGCTTCGACATGAGCGAGTACATGGAGCGCCACACGGTCTCGCGCCTCATCGGCGCGCCGCCCGGGTACGTCGGCTTCGATCAGGGTGGCCTCCTCACGGATGCCATCGCGAAGACGCCGCACTCGGTCCTCCTCCTCGACGAGATCGAGAAGGCTCACCCCGACGTCTTCAACGTGCTCCTCCAGATCATGGATCACGGCAAGCTGACCGACAACAACGGCAAGTCGACGGACTTCCGCCACGTCGTCCTGCTGATGACGAGCAACGTCGGCGCGCGCGATCTCGGTCGGCGCGCGGTGGGCTTCGGCGAGTCGCGCGCCACGGGTGACGCCGAGCGCGAGTACAAGCTGCTGTTCAGCCCCGAGTTCCGGAACCGGCTCGACGCGCGCATCGCGTTCGATCCGCTCTCGCAGTCCACGATGGGCAGCATCGTCGACAAGTTCATGAAGGAGCTGTCCGGTCAGCTCGCCGAGAAGAAGGTCACCATCGACGTGACCGACGCGGCGCGCACGTACCTCTCCGACAAGGGCTACGACCCCGACTTCGGTGCGCGGCCTCTCGCGCGCATCATCCAGGACGAGGTCAAGACGCCGCTCGGCGAGGAGCTGCTCTTCGGCAAGCTCGAGAAGGGCGGCGCGGTCGTCGTCAGCACGCAGGAGGCGGACGTCGAGGACGAGCGGACCGGCGAGAAGAAAAAGGGCGTGAAGCTCAAGTTCGACTGCACGGCGGCGATCCCCGAGGCCCCCCAGTCTCGCCCAGCGCCGAAGGCGAAGGCCAAGGAGCCGAACGAGACCCTGAATTGAGCGCTTCCCGCGTCCCCCGCGGGCCACGGCTGGACGTGCTCGCGCTCGCCGTCCTGCTGGCGAGCGCGGGGTGCGGCAGCAGCAAGCCTCCGGCGAAGGCGCCCGACGCCGACGCCGCGTTCGAAACGGCGATCGCGGCCGAGAAGGAGCAGGACGCGAAAAAGGAGCCCGCCTCCGTCTCGAGGCCGTCGTCGTCGTCGCCGACGAAGAGCACGGTCGCGGCGGCGCCGTTCTCCTGGCAGGAGATCCGCGCCGCCACGAAGAACGGCCGCACGTACCGCTACCGCGTCGAGGCGCCGGGCAAGCCCACGAAGGAGCGCGTGCTCACGTTCACGAAGGTGGACGACAACGGCGCCGAGATCTTCGCCGGCGGCGACGCGCCGAAGCGCATGGGCTGGGTGGCGCTCCAGAAGGACGCGGAGTTCCCGAAGGACAAGCTCACGGTCCGCGAGGAGTCGGTGAAGCTCCCGGGCGGCAAGTTCGACTGCGTGGTCTACGAGCTCAAGGGCGACGCGGGCGAGACCTGGACATACTTCTTCGCAAGGTCGCTGCCCGGCGCGCCGGTGCTGTTCTACACGGAGCAGGACGGTCGCCGCCTCAAGACGACGACGCTCCTCCAGCACATCCCGGGCAAGGGCTCCTAGCGCGCGCCTAGGGTCTGCAGCCGGAGCGGCTCCGCGTTGCGTTGCACTGAACATCCGTTCTGCTATCGTCCTCGGGTGTCGCGCTACCTCCCCGTCGCGAACCCCCAGAATCGCTTCTCGTCGACGACCATGGAGTACGACGATCCGGACGTGAACCCGGGCGCGCCGCTCGAGGTGTTCGAGGATCATTCGCGCAGCATCCTGGCTTCGAACGACAGCCCGGACGTCGGCTTCAAGTGGAGCGTGAACCCCTACCGCGGCTGCTTCCACGCATGCGCCTATTGCCTCTCCGGCGACACGCTGATCCTGATGGGTGACAGCTCGACCCGCGCGCTGCGCGACGTCCGAGAGGGCGATGCCATCTACGGCACCGAGATTCGCGGTCGGGACCGTCGGTACGTCCGCACGCAGGTGCTTGCGCACTGGGAGACGCGCAAGCCGGCGTACCGCGTGCGGCTCGCCGACGGCACGGAGCTCGTCGCGAGCGCCGACCATCGTTTCTTGACCGAGCGCGGATGGAAACATGTGACGGGTGCCGAGCAGGGCGCGGAGCGTCGCGCGTTCCTCACGAGGGGCAATCGAATGCTGGGGCTCGGCGCGTTCGGACCCACGCCGAGGGAGAGCCGCGAGTACCGGCGCGGCTATCTCACCGGCATGGTCCGCGATGACCGTCTCGCCCTGACGGACCTCGAGCCGCTGCGTCGAACACGTGCCTATCTGACCGGCATCGACGTGACGACGAGCGACGAGCTCGTCTTCGCCGAGGCGAGCGGCGTGCGGCAGCGCATGGTCGCCATCCGCACGCACGCTCGCGCGAACGTCGAGCGGATCCAGGCGCTGGTCGAACGACCTGCCGCCCCGACGCGCGAATGGCGAAGAGGGTTTCTCGCCGGGGTCTTCGACGCCGAGGGCAGCTTCAGCTGCGGCATTCTCCGGGTGTCGAACACGGACGAGCGAATGCTCGTGGAGACCGAATCGTCGTTTCGATGTTTCGGGTTCGACGTCGTGCGCGAGCCCCCCGGAGCGAGCAGCGTCGCGAGCAACATCCGGCTTTGTGGCGGCTTGCGCGATGCCGTGAGGTTCTTGCACCTGGTGAACCCCGCGACCCGCCGCAAGTGCCGGATCGACGGCTTCGCCATCGAGCACAGCAAGCAGCTGGGCGTCGTCGGCATCGACGCGCTCGGCTTCGACATGCCCATGTTCGACATCACCACCGGCACCGGCGACTTCATCGCCAACGGCGTCGTGAGCCACAACTGCTACGCCCGTCCCACGCACGAGTACCTCTCGCTCGGTGCTGGCTCCGACTTCGAGCGGAAGATCATGGTGAAGCGCAATGCGGCGGAGCTCCTGCGCGAGGCGTTCGAGAAGAGGTCGTGGAAGGGCGAGCACATCGTCTTCAGCGGGATCACCGACTGCTACCAGCCGCTCGAGGCGAAGCTCGCCATCACGCGGAGCTGCCTCGAGGTGTGCGTCGAGTACCGGAACCCGGCCGGCTTCATCACGAAGTCACCGATCATCGAGCGCGATCTCGATCTGCTCGTGGAGCTCACGCGCGTCGCGAGCTGTCGGGTGAGCGTGAGCATTCCCTTCTGGGATCCCGACGTGGCGCGCGCCATCGAGCCGTACGTCACGACGCCGGCGCGCCGCATGCAGATCATCGAGACGCTCGCGAAGGCCGGCGTGCGAGTCGGCGTGAGCGTGTCGCCGATCGTGCCCGGCCTGAACGACGAGGACATCGGTGACGTGCTGAAGGCCGCGCAGAACGCCGGGGCGACGCACGCGTTCTACGTGCTCCTGCGCTTGCCCGGCGCGGTCAAGGAGGTCTTCGAGGCGAGCCTCCGCAAGAACCTCCCGTTGCGCGCGGACAAGGTGCTCCGGAAGCTGCGCGAGGCGCACGGCGGCAAGCTCTACGACTCGACGTTCGGCACGCGGGGCAGCGGCAAGGGCGTCTACGCCGACACCATCGCCGCGCTCTTCGATCGGATGGCGCGCCGCCGAGGGCTCCTCACCGACGAGATGGAGCAGTGGCGGCACGCCGACACCTTCCGGCGGCCGGAGCGCCCGGCGAAGAACGGCCAGACCTCGTTCGGGTTCTAAGAGGAGGACGAATCCGAGGTCCAAGCGGGACGGAATCGCGGTCGGCCGGCGGCGAGGGAGAGCTCGTTGCCGCGGGCAAGGCGCCGGTGCGCGCCGACCTCGCGAACCGGGTCGACTTCATCGGCGTGAACTACTACTTCGGCTTCGAGGCGCAGACCTCGCTCGTACCGCTCTCGTTCATCTCGCCGTTCGCGACGTTCAACCTCCTGAAGCTCCAGCTCTTCGACGAGGGGCGGCCCCAGGGCATCTATCCCGTGCTCATGGCGGTCGCGAAGAAGTACGGCAAGCCGCTCTATGTCACCGAGACCGGCACCACGCAGGACGACGCCGCCCGCGGCGCCGCCTGGATGGTCCGCACGCTCGCCGAGACGCGGCGTGCGATCCGCGACGGCGCGGACGTGCGCGGCTACTTCGCGTGGTCGCTCATGGACAACTACGAGTGGAACCACGGCATGGGCATGCGCTTCGGGATGTTCGCCGTCGATCCGCGCACGAAGGCTCGGACGCTGCGCGAATCCGGCCGAGCCTTCGCCGCGATCAGCAAGGCGCGCGACGTGCCGGCCGACCTCGAGCAGAAGTACGCGCGCATCTTCCCCTGAAGACGCCGTCCGGCTGCTACCGTGCGCGCATGGAGCTGCGAGCGCTCGCGAGGTGCGTAGCGGTGGTGTTCATCGCCGGGGCCGCGGCGGGCCTGCCGCTCCGTCCCTCGGCCGCGCAGGGCGGTCCGCCTGCGCCGCCTGCGCCGCCTGCACCGTCCGCGCCGAACGTGGCGATGGCCGAGCACGCGGAGAGGGTCGTCGACTACACCCTCCGCGCGAAGCTCGACCCCGCGCTGCACACGGTGCACGGCGAGGGCACGATCACCTGGCGCAACGTCTCGCGCGCCAGCGTGAGCGAGCTCTGGCTGCACCTCTACCTCAACGCGTTCAAGAACCAGTCGTCGGTCTTCATGCGCGCGCCGATCGGCGGCTTCCGCGGCTCGGTCGTCCCGAAGGAGTGGGGCACCATCGACGTGCGCAAGCTCACGTGGCTCGACGGCGCCGAGAAGCGCGACCTATGGTCGACCGTCGAGCTCCGCCGCAAGGACGACGACGACGAGACCGACGCGCACGTCCCCTTGCCCCGCGCGGTCAGCCCGGGCGAGACCATGACGCTCGAGGTGGAGTGGGATGACAAGCTGCCCGCCATCGTGGAGCGCACCGGCTTCGACGGCAGCTTCCACATGGTCGCGCAGTGGTTTCCGAAGATCGCAAAGCTCGAGGCGGACGGCACGTTCGCCCACTTCCCCTTCCACCACCTCGGCGAGTTCTACTCCGACTACGGCAGCTACGACGTCACCGTCGACGTCCCCGAGGCCTTCACCGTGGGCGCCACCGGCCCCGCCACCGAGGCGAAGGTCGAGGGCGGCCGACGCATCGAGCGCCACGTGCAGAGCGACATCCACGACTTCGCGTGGACCGCCTGGGACAAGTTCGTCACGAGGAAGGAGACGATCGACGGCGTCGCCTGCACGATCCTCTACCCGCCGAGCTACGAGGGCCACGCCGAGCGTGAGCTCGCCACGATGCGCTTCGCGCTGCCGTACTACGGCGCGCGTTACGGCAAGTACCCCTACGGCGTGCTGACCCTCGTGCACCCCCCGGCGAGCGCGCCCGAGGCGGGAGGCATGGAGTACCCGACGCTCATCACGACCGGGAGCCCGTGGTTCACGCCGAACGGCGCCAATTTCCCGGAGATCGTGACCATCCACGAGTTCGGTCACCAGTACTTCTACGGGCTGCTCGGCTCGCACGAGACGAAGTGGCCGTTCCTCGACGAAGGGCTCAACAGCTACGCCGAGACCGACGCCATGCGCGCGTGGAAGGGCCCGTCGAACGCCATCGATCTGCTCGGGCTCAGCATCGGCGACGTCGAGTCCCAGGCCGAGCGCGCCCGTCACTCCGTGCACGACGATCGCGTGGCGCAGCCCGCGTACGCGTTCGGTACCGGCACCGCGTACGGCGCGCTCGTGTACAGCCGCACCGATGCGCTGCTCGAGACGCTGCGCCGCGTCTACGGCGACGCGGCCATGCAGCAGATGATGGGCGCCTACGCGCGGCGCTTCCGCTTCCAGCATCCGGTGCCGCAGGACTTCATCTCCACCGTGCAGCGCGAGCTGGGCAACGAAGCCGGTGAGCTCGTGCGCGCCAGCCTGTTCGACAAGGGCTGGGTCGACTTCAAGATCGAGGCGATGAGCTCGCACGTCGTGCGCGCGCCGGCTGGGCTCTTCGACGTGGGCGGCAAGCGCGAGACCGTGCCCGCCGATCGCGAGACCGCCGGCAAGTACGCGGGCTGGGTGCTCGTGATCAAGCGCGGCACGCTCACCGTTCCCGTCGAGATCGAGCTCATCGCCGACGACGGTACGAAGACCCGCGTGCCCTGGGACGGCGCCTCGGAGTCGATGCGTGTCCCGTACTCCGGCACGTCGCCGCTGCACTCGGCGGTGGTCGACCCGGACAAGCGCATCTTGCTCGATCAGGATCCGACGAACGACTTCGCCACGGCCCCGGGTCGATCGGGCGGCGGCGCGCCCCGCACGCTCGAGCGCGCGACCTACTGGGCCCAGCTCCTGATGAGCGCGGTGTCGCCATGATCTCCGAGCTCACGCCGCTCCCTCCCTCCGACATCCGCGCGCGCACGCGGCCGCTCGCGATCGTCTACGTGTACCTCGCGGAGCTCGCCTGGGCGCTGCTCATCGCGACGCCCGTGCATGCCTGGGCGCGACGCGTCTGGGGTAACCATCCCGACGGTGACGCCGTGCTCTGGCTGCCGGGCGGCCGCGATCTGCTCACGTGGATCGGCGGCGAGGACGCTGCGCTCGGCGTCGTCTCGCGCGCCACGCTCGTGCTGCTCGTGGTGGGGACGGTCGCGATGCAGGTGCCGCTCGGCGCGCTGCTCGCCTCGCTCTCCTTCTCGCGCGAGGGGTTCCCCGGCTCTGCGCCGCGCTCGCCCCGCGCGGGCACTGCGCTGCACGTGAGCATCTCCGCGTTCTGGTCGATGGCGGGATTGCTGGTGCTCGGAACGATCGCCGGCGGGCTGGTGGTAGGCGTCGGGAGCCTCGCGAGCTCGGCGGTCGACCACGCGCTCACCGACCGCCTCGGTGACGCGCGCGCGTTCCAGATCCGCGTCGTGCTGCTCGCGCTGTTCGTGCTGCTCGCGTGCATCGTTGGCGTGATCGTCGATCTGGCCCGCGCGGGCGTGGCGCGCGAGACCGGCCTCGCGGCGATGCGCGGCTCCGCCGCCTCGGGCTGGACGATGCTGATGCGCGGGCTCCGGGTCGCCTTCTCCGTCATCCGCCGGAGCTTCCGCACCGCGGTGCTGGCGTGGGCCTGGCGCGCGGTCGTCTCGCTGGTGCTCGTCGGCATCGGGTACGTGATCGCGCAGGCGATCGGCGGCAAGGGCGGCACGATGCTCCTGCTGCTGTGGATTGCGCATCAAGCGATCGTTCTCGCGCGGGTGGCGCTGCGAGCGTCGTGGCTGGCGCGCGCCGTCGGCCTCGTCGCCGCAGTGCAGGACGCGCGCGAGGCCATCGCCAAGGCGCAGCCTACCGAGCCGGGGTAGCCCCCCGCTCGTGCAGCCGGCTGACCAGGGTCTTGCGGAGGCCGCGGCGGGCGCGGACGCCTCCGCGGCGCGGATCAGCGAGGCGTGGTCACGTTGCGGTAGACCTGCTCGTACTGCCGGCCCGCGCGCTCCCAGCCGCGGTCGAGGCGCATGACGCGGCGCCGGAGCGACGGCCAGCGGTCGGTCTCGAACGCGGCGATCGCGCGCTGGACTGCCGCGTAGAGGAGATCGACGGTGGGCTCCGTGAAGAGGAAGCCGGTGCCGGTCTCGAGCTTCGCGTCGCAGTCGACGATGGTGTCGGTGAGCCCGCCCGTCGCGTGGGCGACCGGAGGCGCGCCGTAGCGCTGCGCGTAGAGCTGGACGAGGCCGCACGGCTCGAAGCGGCTCGGCACGAGCGCGATGTCGCCGGCGGCGACGATGCGGTGCACCAGCGCCTCGGGGGCGGCGCGCACGAAGACCGCGCGGCCGCGGCTCTTCTCGACCGCTGCCTCGAGCTTTGCGACGAGATCCGCGTCGCCGTCGCCCGCGAGCACGACCTGCGCGTCGCTGCCGCGGAGGATGCGGGGCAGCGCGTCGATGACGAGATCGATCCCCTTCTGCGAGACGATCCGACCCACGCTCACGATGAGGGGCGCGTTGCCCTCGAGCGCGAGGCCGAGCTCCTTCTGGAGCGCGCCCTTGCAGCGCACCTTGTTGTCCGTGTTCTCCGCGTCGTAACGGGCGACGAGGTTCGAATCGGTGGCGGGGTTCCAGACGCCGTAGTCGACGCCGTTGACGATGCCGGCGATCTTCTCCTTGGTGCGGAGCACCCCGTCGAGGCGGCAGCCGCCGGCCTCGGTCTGGATCTCCTTCGCGTACGAGGGGCTGACCGTCGTGACCGCGTCCGCCGAGAGGATGCCTTGCTTCAGGAAGTTCGTGGAGCCGTAGAACTCGACCCCCGCCTCCGTGAAGTCGTCCCAGGTCAGGCCGATCTGCGGGACGAGATCCTTCGCGAACACGCCCTGGTGCGACACGTTGTGGATGGTCAGCACCGTCGACGTCTTCACGCCGAGGTCCTTGAGGTACTTCGCGGTGAGCGCGGTCGGCCAGTCGTTCACGTGGACGACGTCGGGCGGGGAGCCCGCGTCGGCGCGCTGCTTTGCGATCTCGGCGGCGGCGCGCGAGAGGATGGCGAAGCGCATCGCGTTGTCCGGGTAGTCCTCGCCCTTCTCGCCGTAGACGCTCGAGCGGTCGAAGAGGCCCGGGGCATCGAGCAGGACGAGGTCGACCTGGGAGGGCAACCGGCCGTCGAACACGGTCACCTCGTGCGCCTTGCCGCCCAGGTCGAGCTGGAGCGGCGTCAGCCGCCGGGCGAGGAGCATCCCCGCCTCCTCGAACGCCGGAAAGCGCGGCATGACGATGGTGACCTTGTGCCCGAGGGCCTTCAGCGTCTTCGGCAGCGCGGCGCTGACATCGGCGAGGCCGCCGACCTTCACGAACGGTGCGAGCTCGGTAGTGACGAAAAGGATCTCCATCGGTGGGCGCTTCTACCACTTTTCCAGGCTCGCCACGCGGTCTACTTCCCACTTGGCCCGGGGGCCGCTAAGGAAGGAGCGTGACGAGGCTGCGCGTGTCCGAAGCGTCGGTGACGGTGGGTTTCCGCCAGCCGGACGGCGTACCCGACGGATCCGTCGTGAGCTGCTTCCGGGTGCCGCCCGAGGTGGCCGGCCAGCGCCTGGACGTCTTTCTCCAGAGTCAGCTGAAGCGCACCAGCCGGACCCGGACCCAGTTCATCGTGGCCGCCAGCGCCTACGACGTGCGCGGCAAGCGCCTCCGGTCGAACCACCGCGTCCAGGCGGAGGAGCACGTGCTGCTCTGGCGCGCGCCCTGGGACGAGGTCGAGGTCCCGACCGACGTGCCGATCCTCTACGAGGACGACCACCTCTTCGCGGTCGACAAGCCGGCGCTCCTGCCCGTGCACCCCACCGCGCGCTACCACAAGAACACGCTCATCAACCTCCTGAGGTCGCGGCGGCCGGGGCAGTTCGTGTCGCTCGGGCATCGCATCGATCGCGAGACCAGCGGGGTCCTCTTCGTCGCGAAGTCGGCGGCCGCCGATCGGGCCCTGAAGAAGGTCATCGAGAGCCGGGGCATCGAGAAGACGTACGTGGCGGTGACGTGGGGCGCGCCGGATCCCGAGCTGGCCCCGGGCCTCGGGGGCGCGGTGCAGCCTGCGCCGGGCGACGGGCCGGACGCGTTCCGCTACGAGCGCTCGATCGAGCTCGATACCGCGAGCTCGTACCGCGTGAAGATGCGCCTCGGCCTCTCGGCCACCGCGCTGACCGCGGCCACACGTTTCCGCGTCGAGGGCACGCGCACGCGGGACGGCAAGGCCTATTCACGCGTCAGCTGCCAGCTGGAGACGGGCCGGCAGCACCAGATCCGCATCCACCTCGCGAGCCTGGGCGCCCCGATCGTGGGCGACAAGCTCTACGGCCCGGACGAGACGTGCTTCGCGCGCGGCGCCGACGGCGAGCTCACGCCCGAGGACGCGGTCCGCCTCGAGCTCCCGCGCCACGCCCTCCACGCAGCGCGCCTCTCGCTCCTGCACCCGATCACGCAGGAGCGCCTGACCGTCGAGGCCCCGTTCCCCGCAGACCTCGACGAGTTCTGGTCCTCGCTCTCCGTCTCGCCCTGACTGTCAGCGGTCCGCTGTCAGCTCTTTTCTCAAGGGCAGTTGTTCGCGGCGCCGGGGGAGCCTTTTTCAGCGCCCGGCGACCACGGGAGCGTGCTCAGGCACCAGCTCGCCTTCACGCCGGACTTCGTGCCGTCGAGGACGGCGAGCTGCACCGAGCTGCCCGACGTCGAGAACCAGCCGCCGTACGGGGCGTTGGCGATCACGGTGGCGCCGCTGAGGAGCGAGATGCCGCCCGTGGAGCCGTTCGCGAGGAGGATGCCCGCGCTGTCGCCGAGGCCGGTGCCGTACTCGTAGACGATCGACGCCGCCGGCACCTTCGCGGCGAGGGCCGCGGCCTTGTTGCGCGCGAGCACCACCCACGCGTTCGGGGCGATGGTGAGCGGCCCGACGATCACGTGCGTGCGGTTGCTGCCGTCCTTCAGCACGAGGCCGGCGAGCGCGCGATCGGCGCTCGCGACGCTATGCAGCTCGATCCACTCCGACGCCGGCTCGGGCCCGGCGGTCGTGTACATGACCTCGGAGATCAGCACCTCGCCGACCGCCGGCTTCGGCACGGTTGACGGCGGCGGCGCGGCATCGACGCCGGCCTCGTTCGTCGCGGGCTGCTTGGTCGCGCTGCCGTCGACCGCCTCCTCGGGCACCGCGCTCGCGTCCTTGTCGGGCATGCTCGGGACCGGGCTGTTGCCCGCCTCGAGCCCCGGCAGGCTCGTGTCGACATCGCCCGATCCGAGGTCCGCGGGTGCGCTGATTGCGCAACCGAACGCGGACAGACCACCCCCGATGATCAGCGCAGCCGAGACGACCGCGACCGAGCCGAGATGTCGAGCCATGACGCCTGGGGTTATGTTGCGCGGTGCGGCATCCCGCAAGCCGCGCCGGAGCCGGGGACGTCCCGGAGACGTTCACATCCCGCGCGGGACCTTGTCGAGGTCGAGCTGCTCGAGGGCCACGCGGATCAGGGCGCTGCGGTTCGCCTTCGTGATGCCGCGGGTCTTGAGCTTCTCCACGAGCTCGTCGAGCTGCTCGAGGTCCTTCGTGTACATGGAGATGCAGATCACCTTGTAGTGCGTCGGCTTGGCCTTCGCGTCCGCGCGCTCGGCCCTGAGCATGCGGCCGCTCTCCGGCGGCGCCTGGTAGAACGCGCCCGTGAGCACGCCCTGGATCTCGTCGCCGTCGAGCACGCGTGCCGCTCCGAGCCCTGCTCCGCCATCATCTCGCGCTGCCATGAAATCTTCTCCTCGGTCGTAAAGGTTGGGGCGGCTCGTCAGCCGGTCATCGCGCGGGTGTCTTCGCCTTCGATCTCGGTGCTGTCGTCGAGCTCGGCGACCTGCCCCGTGATCAGGCGGTCGACGACGCGCTGGTAGTCGGCCGCCGCATGCGACTCGGGCGCGTACTCGAAGATGGTCTTGCCCTGCGCGGGCGCTTCCTTGATCTTCGTGGTGGCGCGGACCGGCTGGAAGCAGCGGTCCCCGAAGTGCTCCTTCATGGTGCCCCACGCGTCGCGGCAGATGCGCGCGCGGGCGTCGTAGAACGTGGGGAGCACGCCGTAGATCTGCACCGGGTGGTGGAGGAGAGCATTGACGTTCTTCACGGTCTTGATGACCTGACGAACGCCGACGAGCGAGAGGAAGTCGCACGCGACCGGGACGAGGATGCCCTCGGCGAACACGAGCGCGTTCTGGTTGAGGAGCGAGAGCGACGGCGAGCAGTCGAGGATGATGACGTCGTAGTGGGCCGCGGCGGACGCGAGGCGATCCTTGAGGATGCGGTCGCGGTTCTGACGACCGGCGAGGTAGAGCTCGGCGGCAGCGAGCGTCTCGTTCGAGGGCAGGAGATCGAGGTTCTCGCGGACCTTCACCGCGACGTCCTGCGGCTTCAGCCCCATGACGAGCACGTGGTAGAGCGTGCGCTCCGCCTTCACGCCGAGCGACACGCCGACGTTGCCCTGCGAGTCGGTGTCGACGAGAAGGACCTTGAGGCCCTTGAGCGCGAGGCCGGCGGCGATGCTGACCGACGTGGTGGTCTTGCCGGTGCCGCCCTTGTGATTGAAGATGGCGAGCTTCTTCGGCGCAGCGAGCTTCTTCTCGGAGAGCGCGACGCGCGGGCCCGACTCGGGCGCGGGCGCCGCGGCCGCCACGACGGGCGCGGGCGCAGGCGTCGGCGCGGGCCGGACGGCGACGGGCGCGGCCACCGGTGTGGGCACGTTCATGCTGCCCAGGCGCTGGCCACCGGCCTCCTGGAGGAGCTGCCCGCGGCAGCCTTCGGAGCACGCGTAGCGGGCCTCGCCCTTGATGCGAACGACCTGCGACACGAGGTCGACGACGAAGCGCTTGCTACAGCAATCGCAGACGACGCCGCCTGCGGTCTCACCACGAAGGCTCTTGCCGTGACAGGCCTGCGAACAGAAGAAGGAGAACGCGTTGTCGCGCTCCTCCATCTGGTAGCGGAACTGCACATCGAAGCCCCGCCCGCACACCGTGCAGGTCTCGCTCATTCCGGCCATGGGCCCATGAATGCCTGAGCGAGCTGCGCTGGGCCAAATAAGTGGCTAACGAAATCGATCTAGTGCCGGAAGTGGCGGAAGCCGGTCATCACCATCGCGATGTCCAGCGCGTCGGCCGCGGCTATGACGTCGTTGTCCTTCACGCTGCCGCCGGGCTGGGCGACCGCCGTGATTCCGTTCTTGCCCGCGGCCTCGAGGCCATCGGGGAACGGGAAGAAAGCGTCGCTCGCGAGCACACTTCCCTTCGACTCTTCACCCGCTTTCTCGCATGCGATCTGCACGGAGATCACGCGGGACATCTGCCCGGCGCCGACGCCCACCGTGCGCTCGCCCTTCGCGAGGACGATGGCGTTCGACTTCACGTGCTTGCAGACGCGCCACGCGAAATCGAGGGTCTTCAGCTCCTCGGCGGTGGGCGCGCGCTTCGTGACCACCTTGCCCCGGGTGACCTCGCCGTCGGCGCTGGCGTCGCGCGCCTGGACGACGAGCCCTCCTCCGACGCGCTTGTACTGGAGCGCGGAGTGGTCGGCCGCGAGCCAGGCGCCGGTGGCGAGGAGGCGGAGGTTCTTCTTGGTGCGCAGGAGGTCGAGCGCGTCCCTGGCGAAGGACGGCGCGACGACGCACTCGAGGAACGTCTCGGCGAGGAGCTTGGCGGTGTCGACGTCGACCTCGCGGTTCAGCGCGACGATGCCGCCGAAGGCGCTGAGCGGGTCGGCCTCGCGCGCGGTTCGATAAGCGTCGGCGAGGCGGTCCGAGGAGGCGACGCCGCACGGGTTGGTGTGCTTCACGACCACGGCGGCGGGGCGGGCGAATTCGCGGACCGCCTCGAGCGCGGCGTCGACGTCGACGAGGTTGTTGAAGGAGAGCTCCTTGCCGCCGGCGCCGAGGCTCTCGGCGCGCGCGATGCTTCCGGGCTCGGCGTTGCGCTCGCGGTAGAAGGCGCCGGACTGGTGCGGGTTCTCGCCGTAGCGGAGGCCGTAGGCGCGCTCGAACGGCAGCGTGAGGTACTGCGGGTAGGTGCTGGCGCCGACGGTGCCGTCCGGATCCTGGGCGCGCGGGCCGGAGAGCACGCCGCTGATCGCCGCGTCGTACGCGGCGGTGAGCGCGAAGGCCTTGGCCGCGAGCGTGCGGCGGGTGGCCTGCGAGACATCGTCCGTGGCCTCGATCTCGGCGAGGACGCGCGGGTAGTCCGCGGGATCGCAGACGATGGCGACGCGCGCGTGGTTCTTGGCCGCAGAGCGGACCATCGAGGGCCCGCCGATGTCGATGTTCTCGATGAGCTCCTCGTAGGGCGCCAGCTGGTTCTCGGCGACCTTTTCGAAGGGGTAGAGATTGACGACGACGAGGTCGATGAGCCGCCCGCCGAGGCGCGCGAGATCCGCGTCGTCGGTCCCTTCGCGGGCGAGGATTCCGCCGTGGACGCGCGGGTGGAGCGTCTTCACGCGGCCGCCCATGACCTCGGGCGAACCGGTGTAGCTCTCGACGGTCTCGACCGCGATCCCCTCGGCCGCGAGGGCCTTCGCCGTCCCGCCGCTCGACAGGATGGTGACGCCCCGCTTGGCGAGCGCGGCCGCGAACTGGAGGAGGCCGGTCTTGTCGGAGACGGAGAGGAGCGCAGTCCGGATGGGCATGGGGCGGGTCTAGTGACCCGAGGATGCGTGGTCAATGCACGCAGGTTCCTGCCCTCTTCCCAACGCACAAAAGACGAACGGCCCGGGGCGCCATGCCCCGAGCCGCGCATCTGCAGGAGACCGAACCGAACCGCGAAAGAACCAGAAGAAGCGAGCGTTACCGGGTCGAAACGTGGGGTGGAGTCTTTACTCGGCGTCGAGCGCGTCGGAAGCGAACTCGTCGGCGTCGAAGTCGTCCTCCTCTTCTTCCTCCTCGACCTCTTCCTCCTTCGCCTTGGCGAGGACGGGGAGGCGGCGCTTGCCGACGGGACCTTCGTCGACGTAGTCGCGGAGGGCGGACATGTCCTTGAGGGCCTCGAGCTTCGCGAGGCCCTTCACCTCGACCTGCCGGATACGCTCGCGGGTCAGGTTCATGATGGCGCCGACCTCTTCGAGCGTCGTACCGCCACGGTCGGCGACGTCGAGCGCGCAGGTCTCGGTCATCTCCCAGACCTCGAGGTCGGGAAAATTCAGCTTGATGGCGCCGGTGCGGGCCGACACGTCGAGATAGAGGTGGTGCTTGCACGAGACGAACGGGCACGGGCGCTCGCCTTGGCCGCAGTCCTCGCGGAGCTTGGGGCGCGCGATGTCCTCCACGTCGGGATAGAGCATGCGGCCCATCTCGAGCTCGCGCTTCGTCATGCGCTTCACGCTGATGGTGCGCGCGCGCACGTCACGCTTGCGACGCGAACGACGCTGCTCGCGCGTGACGCCCTTCTCGTCGGTCGACGTCGCGTCGATGTCGAGCGCCAGGGCACCCTCCGCGACCGGGGATGTCGGCTCGGCAGCCGGCAACGACGTCTCGTCGATCAGATCCCCAGCGATGTTCTTCGGGTCCATGTGCTCCTCCCAGAGACTGCAACTGCAACTGCGCGACGATCGACGGTGCGTGCGGAGTACACACGTCCGGCGTGGCAGCTGGCTCTCCGGACCCATGTCCTACAGCCGGCTACCTCTCCCCCTCGGTCCACTTCGTTAAGCGCCGGTGACGGCGCTCCCCCGAAGGTTGGACCACTCCCTGCGCGCACGCCTCCGCTTCTCGCCCTTGGGCGAGGGTGGCAGCGCCCGCGCGTCCAGCTTTTCTCCGACTACTCGGAAGGTGTCTCGCGCCGAGATTCCGACTGCGAGACGGCCTGGCGATGCGTCCCGCGAGGGAGACATTCGCCGGCATGGGTCCGACGCGAGCGACTGTATTCCGAGCAAAAGACGAGGGTCAACGCGACATCCGCGTTTTTTTTGCGTCTTTCCATTATGGAATTGTCTTCGCGCTCTTAGATCGATGGCGTGACAAACAATGTCAGGCCATGGACAAAGCAAACTCGTGCCGATGACGACCGCGTTGCCGGTCGCTCGGGCCCCCGGATGGATCGTCACGCACCCGGCGGCGCCTCGTCCAATTCACGTCCTTTCGGCCCGTGCTAACCTCGGCGCCGATGCAGGCGAGGGATGTCTCAGCGCGAGGAGCTCGCATCCGGTTCGTCGAATCGGAGGCATCGGCCGAGCGCGACGCGCCTCCGCTGGTCCTCGTGCACGACGGCGTGGCCACGCACGAGACGTTTCTCGCGACGATGGTGCACCTTTCGCGGTCGTTTCGCGTGATCGCTCCCGACCTCCCCGGCTTCGGCGCGAGCGAGAAGCCGGACCCGCAGCGCTACGCTTACGGCTACGACGGATTCGCGGATTCCTTGGCAGACCTGATCGCAGCGCTCGGCCTGGGCCGGGTGCACGTCTGCGGACACGCGATGGGCGGCGGCGTGGCCCTCGCCCTCGCCGCTCGTCACCCCGCGCTCGTGCACAAGCTCGTTCTCGTCGATGCGCTCGTCTACCCCGCCGAGGAGCACGTCCTCGACCGCGGCGGCCGGGTGCCGCTGCTGGGCAGCCTCCTCTGGAGCCAGGTGATGGGCCATGCCCTGTTCCGCTCGTACATCGAGGGCGTCGTCTATGCGGGTCACCGCGGCATCCCCGCGGGGCGGGTCGACGCGCTCTATACCTCCTTCAACTCGCCCGCGGCCCGTCAAGCGGCGCACGCCACGATCGTCGCGAAGTCCGACACCCGGTCGCTCGTCGCCCGCTTGCCGCGCGTCAATGCCGAGTCGCTGGTGGTGTGGGGGCGTGGGGATCTGCTCGCGCCGGTCGAGCACGGGAGGCGCCTCACCCGCGCGCTGAAGGGCCGCTTCGAGGTCCTCGAGTGCGGCCGTTGCCCGCCCGACGAGGAGCCCGAGGCCTTCGCGGCGATCGTGGCTTCCTTCCTGCAATCGACGCCGTCGTGTCGCGCGCCGTCGTCCCGGTCCCTGCCGCACGTGCCGTGAGCTTCTTGCCGCGCAACCGCTCGGCCACGATCGGCGTGGCGATCGTCGCGGCGCTCGTGCTGTTCGCGGTCCTCGGGCCGCTGCTCACGAGCCACGATCCCTACCAGAGCGACTTCGACCACGGCCTCGCCCCCACGCTGCTGCCCGTCGGCCCGAACGGCCGCTTCTGGCTCGGGGCCGACCGCCTCTTCCGCGACGAGCTGAGCCGGCTCGCGGTGGGCGCCCGGATCTCGCTTTTCATCGGCCTCACCGCGACGCTCATCGCCACCGCGATCGGGACCCTGGTCGGTGTGGTTGCCGGGTGGTTCGAGGGGCGCCTCGTCGACACGATCCTCATGCGCGCCGTCGACGTGGGGCTCGCCTTCCCCTTCCTCCTGCTCGTGATGGCGCTGGGTGCTGCCCTCGACCGCACCACGCCCGTCACCATCCTCCTCACCCTGGGCCTCACCGGCTGGCTGGGGACGGCGCGCATCGTCCGGGCCAAGACGATGCAGCTGCGCAACCTCGACTTCGTCACCGCATCGCGGGCGCTCGGGCAGACGACGCCGCGCATCATCGTGCGCCACGTGCTGCCGAACATCGCGGGGCCGCTCCTCATCGTCGCCACCGTCTCGGTCGCGCAGATGATCCTCGCCGAGAGCGTGCTCTCCTACCTCGGCGGCGGGATCGCGCCGCCCACGGCCACCTGGGGGCACATGCTCTTCGAGGGGCAGGACTACATCACGACCTCGCCGTGGATCGCCCTGGCGCCCGGCCTCGCGATCATGGCGAGCGTGCTCGGCTTCAACCTGCTCGGGGAGGGCCTGCGCGATGCGCTCGATCCGCGCAAGACTTAGCCTGCTCGCGCTGGCGCTCGTCGGGTGCTCCTCGGAGCTGCCCGCGCCCATCCCGACCGCGCATCCGGGCAGCGTCACGCCCCGGCGAGGCGGCTCGATCACCTCGGCAAGCTTCGGCAACATCCGCACGCTCGACCCCGCCAACGTGGGCGACGGCCTCGTGACGCAGGTCCTCGAGGGCCTCTTCGCCGGCCTCGTCGACTACGACCTCGACGGCACCATCAAGCCGGACCTCGCCGATCACTGGACCACGTCTGCCGACGGCAAGGACCTCCGCTTCGTGCTCCGCGAGGGCGCGCGCTTCCACGACGGCGAGGAGGTCACCGCCGACGACGTGCTCCGCTCCGTCGAGCGCTCGCTCCATCCCTCGTCGCCGAACCCCTACTCCGCCTACTTCGCGTCGCTGCGCGGCTACGAGGACTACGTCTCGCAGAAGACCGAGCACCTCGCCGGCGTGAGCGTCGAGGGGCGTTACGTCGTCACCTTCCACCTCGAGAGCCCTGACGCCGCGTTCCTGCCGCTGCTCGCGATGCAGCCGCTCCGGCCCGTGTGCAAGAGCGCGGGCACGCGCTACGTCGACACGTGGCACCCGTGCGGCGCCGGTCCCTACAAGCTGCTGCCCGGCGGCTGGGATCGCGGCCGGCAGATCACGCTCACGCGCCACGAGGGCTATTTCCGCCCCGGCCTACCCTACCTCGACGAGGTGCGCCTCGTCTTCCAGGTGAATTTCAACGCGCAGCGCTTCAAGTTCGTCGCGGGCGACCTCGACATCCTCCGCGACTTCCTCGCGCCGGATCTGCTGAAATTCCGCGCCGATCCGCGCTGGAAAGGCCACGGCGAGTACGAAATCGACAAGCAGATCGGAGGCATCTCCATGAACACCGAGATGCCGCCCTTCGACAACATCGAGATCCGGCGCGCGGTCTCGAGCGCGATCAATCGCGACCAGGTGCGCCTCATCCGCGCCGCGAACATGCGCGCCGCGGACCGGCCCGTTCCCCCGGGCGTCGAGGGCTACGACCCGACCTTCCAGGGCCAGACCTACGACTACGCCGCCGCGCTCGAGCACATGAAGCGCGCCGGCTACCCCTACGACCCCGTCACGCGGACCGGCGGCTGGCCCCACGTCATCCCGTACCTCGCGTACTCCCAGAGCCTCGACGAGTATCTCTCGCAGATCGTCCAGCAGATGCTCGCGAAGATCGGCATCCGCATCGAGATCCGCATCGTGAACTACGGCGCCCTCATCGCGATGCGCGGCCGCCGCCACACCGTGCCGCTCGGCGCGGGCTTCTGGATGCAGGACTACCCCGAGGCGGGCAGCTTCCTCGAGCCGCTCTTCACGTCGCGCGCGATCAACGAAGGCGACTCGAACAACTGGTCGTTCTACAAGAACCCGCGCGTCGACGACCTCGTGGATCATGCGAAGCACGAGCTCGACCTCGATCGCCGCAAGAAGCTCTACTCGGAGGCGCAGGCGCTGATCTGCGACGAGGCCCCGTGGGCCTTCACGCACTACTACCGCTTCTACGCGCAGTGGCAGCCCTACGTGCACGACTACAAGCCGCACCCGATGTGGGCGAGCGATCTCACGCGCACGTGGGTCGACCGCGCCGCCGGGCCGGTCGCGGCGCGCGCCATCTTCACGGGCGACGCGATGGCGAAGCTCTTCGGAGACGGCAAGTGATCAGGAAGCTCGGACGACGCCTCGTGTGGGCGGTGTTCGTCGTGTGGGCGACGGTCTCGCTCGCGTTCCTCGTGAGCTTCGCGCTGCCCTCCGATCCGGCACGCATGATCGCAGGTCCGCAGGCCCGCCCCGCCGACGTGGCGCGCATCCGCACCGAGCTCGGGCTCGATCGCTCGCTATCCGTGCAGTATGCACGTTTCATGAAAAGGCTCGTGCATCTGGGACCGAGCGTGGTCGAGAAGGGTGACAAGGAGCATCCCTCGTGCGCGGCAGTGCTGTGGCACGTGCACGTGGATCTCGGAAAGAGCTACCAGCAGCGACGGCCGGTGGTGACGATCCTGATCGAACGCCTGCCGCGCACAGTGTTCCTCGCGATCGCGGCGGCGCTGGTGCAGGTCGCGTTCGGCGTGGCGGCGGGCGTGCTGGCGGCGTCGCGCAAGCGGACGGCGGTCGACTACCTCACGGTCTCGGCGAGCCTGGTCGGGGTGAGCGCACCGACGTTCGTGATCGGCCTCTTCCTCCAGTGGCTGCTCGCCTACCGCCTGCGCCTGCTGCCGCTCGACGGCTACGGCGAGACGCTCGGCGAGCGTCTCGCGAGCGTGGTGCTCCCCGCGCTGACGCTCGGGATCTTCGGCGCCGCCTATTACACGCGCATGGTGCGCGACGAGATGATCGACCAGCTCTCGCAGGACTACGTGCGCACCGCGCTGGCGAAGGGCCTGTCGCGGCGCGCGGTCCTCGTGCGCCATGCGCTGCGCAACGCGCTCATGCCCATCGTCACCATCCTGGGCCTCGAGGTGGGCACGCTGGTCGGCGGCGCGATCGTGACGGAGTCGATCTTCCGCTGGCCGGGCATCGGCTCGCTGAGCGTGACCGCGATGCTCGACCGCGACGGCCCCGTGGTGATGGGCTGCGTGATCATCACGGCGCTCGCGGTCGTACTGTCGACGATCGCGGTGGACCTGGCGTACGGCTTCCTCGATCCCCGCTCCCGCGCCGTTCGCTGATGAAGATCGTTGGCGATCGGGCGGCACCTCCGCCACTGCGGAGCTCGGGCTGCGTCTCGGCGACCGACGCGCTCGAGCGAGGCCCCTCACGGCAGCCGCGAGGCGGCGCGGGCGCCGAGGCCTG
>JAYTHX010000145.1:0-5659 GCA_043732195.1 Polyangiaceae bacterium
CGACATCCTCGGCGACGAGGATCACCTCGGCGACATGGACTTCAAGGTCTGCGGAACGGCGAAGGGCATCACCGCCATCCAGATGGACATCAAGATCGCCGGCCTCTCGCGCGCGATCATGACCCAGGCGCTCGACCAGGCCCGCGAAGGCCGGATTCACATCCTCGGCAAGATGGCCGAGACGCTCACCGAGGCGCGCTCCGACCTCTCGAAGTACGCGCCGCGCATCACGACCCTCAAGGTCAAGCCCGACCAGATCCGACTCATCATCGGACCCGGCGGCAAGACCATCAAGGGCATCGTCGACCAGACGGGCGTCGCGATCGACGTCGAGGACGACGGCACGGTCAACATCGCGTCGGCCGACTCGGTCGCCGTGAAGAAGGCGATCGACATCATCAAGGGCATCACCGCGGAGCCCGAGGTCGGCACCATCTACAAGGGCAACGTCCAGCGCATCACCGACTTCGGCGCCTTCATCGAGATCTTCCCCGGCACCGACGGCCTCCTCCACGTCAGCGAGATGGCGCACACGCGCGTCGAGCGCGTCACCGACGTCATGAAGGAGGGCGACGAGGTCGAGGTGAAGGTCCTCGAGGTCTCCCGTGACGGAAAGATCCGCCTCACGCGCCGCGAGCTCCTTCCCCTCCCCGAGGGCGAGGCGGGCGAGCAGGCGAAGGCGCGCATGGCGCAGGCGCGCGAGGCCGGCGGTGGCCCCCCGTCGCGTGACGGCGGCGGCGGCCGCGGCGGCGACCGCGGTGGTCGCGGCGGCGATCGCGGCGGACGTGGCGGCGGCGGGCGTGATCGCCGCTAGTCACTAGCGACGTGAGCTGAGTGCGCGAAGGCGCGCGGGACGGTGTCTCTCGCGCCTTTCGCGTTTCGAAGAGCGAGATTCCAGGAGATCGGAGAAAGGCGCAGAGCCACGTGAAGCGCGCCCCAGACGTTCATGCCTCTACGCCTCGCTCCGGCCTCTCGAACGAGGCCGTGATCGAACGGATCATGGCGCTCGCGCTGGATCGACCCCTCCCCGCCAGCAGCTGCCCGCGTACGACTGCCAGGCCACCGCGAACCGGTGGTCTCCGGCGAGATCCACTCGTGCGCGCTCGCCGCGGGCAAGGTCTCTTGTGCTGGGGCCTCAACGACGTCGGTCAGCTCGGCGTCGACCCGCTCGGCACGCCGCTGCGCGGGGTTGCCGGTCCGGTGACCACGGGCACCGCGAGGGCGACCCGCGTCGGCGTCGACGGCACGGTGTGGTGCTGGGGCCGCTGCCGTCGTCGAGCGCGGAGCCGTCGCGAGCCGGCGCAGCCGACCGAGGCTCCGAGGATGGCGAACGACGCGAGCGAGGCGACGACGAGAACAGCGGCGGTCTTCGTGAATCCCGCAATTCGTCGTACCCCGAGGCAGATCATCGGGCGTGACGACGATCCAGTGGCTCCGGTGCGAGGCGCGCGCTCGACCGGCCGCGAGCTACTTGTGCGGCCGGAGCCGGTAGAAGATCTCGACGGACACCCCGCTCGCGGTCGCGGGGCATGTGTAGTCGCCGAGGATCGACGCGTCGAAGCTCGCCGCCGTCAGGGGAATCTTGCAGCCCCCCATGAAGTCGTCGTTGTTCAGCTCGTCGTAGTCCCAGATCTCGAACGACGTGTTGCTGAGCAGCTCGCTCGCCTTGATGGCCGTGAGCGGGGTCTCGGCCCAGAACGGCACGGTCGCGTCGGTCTTCGAGGTCGTCGCCCCGGAGTGGCTCGTGGTCCCTTCGCTCGTGAAGACGATCACGTACGGGTCGGGCGCGCCGTTGAGGAGGTCCCAGGCCTTGCCGTTCTTGTCGAGCGACGGCACCACCGCGAACGAGACGTAGAAGTCCCACAGCGACATCCGGTCGAGCACGCAGGAGGCAGCGCTGCACGTCCGTCCCGCGCCGCAGTCGACGCAACCTTCGCCGCCCGTCCCGCACGCCGCCGCGGTGTTGCCCGGCTTGCAGCCCGTCGTTGTGCAGCAGCCTGTCGTGCACGTCGCGAGGCACGAGTTGTCGATGCAGTTGTGGTTCGAGCAGGCGAAGCCGCCGGTGCAGCGCTCGCACGCTGCGCCCTTCTCGCCGCACGTGGCGATGGCCGTGCCGGGCACGCAGGTATCGCCGTCGCAGCAGCCGTTGCACGTGTTCGGGCCGCACGGCTCCTTGCACTTGCCGCTCAGGCACTCCTGCGCGCCGGTGCACTGCTCGCAGGCCTTCGCGCCAACGCCGCAGCCGGCGAGGGAGCTGCCTGCCTCGCACTTGTCGTCCCGGCAGCAGCCCTTGCAGTTCGCCGGGGTGCAGGTGACCGCCTGGGGCTTGCCGTCGGGCCCGAGCGGCGTCTCCGGCGTGTCGCTGGCGAAGGCCTCGGCGATGCACGAGGCGACGTCCTCGTCGACGTCGGCGCCGATCTTCTCCGCGATCACCGCCGCCGCACAGCTCTGGAACTTCGCCTGGCAGCCGTCCTGGCCGGTGCAGCCGTCGTCGACCGCGGCCGCGACCTCCTCCGAATACGCGAGCACCGCGAGCCCTGCCGACTTCGAGCCGCGCTTGTAGAACGTGGTCGTGCAGTCCTTGACGCTCGGCGCGCAGTACGTGCAGAAATCCTCGGCCAGCTTCTGGTGAGCGGCGGTGGGGGCCGCGTTCTTCGCGGAGCGCGAGATGCACGAGCCCACACCGCAGACATCCGAGTCGAGGCAGTCCTTCGCGGCGGAGAGGCTCGACGGCGAGAGCGCCTTCGGCAGCGCGGTGCACGAGTTGCCGAGCGTCGCGTCGCAGCCGCTCGGCTCCTTGCACTTCAGGTTCGCGGACCGCGCGGCATAGCAGAAGTCGTCCGGCGTAGCGCTCGAGCTCGACTTGCAGCCCGTGGCCACCAGCACGACGAAAACGAGGGACGCGACCAGCGCGACCGCGACGCTCGGGGCCTTCACACCGTCATTTGTAGCATGGCGCGGTCACTTCGAGAGCTGCGGCGCGGGGTTCTTGCCGCTCCCGCCGCCGCCCTTGACGGCGCCGACGGCGGCGTTCGAAGGTTCGCGCGTGCTCGCGAAGCTGTCGCTCCCATTCCCGTTGAAAGCGGCCGTGGACTTCGTCGGCGCGCGCGTCGGCGCGTCCGCCTTCGTCGGCCCCTTCATCTTCGGCGCGGGCGTGGGCGCTGGAGGCGTCACCGAGAACATCGGCGACGGCTCCGTCGACTGCGGCCTCGTCTTCTGCTGGTTCTGCTGGAGGACCGGCGCCGTCGGCTCGGGGGGCACGGTCGACGGCAGCGGCGCGGACGTGGGTGCGGGAGCGGGCGCCGTCAACGCATCACCGGCGGCCTGGCGTGCCTGCTGCACGACGGGCTGCGTGTCGCCCGCGGGATCAAGGCGCTTCGCTTCGTCGAGCCCGTCGACGCACGCCTTCCAGTCGGCCGCCGCGCACTTCTCGAGCGCGAGACGACGCACCGGCTCGGCGCGCGGGTCGACGTCCTCGTGGACGATGATCGGCTCGCTCGGCTTGCGCATCACGAAGAGCAGCGCGCTGATGATCACGCCGAGCGCGGCCAGCAGGGCCACCTCGCGCTGCCAGTTCTCCTTGAAGTGACGGCGCAGGCGGCTCACGCGCTGGCGCACGCGGGGCGGCGGGAGCTTCTCGGACTCCGCGATCGACTCGAGCTTCTCGCCGTCGCCCTCGCGCAGCATCCAGTCGAGCGTCTTCTGGTTCTCGGCGCCCTCGGGGAGGTTGCGCTGGGCCCAGCGCAGGAGATCCGCCTCGTTGTGCGGCGCGGCAGCGTCCGGCACGTCCGGCAGATCGAAGCTCTCGCGGCCCGCGCGGCGGTGGTAGTCGACGATCTTGTTCTTCGCGACGCCGAAGATCCAGCGTCGCAGCGACTCGCTGTCCTCGGGCGGGTGCGGCGACTCGATCGCCGCGGCGAGCGCGGACTGGACGATGTCCTCGACCTCGCTCTCGGGCACGCGCTTGCGCACCATCGCGACGAGCGCGGAGCGGAGATCGGGACCGAACGGGACGGGCTTCGCGGCGGTGCTCATGGCGACGTGCACAAGGGCGCGTCGGACGCCCGCCGCAGAGTGTGACACGGCTCTGCCGTTTATTTTTTGCTCGCGCTATTTCGCGAGCAAAGTCGAATAGGTCCGCCGGTCGTCCTGCACCCCCGAGGAAGCGGAAGGCGGCGGGGTCGACGCCCCCCGCGGGGACGCTCTCGCGGGGCAGGCCCATGATCCGCTCGTACTCCGCGACGTCGATGCGAACGCGGTTCGCGAGCTCGAGGCCCGCCGCGACCTGACGCTCGTAGCTCTCGGCGAGCCCGAGGTCCTCGAGGGGCAGCCCGCGATCCTCGAGCTCGCAGCGCCGCACGTGCGCGTGGGCCTTGCGGGCCATCTTGCAGAACGGCGCGTGGTAGACGATGGCGGCGAGATCGTCGGCGGTGGCGCTCGCGTGGTCGCGCCAGGCCCGGTAGGCGCCGGCGACTGCGTCGAGGTAGCAGGCGATCGAGTAGTGGCCGTCGACGAGCGCCTCGCGCCGGCCGAGCGGCCGCCAGAAGTCGTGCACGTCGGTGCTGAAGACGCCGCTCGTGCCTTGGTCGAGCGCGAAGAGCGCGGGCCGGTCGGAGACGAGGAGCGCGACCGCGGCGCCGCCCTGCGTGGGCTCACCGGCGGTGTGCAGGCCGTAGCGCGCGATGTCGGAGCAGATGACCAGCGCGCTCTTGCCGCGTGCGTTGCCGGACGCGATCCAGTCACACGCGGCCATGAGCGCCGCGGTCCCGCCGTAGCAGGCGTGCTGGGTGTCGAACGTGCGCATGGCGCGGGGCAGCCCGAGCAGGCCCTGCACGAACGACGCGACGGGCTTCGAGTGGTCGACGCCCGTCTCGGTCCCGACGACGAGCATGCCGGTCTGCGCGACGTCGACCGCGTTGGCGGCGAGCAGCCGGGACGCGGCGGTGGCGGCGAGCGCCACCGTGTCCTCGCTGGGATCGGCCACCGCCATCTCGCTCGCTCCGAGCCCGACGGTGTACTTCGCGGGCTCGATGTCGCGCGCGACCGCGAGCTCGGCGAGGGGGAGATAGCGCCGGGGAAGCGCGATGCCGAGAGCTTCGATACCTACTTCGTGCTGCACCCGGCGGTGGTAGGGCCGGTGACGCTACGCGTCAATCGGCCGTTCAGGCGCCGTTCGGGCCGTCCTCGTGGTGCGGGAGGAACTGCCAGCGCTTCATCTTGCGCTTCGACTCCTCGGGATGACCGCCGGTGCCCTCGAAGCCGACGAGGTACACGTGCTTGTCGTACCAGCCGGTCACGAGCGCGTGCTTGCCGTCGGGCGCCACCGCGACGCCCGAGCCGCGGTCCATCCCCGGGATCTTGAGGATGCGCGCCGTCCAGTCGTGGGTGTCGACCACCGAGATGCTACGGCTCTCGCCGTAGTCTGCAGAATACACGTACCGGCCGTCGTGCGAGACATCGATGCTCTTCGGCGCGTTGCCGATCTGCACCTTGTGGGTGACGGTCTCGGTCGCGACGTCCATGGCGTGCAGCTGCGACGCCGTGAGGCACGAGATGTAGAGCGTCTTCTCGTCGGGCGAGAGCGCGAGATGGCGCGGGACCTTGCAGGTGGAGACGCGGTGCGTCTGCTCGAAGTCCTTGCCCTCGAAGATGTCGATCG
>JAYTHX010000146.1:0-16567 GCA_043732195.1 Polyangiaceae bacterium
CGAGGCCTTCGTGGAAAGCCACACGTTCACGAGCTGCGCGTCGGTATCGGCGCCGGACACGTTCACCATGTGGGCGGCGGCGTCGACAACGATGGGGGCAAGGGCGGTGCTCGTCATGGGGGGGCCTCGTTTGGGTCAACGCACGATTGCGCTTCTTATCGTGCGTTCACCTCGGCGCGGGAGGACACCCGCTATGGCCGCGGTGGGCCGGACCATCCGATCCATCTGCGAAGCCCCTGCGCTTCCGACGCCCTTCGACGTCGTCGGGGCGATCCCTCCCACCGACGCCGCGCTCGTGCGTCGCGTCGCCGGCTTCAACCTCTGGCTCTGGTTTCGGCACGACGACGCCCGCGCGGTCTTCCTGATGGTCACGCCGACGCCGCCCGTTCCTGCCGAGTGAGACGCAGACCGGGCTGCTGACCGTCGGCCCCGCGAAAACGTCCCCCGACGATGCCCCAGGATCGCGTTTCACGACCCGGGTGGACCCTCGGGGCCTCCGCTTTCGCCGCCAGCTGTCCTAGATCAGACCTTCTCGTGCAAGCGTCCCCACGACGAGCTCGCGCACTGTCGTGTTCTCATCCAGCGCCCGCTGGCGGAGCTTTCGGAGGGCGCCGGGGGGAACGGCGACCGTGAGGTGACACGACGCCGTAGAGGCGATGTCCGGTGACGGCGCTGGTGACGGCTTCGCCTTCGGCGAAGGAGGGGGATACGCGGGCAACTCCACTCCCCTGGCTTCGACCACGTGACTCGCGGGATGCTCATCGGCAAGGAACGCCGACGCGGCCTCTTCGTTGACGGGCTTCGGCATCACACGCGGAACGGAAAACAGAGGCTCTTTCATGCTACACGCTCCTCACCGGCGGCGGCTTTGTGGGCCGCAAAGATGGCTGACACGAGCCTCCGAATGTCCCGGGCTGCATCGCTCGTCGGTGCGTGGCTGACGACGCCGCGGCCGATGAGCGCCGCCTCGCCGAACACCGTTCTCGCTCCGACCGTCGTGTCGAGCGGCTCGATCCCGAGTTCGGAAAGCGCGCGCTCCGTCTTCGTCGCGAGCTTCGTACGCGACGATCGGTTGAGAACGGACCTCGCGATAACGTCCTTCGAGGCGCGCGCCTCTTCGATGATCTCCGCGGTCTCCCTCGCCGCCCACAAGTCGTAAGGGCCTGGCGTCACCGGCAGTACCGTCATGTCCGCGGCGAGGATCGCGTTCCTCGTCTCCTTGCCCAAGCGTGCCGGCGAGTCGATGCAGATCAGGTCCCACGATGGGCGCAGCCGCTCGACGTCGCGGCGTAGCGCGCTCCCGTCAACCGCGAAGCATGAAGGCGCGTCGTGGTTCAACTCCGCACCACGGGCGCAGAACGCGAGCGCGCTCCCCTGCGGATCCGCATCGAGGATGAGGACTCTTTGGCGGCTGCTGTGGACCGCGGCGGCGACGTTGGTGCAGAGCGTCGTCTTTCCGCTCCCGCCCTTCATCGATACAAACGACAGAACGAACATGTCCGCTAGTTTCCCCGCCCCAGTGCCTGCGGGCCAAGTTTCGGGATGAGCCGCGGGACGGCGGGGCTGGCTGCGTGCCTGCGGTCGGAGCTGGCTCGCTGCGGTCTGGCCCGATGCCAGGGTGTCGGGGTGCCCCGATGCCGGGGCTGCGGGGGGGGGGCGTGGTGTCGGTCGGGGAGGGGCCGATGCCGGGCTGCCGGGGCTGCGGGGGGCCCAAGACCTCCGAACGCGAGATGCACTCTGCACGCGAATCACGCGCTCGCAGCCATGTCAGCGCCGAGACCTGAACGAACGCCCCGGATGTTTTTGTATAGGTCCATGCGCGATGGAGCTGGTATTCCAGACTCCATGCGCGATCGCACAGGCGACCCCGCGAGGCTTTGGGGGACGACACCGATGTAGCCTCGCGACAAAAAGCGAAAGGCCGAGTCGGTCACCGTTGGTAGCGGTGGCTGGTTTGACCCAGCAAACAGACTCAGCCCTCGTATCGCTCGCCAGCGGTAACGAGGACGAGAGTACGGGATCCTTTTGTCTCTGCCAAGAGGGTTGTCAAACGACGACGACGAAAATCCCGAGGTGGCTAACGACGCTGCGCGTGCCTGAAAAAGGCGCCTCGTCGAGCACCGTGGCCGCGCGAAAGCCGGCTGCATCCCTCTCCTCGATGACGGCGTGATCGCCTCTCCCCCCGCGCAGGTCGCGGAGGTCCAGGCGCGCACGTCGAGCAAGGCGCGACGATGACGACGACAACAACAGCCGCGGCGATGCCCGCGACCTGCAACGAAGCGACGACGGCGGATGAAGTAACCGCCCACCCCCTACAGCACCTGCTCCGCAACGGGCCGGTGATGCTCAAGCTGCGCGCGTGCCTGAGGGTGAGCCCCGGCGCGTGGGCCTTCTTCAGGCAGATCCTCGACCACCTCCACACCCACGGCGAAGCGTGGCCAAGCCTGCCGACGCTCATGAGGGAGACGGGCTACACGAGCCCGACGAGCGCGACGCGCTTCGTGCACGAGCTCGCGCAGAAGGCGGGCGTACTCCGCGCCCGCCTCGTTCGCCAGGTCGGGGGCTGGCCGCTCTACCACTACTCGCTTGGCCCGACGCTGGTCGCGTGGCTCGAAGCCCTCGACCAAGGCACCTGGCATCGGCCCGACGGCCCCACCGTCGCGCGGGCCGCTCCTCGCCTTGAGCCACCCCCAACCATTGAGGTAGGCCCAGCCGAGCCACCCCCAATGGTTGCGCCGGAGCCACCCCCAACCACTGTGACCAAATCTCAGATCTCAGATCTCAGAGATCTAAGATCAAGATCCCCCCTACCCCCTGAGCCCCTCGAAGCCGAGGGACCGAGCAGGGGGGCCGAGCCTTTGATTTCAATTCTCGAAGAGCCCCGACAAGCCCCGGCCGCCAACGTCGAGGAGCGTCGCAACGTCATCGCCGATCGCCTGCGTGGCGAAGTGACAGACGTGCTTTCGCACTGGCGAGCGATGTTGGTGCCGGGCAACCAAGGGAAGCTCGAAACCAACGATCGCGTGACCCTGATCCGGGAGCTGCTCTACGGCGACGCCGACGACGGCGGTTGCTTCACGGCCCAGGAGCTGAAGTGGGCGATCGACGCCGCGAAGAAGAGTCCCTGGTGGTCCGACGACCGTCACCTTTGGCGGCGTCGAATCACCGTCCTTTTCAAGTCGACGGACCGAATCGGCGAGCTCGCCACACGCGGCCGTGAACTCGCCTCCGAGAGCGCACGCAAGAGCGCCGCGGCTGCGGCAAAAGCGCTCGAGGACGCTGCGTCCCAAGAGCGCGATGCTGACCGCTCAAGGTGCCCCACAGGAACACGGACGTCGGAGAGGATCTCTCCCGAGCAGATGATCGAAGACCTCAAGCACCGCGGACTATGGCTAGCGCGTCGCGCCCACACCGACGCTCACCGCGGTGGCGTGACCGTCGAGAAGCGCGAGCGCGCGGCCCAGACGCCGCTGTCCGCGCGAGCATCGGCAAAGGGCACCCCACCCCTTGCCGGCCTCTCCTCCGGCCCGCCACGCGTCGACAGTAAGCACGAGGCCAGCGTCGAGCGCGCCGCAGTCCTCGCCGCGGTCGCGGAGTTTCGCGCGATGCCCAGCGCCGCGAACGGGAGGGCCGCGTGAGCCTGGATCCAGAGCTTCCCGCGAGGCGTGACGGACGTGATCACACCACCATGCCCGACCTCGAGCTTCGCCTCATCGACCCTGAAAGAAACCGATTTCGTCTCTACGGCATGACGGAATGTCGCTCGCTCTTCGGCGAGCTGTGTCTCGTTCTCACCTGGGGGCGCATTGGCCATCGGTTGCGGACGCGGACGGAGACGTTTGTCGATTCGAGCGTGCTCGAGCGCCGCCGCCGGGTGCTCATCGCGCGTCGGCATCGCAACGGGTACAGGCTGCACGGTCCACGGATCGAGGAGGGCATCAGGACTGCACCGAAGGCCCGGCGAGCTTGACGCCAACGACGCCGTACATCGTCTCGATCGATGCGGCGACGGTGGGCGTCTTTCGGCTGAGCCCTGTCAGCGCTCCCATGGTCGCGGCAAGGGCCGCCGCTTCCGGCTCCGTGCACGCGCTCGGCCCGTCCGGGCCCGTGTGCACGACGTGAACCACGAACTTCTGTCCGTAGGCGCGATAGACGGCTTCGGCGGCCCATGCCGGCTTCGGACTGAGGACGAGCATTAGCGCAGGGACCCGAAAAACACCACGCTCACGGAAGACCTTCCGGGCCTCTGCGAAGGCGCCTTCTTCCTCGAATAGACCAACGGTGTAGAAGCCTTCCGGCTCGTCAGAGCCGCTCATGACGCCCAGCTCGGCGCAACGGTCGACGGGTCCGGTCACCTCCACCCCAACACCAATCAGCCCCAAGCCGCCGAGGCTTGGCCATCGTCTCCATGGCTTCTTCGCCATGAATTGCGCGCACGCTTGGAGAACGATGAAGCCCGCATCCGATTCCATCGTCAGACCGCTCAGTAGCTCGAGAGCGACGACAGCGCAGAGTTCGTAGGCTGCCGGCGGAACCGGGCAGGACGGGAGACCAAGCCTCTTGGCGGTCGCGGCAAGCGATGGCTCGTAGCGCACCGGCTGCCCGTTTGCCATTTCGATCAGCCTCGCGAGAGCCTCCCCATCCGGCGAGGCCCCAGGTGCGACGATCGTCATGGATGACGTCGTCTTCCATCGGCCCGAATTTCACCACGCTGATCATTGCCCCAATTCTGCGCTGAGACTTGCGGCCAGTCGCAGCGGACTCAAGCGCGTCACGGGGCCACGACTACGTCGGCCTTCGGCCCTTCTATTCCGTCGCTCCCAGCGCCGACGCCCTTAGGGCCGCCGCTGCCGGTCGTGATCTTTGTCGCGTCGAGCGTCGGCTTGGCCCCCTTCGAAAGGACGCCCGCCGAGACCCCGCCGGCGCCAGCACCACCACCACCACCGCTGCCGCCCTTGCCACCGGGGCATGCGCCTCCGCCTTGGACTCCCTTGATGCCCCCCGCGATGCCGTCGCCACCCGCACCACCCGCACCCCCCGCGCCTCCGTCGGCAGCTGTGAGGTTTGCGCCGATGAGGGCGACAGGGCTGTCGAGTGTGACGAGCGCCACGCTCGCGCCGCCACCGCCACCGCCCTTGCCGCCCACGCCGCCGCATCCGCCGCACGCTCCACTGCCTCCGCCACCGGCAGAGCCACCGCCCCCACCACCGCCTTGGCCCGGCGTGCCCGGAGAGGCATCCTTGCCCCCTTCGGGCGTCCACCCGTTCTCCGTCAGCGTCCCGGCTGACGTAGCGCCCGCGCCCGACAGCGCAGACGGCGCGTCAGAGCCCGCGCGCCCGCCCGCGCTTAGCCCTGCGCAGTCATTCTTGGTGCCGCCGGCTCCGGTGGCCGTCGTGGGCGACGGCGTCGCTTGCGCCGTTTCTCCTGGAGAGCCATCGCCGTTGATGCTTCCTCCCGCGCCGCCCTGACTCGTCCCGCCTCCGACGCAGGTGCAGAGTTGGGCGAGGCCACCGTTGACGGCGGTCGGCATCGACGTCATCAACGCACCTGCCGCGGCTTGCGTCTCGTCCTTGGCTTTGATGCCAGGGCCCGCGTGTAGCACCACGCGTCGAAGCGTGACCTTCGGCGAGCTGGCCACGAACATCGCGGTCGCCGAGTCGCCGGGCGTCTTCGTATCCGCCGCGCCCGTGATCTCGAAGTCCTCGACAACAACAGGATCGGTCACCTTGGTGATGCGAAGCGCGATGCCCTTCAGCGGCGCGAGCTTCGGCTTCACGTCGGCCACGGTCCACGTGCACGCGAGGCCGCCGTAGAGGCTCACTGCGGTCGTCAGGAGGACGTTCGTGTCGTACGTGCCTTCGCATACGTACACGCGCGGCAGACCGCGCAGCGCGGCGAGCTCGACGCCCTTCGTGACCGTCTTGACCGGCGAGGCCTTCTTGCCTGCCGCGCCGTCGTCGCCGCCCGCCGAGACGAACACCCCCGCCGCGTCGTCGATGCACGCCGGCGAATCGCTTCAGCGACTTCGTCAGGTCCCCACGCTCACGGTTTGTGTTTGCCGCCGCTCAGCGCGGCGGCGACGATGGCCGGCGCCGCATCCTGCGGATGGGCGTCGACCCAGTCGCAGAACAACTGGAAGAAGCCGAACGTGCTATCGAGCTCGAGCGTCCTGAAGAGCGCTTCGCGTTCCGCCGCCGGCGCGGCGAGCATGCGCGCAAAGGTGTCGTTCAACGTCGTCGCGATCGGTCGCGCGTCTTCTGCGTGTGCCTCGCTGCCGTTCTTCGACCCTTCGCCGGCGCGCGCATTCGCCGGCTCCGCGACCGCGTCCACTTCACCCTCCCCGCGCCCGGCGAGGAGATGCACCATCGCCGTCTGCTGAGCGGGCTGGAGCATCCGGAAGATCGCGTCTCTCTGCTCAGAGGAGAGCGAGTCCGCGAACCGCTTCGCGAGCGCGGCGCCGATCGGAGCCGAGGGGAGTCCGAGCGCGGGCGCCGCCTTCGCGGCGATGACGGGAAGCAAGAGCCCGAGCTGCGACTTGAGGAAGTCGTCGCGTTTCGACGAGCGTTCGATCTCGGCAAGCTCGAGCAGCTTCATGCGCGATAGCTCGGCGTGCTCCTCACGCGCGACCTTTAGCTCCGCTTCGGAGGCGGCGAAGCGCGCGCGCAGCTCGCCGTTGTCGAGGGTGAGCTTTTCGATCCGGCTCTGCATGTCTGCGAACGTCCGTTCGTAGCTGCGCACGTAGGCGTCGAAACCCGACGTGCTCGTTCGAACGAGCGACTCGACCGTCTTTCGCTGCTGTTCGTTCTCGCGCTGAAGGGACGAAAACGCGGACTGCATCATCTGCGGCATCGTGAGAAGCATGGAGCCGAAGGCCTGCGCTGCCGCTCCCGTGCCGTTGGAGGCGCCGTTGCCACCGTGGCCGTGCGCCACGGCGAGCATCACCTCAGGCGCCGCAGCGCTGGCGATGAGCACTTGGGCCACCGTCGCGCCGCCGGCGTCGCACGCACGGACGACAAACGACATGGCCTCGTCCTGGAGCTTGCGACGGGCCTCGATGCGTTCGAAAAACTCCGCGCCCTCGTCGGTGCCGTCGGCCTCGAGGCCGACCACTTTGCGCTTGGCGCCCCCCGTAGGCCGCTCCCACAGCTCGAAGAGCTGCGCCCCCTGTGCGCGCGCCACCTGCATCCATTCGGCGAGAGCTTTCGAATCACAGACTCGGTTCACGGATCCCGCTCCCACTGTTCGGCTGTCTTGGCGTCCTGCTTCGCCCGGCGCGCTTGTTCGCGCGCCCGGACGAGGTCGATGACCCCATCGGCCGTCGTGGGAATTTGTTGCCCCAAAGGAGTGAGCCACTCGAGATAAATGGCGCGCACAAGGCGTGCCTCGATGCCGGTCCGCTGGACGACGTCCGGGAGGGAGGTGTCGCTCTCAAGCAGCCCGAAGACGATGGCTTCGCGCTCGCCGTTCGAGGTTGCGAACTCCCGGAGCTTCTCGCGCTTCTTGTGCGACAGCACCGCCTCATCCCCGAGCGGGAGCGGCAGCCCCTCGAGCACGAAGCGGGTTCGCGCCGTGATGCGCTTGGCGTCGCGGCCGATGACGTCGTAACGGCCGCCCCCGAACCGCGCCCGGACCGCCTCGCGATCGGGGAGGTCCGCCGCCGTGAGGAGCTCCGGCACCCGCCTCCACCCGCCGTCTTCGAGGCGGCTGATCACGAGCTTCTCGACGTTCTTTCGGGTCTCTCGTGGAAAGAGCGGCAGCGTCCGAAGGTCGCCAGCCCCTGCATCAGCCTTGGCCTTCGCCTTGAGCTTCGTGGTGTCCTTGGCTTTGGGCGACGTCATGCGTTCCTGAAGGAATGTAGCAAGCGAAGCCGGTAAGCGCCTGCCCACAGAACGGCGGTTTGCGCCTTTTCCGAGCCACTTTTGCGGTCCCGCCCACCACATTCCTTCACGATGCGCGGGCGTGGCCGTGGCCCAGCGCCCCGCCGCGGAGTCTCTCCGCGGGCCGCTCAGCGCGCTCGGGGTGGCTCCGGCAATCGCCACCCGGCAATCGCCACCGGGACGGCGCGCGCCACCCGCTCCCACGTCGCGAGCTTCGCGTGTGGGTCGGTGACGTCCTCGACGTCCGTCAGTTGCGCATTTCGGTCCCCGTGAACACTCGCTTCGGCCAGGCGTGAACACCCGTTTCGGTATCCATGAACGTCGGGAGGCCGACCTTGTGTCGGGCCCCCGGTAGTGGTCCCTCCGTTGCCGCGCGCAGGACGGGTCAAGGCCTTGAACCCGCAGGGTTTCGGCGTAGCCGAGCCTTGACGCGTCCGAGCACGGCGACACGCGTGTTCACGGCACCGATTTGGGCGTTCACGCTCGACCGTTTTTCGTGTTCACGCTGCGCCGATTTGAGCGTTCACGGTGAGCCGATTTTCGCAGTCAGTCGATGACGGCGACCATCGTGGGTTCCACCAGGAGTTCGTAGCCGGATGCGAGCTTCACCCGCACGCCGCGCGCACCGAGACGCGTGACGACGCCGACGACGTTCGCCGCGTCGACGTCGGCGACGGAGAGCAGCCTTTGCTTCAGGCGAACGCGCGCCCCGAACACCAGCGGCCGATCCGACGACATGCCGCGCGTGTCGACCGCAAGCGCCGTTCGGTTGCGTCCAGAGTCGGTGGCACCACGTTCTTTCCGGCTCACCCCGATCGCGTAGTGGAGGGCGAGCACACGCGCAATACCCTCGTGGGGGTTGCATTTGCGACGAAACGCGCGCTGTGGCAAGGGGGCAGCCGATGATCAAGGTCACGATCCGCAGGCCGGCCGTTGGTGTCGTTCGGACTCACTTCGAGTGCTCGGCATGCGGCCACTTCACCCACTTCGATGGCTTGGAACGGGCGCACGCCGATCCGTCCGCGAGGGTGGCCGCCTACCTCGAGGCGGTCTTTGCGGGTACACCCCCGGACCACCGCACGCGGCCCGCAGCGGAGCAAGCGGACCTCGCGGCGGCGGCAGAAGCGCTGCCCGCGCTGAAGGAAGAGCTTCGAGGCGCGGGTTGCGAGCACGTGTAGATCGGGCCGCCGTCCGCGAGCGTTTCTGGACGCGCGGCTACGTGTTCGCCTCATCCTGCGCGAGTTCTGCCGCCCGTACGGCTTCGGCCGGCGTGAGCTCGCAGCCCTCGGCGTCGAAGAGCGCTCCGTCTCTGGCGATGCATACCAGGGTGCCGTTCACTTCGACCCGCGCGGCGCCCCGAGGCGCGCCCATCGACAACGTGAGCGCGCTCGAGATCGCGGCCATCGGATGATGAAACTTCGCGTCGGACACGTGGCCATCGGCGGTGACGCGGAACATCGCGACGATCCCATGGCACGAGCACCGCTCGTGGTCACGGGCGAAGGGTCGAGCGGCTCCGCGACAGCGCGGAACACTCCCAGCCCGCCGGCGCCAAGTGCGTGCGCGCAGGAGTGGTTCGCCTCAAGGATGCACCGCACAAGCACCCTGTCGGCCAGGCGCCGGAAGCACACACCGCAGGTCGGCGGTCTTGCAGTGGGAGGAAGCTGCGCTCACGCGCGACAGCGCGGCACTTCCGCGTCCGCCGCGAGGGGGGGATGGCCGCGCTCCGCGAGGTGGTCCGGGGGCTCGGTGGCCGCATCGAGATCACGAGCGAGCAAGGGGTGGGCAGCAGGATCCGTTGCTCCTTTCCGACTGGCGCGTACGCCGCGCACCGCTCGGCGGCGGCATAAGTCAGCATCCAGGACAGCTTGAGGCAACCGCGACCTTGCATGACGCGCCGAGCTGAAACGAGACGCGCGCGGCAGCGGAGACGCTTCCCCTCATCTTCGATGAAAGTGCCCGCGGCGAATCCTCTACCATCGGGACCATGCGCCTCCGGGTCGTGACCATGATTGTAAGCCTGTCGCTGGCCGGATGCGGGAAGTCGAATATCGAGCCCTCGTGCACGATGAACGGTCTTGGGGAAGGCGAATGCAGCTTCACCAACATGGGCTCAGCTGCTGGCGCCTCGTGCGGGAAGATCACGGTGACGAGGACGAACGGGATGACCACTCAGTCTTCCACGTTCTGTTCTGGCGAGGTCGCCAAGCAGAGCACTACAAAAGTCGCTTTCAAGATCCCCGCCGTCCATGACCTGTGCAGTACGACGCCGGGGACGAGTTGGAAGGACGCATGCAGCTTCGCGTTCGAGAAAGACGGCGACGCTGCTAAAAAAAGCGCTGCTGCGAGCGAGCCACCATCGGCATCTTCGTCCAGCGGTACACCCCCTTCTGATCCTCTATTCGCTCGGGCCAACGCCGCTACCGCCAAACTAAACGCCAAACTCGAAGCGGGAACGACAACGCAGGCTGATCTCGACGAAGCAACAGCCATCGCGAAGGAGATCGCTGCACAGATGGATGCAGGCGGAGGTACCGCTCCTGCGCCGCCCGCCGAGACGCGGGCCACGCCTGTCCGCGGCCCTGTTGTGCCGAAGGCGTCTCCGCTTCCGCCGAACATCGATCGACTTCGATCCTGTTGCGTACAGCTGCGCGCGGGCGCAAGAACGATGGGAGCGTCTCCCGATGCCGGACAACTGCTTGCGGCTGCCGCGCAGTGCGATGTGCTGGCAGCGCGTGCGGGCGGGGATGGCCACGTCGCGGAGACGGGAAGTCTCACGCAGACGCTCGCTGGGCGTAACATTCCGCCCGCATGTGCTGGTTTCTGACCTGGGGAACGACGATCGAGCCGTGCACGCAAAGCGGACGAGCCCAGCTTTCCTGCTGCCGGGGAGGTCTTGGCGCGACGAAACGCTCACCGCCGCGGCTGCCACCGTGACAGCAAGCTGAGTTGGACCGCCCGCGATGCGTGATCGAGCGCTCGTGCGCCGCGGCGGACATCGCGGGATGCGCGGATAGCGATCGGAGTGCGCACGCATGCGCGCTGCCCCGGCCCCGACGCGTGCGTTTTACATCCTTGCCACCAGTTTGGCGGTTCGGGCCCCGCCATCGGCGCTGCGTTGATGGCGCATCGGCGTCGATTGTAATACAGTCGACATCTCCGCGCCTTCGAGGGCCGGCCCGCACCGCCTCGGGGCGGGGTCCCTTCTCTGGTGTCCGAGAAAGGGTGCTTCTCGGACACCAGGACCTGAAGAGAGGATCCGACATGGCTGCCAACCTCGTGCTGCGTGTGTCGACGGATGTTGAGTCCATCGAGGGACTTGTTGAGAGCGCCCGGCGCTACATCTCGCAGGGCAAGGCCAAGAGCACGCGCCGCGCCTACCGCGCGAGCTTCGCGGGCTTCGAAGAGTGGTGCGCCTCGCGAGGCCTCTGCGCCTGCCCTTCGCCTCCGGCGGTCGTCGCCGTCTATCTCGCCGCGCTCGCGGACGCCGGCGGCGCCGTCGCCACCATCGAGAAGATGCTCGCCGCCATCGCCCACGAGCACCGTTCACGCGGCTTCGTCTGGCCGCGCGGGGAGCACGCCGTCCGCGAGACCATGGCCGGCATCCGCCGCACCCTCGGCACCGCGCCCGGCGTGAAGAAGGCGCCCGTCGGTGACGGCGAGCTCGCCTCACTCGTCGCGACGCTCGGGGACGGGCTCGCCGGGCTTCGCGATCGCGCGCTCTTGACCCTCGGGTGGTCGAGCGCGTGCCGACGCTCCGAGCTCGTCGCGCTCGACGTCGCCGACCTCGCGTTTCAGACCGAAGGCCTGCACCTCCGCGTCCGGCGCTCCAAAAACGACCAGGAAGCCAAGGGCCTCGACAAAGGCGTGCCCTACGCCTCCTCCCCGGCCCTCTGCGCCGTCCGCGCCGTCCGCGCCTGGCTCGACGCCGCCGGCATCACCGAAGGCGCCGTCTTCCGCGGCGTCTCCCGGCACGGCGGCGTCGCGAAGAGCCGCCTCTCCGACCGCACCGTCGCGCGCGTCGTCCAGCGCGCCGCCCTCGCCGCAGGGATGGACCCGGCACGCTACGGCGGCCACTCGCTCCGCTCCGGCTTCATGACCACCGCCGCCGAGAAAGGACGCCCGCTCGAAGCGATCATGCGTCAGACCGGACACAAGTCGGAGCGCGTCGCGCGAGGCTACATCCAGCACGCCACCGTCTTCATCAACAACCCCGCCAAGGGGCTCGTGTGATCGCCGACGCACCTTCGGTGCTCGTCACGCTGCGCCTCAGCGCGCGCGACCGCGCGCTGCTCGAAGCGCTCGTCGCGCGCGAGCGCCGCGAGCTCGAGGACCTCGGCGTCGAGGTCTCGCTCTCGAGCGTCATGCGCGGGCTTATTCGAGCCGCCGCCAAGGGCGCCGCCGTGGCCGAGCCGCCGGTCGGCGGCAACCGCGCCTCCGCGCCGGCAGCAACCGCTCCGGCGCCCGCGACGCGCACGACGCGTACCGTCTCGCCGTCGCGCGTGCGCGCGCTCCTCCGGCAGAAGACCGCCGAACGACGCGGACTCGCCGCCGAGCTCGCGCGTACTCTCGGCGTTGAGCGCGCCCAGATATCGAGGTTTAAGGCCGGCAAAGAAACGTTTCCGGCTGCTAAGCTCGCCGCGCTCTTTGACTTGCTTTCCTCCGCAGAGGAGTAGCCGCGCCTCTGCTCCGGATGGGTCCATGTACCATGCCGGTCAGATTAAGGGCCCTTCGTCATGCTCGTGTTTGCGCCAGGCAAAGGACCCGACGGGGTTCGCCGATAGCGATGAGGAAGAAGAGACGGAGAAAGAACGCACCCGCGGGCACGCCCGACCCCGCGCTCCAGACGTTCAACGAGTCGCTCAGCTTGAGCGACGAGCATATTGAGCAGGTCATCCTGCGCTATGAGGGGGACCCGTCGCAAAACCTAGCCAAGTTCCGCGACGAGGGCTGGGCGGACATGTCGACCCGCGCGGTCGGTCATGCCGCCGAACTCGCGCTGGCCTACGCCAACGTCGACTGGGCTGCGCTTAACGTCAGCGACCTTGCGAAGCGGCTGGAGCCGCGAGGCCACCTCAACATGAGGGCAGCGGCCGCAGGGAGGAACGTAATTGCCGCGGCCGTCATCGCGCGTTCAGCGCTGCTGACTCACCTGCGCGAGGATGAGCGATTCGAGTACGCGACGTGCGCCCTCCTGCGAACAAGCATCGAACTGGCGGGGCGTGCCGTGTTCATCGCGCGCGGCTCCCGGGACGAGGCCAGCTGTTTCAACAGGGGTGCCACGCTGCACGCCGCCGATGCCCTGATCGTCTTCGATCGCGAGGTCGCAACGCGCGAGCCGTCCGCCGACCCGCCAAGCCGCGTCTACAAATGGCTGTGTGGCTTCACTCACGTTGACGTGACTGTCATGAACAAGGGAGCCGACCACGAGCACGCGTACTCGGCGATGGCGTATGTGGCGTGGGCGAACGCCGTGGCCGCAGAGGTCATCGTTGGCTTTCGGCAAGCACTGCTCCCGAAGATCCCACCGACCCGCCCGTGGTGACGCGGAGGGACATCATGGCGGGAGGCTCTTGGGGTCCGAGCGCACGATTGTGCGCCTATCCGGCGTTCACCCCGAAACTGAGGCCACCCCATGACGAGCCCCGACACGACGAGCACCACGATCACGACCGTCGTGGAGCCGCCCGCGGCGCTCGCGGTCTACACGCCGAACGTCTCGGGCGCGCGCACGGACGCGCAGCTCTTCGAGGTGTGGCTGTCGACGAAGACGAGCGTGCACACGCGCCGGGCGTACGCGAGCGACGCGGCGCGGTTCGTCGCCTACCTCGAGGGCACTCCGCTCCCGAGCGTGACCGTCCGAGACTTCCAGGGGTTCGTCGACTCCCTCACGGGCGCGACGAGCTCGCGGGCGCGGACGATCGGAAGCGTGAAGGCGCTGCTCGCGTTCGGCGCGCGTCGGGATACCTGCGCTTCGACGTGGGGCGCGTCGTGAAGGCACCCAAGGCGAAGGATGGGCTCGCTGCTCGCATCCTGACCGAGGAGGAAGTGCAGCGCAGGCTCGCCCACGCCCCGGCGGGCCGCGATGGCTTGCTGCTCCGCCTGCTCTACGTCGCCGGCGTCCGCGCCGCCGCCGAGCCGTGCGGGCTGACGTGGAACGACACGTCACCGAGGAACGAGGCCGGCACCCGTGACGGCGTTCGGCAAGGGCGGTAAGACGCGCGTGATCCTGCTCTCCGACCGCGCGTGGTCCGAGCTAGTCTCGCTCCGCGGCACCGCGGAGGGCACCGCGCCGTGCTTCCCCTCGCGCACCGGCAAGCACATGGACATTTCCGCCGTGCTCCGCGCCGTGCGACGGATGGCGGTCGCTGCTGGCATCACGCGCCCCGTGTCCCCGCACTGGCTTCGCCACAGCCACGCGTCCCACGCGCTCGACCGAGGCGCCCCGATCCATCTCGTACAGGCCACTCTTGGGCACGCATCGCTGGCGACCACGAGCCGCTACACACACGCGCGACCGACTCGAGCGCCCGCTACGTCTCGGCGTAAGCTTGACCGATGAACAAGCCCCTGTTGCACGTCTGCGAAGCCTGTGGAGCGCAGTTCAGTACGCAAGCCAGTGCCTGCCCCGGCTGCGGGCACCCCAACGCAGCCTACGTCGCCGCCCAACAGAAGGCCAAGCAGAAGGCGGGCAACAGCGCTGCTGTCATCTCGGCGCTGGTGCTCCTCGCCTGCGGAGGCTTCTTGTGGCGTGCGTGCGAGCAGATGAAGCATCCGCCGAGGGACGCGGAGTTCTGCGGCAAGTGGCAGGAGTACTACGAGACGTTCTGCAAGGCGTACCCGAGCGACAGCGACTGCCTCTCCAAAGGGCCGCGCAGAATGGCTCTGTGCGAGGAGCGCAACTAGCGACTTTTCATGCAGGTGTAGGACGCGCGACGGCGCGATAAACACCACACAAGCGGGACGAGATGGATGGCTCCCGGCCTCCGGACATCGTGGGTTGTATGCTCGTGCAACAGTGCGGCGACTCTACCCAGTGTCAGTTCTCCTCCTCGCGACGGCATGCTCGACGGCAAATGCCGTGAACCCCGAGAACCCCGTCTCGGATGGTGGCTCCATCCCGACGCCCGATAGCGGCGCCCCCGATCCGACGCTCGACGGTTCGGTCGCGGACGTCGCCGCAGACGCGGCCGCCGACGCCGCGCTCACGGATGCTGAAGTGATCCCCCCGCCAGGGCCGCCACCACCGGTGACGGACGCGGGGCCTTCCTGCGTCAAGAAGACGTGCGCCGAGGTCTCGGCAAAGTACGCGGGCACTTCGTACACCGCCTGCGGGCGCACTCAGGACTTTTGCGGAGGCATCCAGCAGTGTCCGACGGCGTGCACCTACGGCTCGTGCGTCGCAAACGGCCCTACCGATCTCTGCAGTTGCTCGCGCAGCACTGCCGCGAACGACGCCTTCTTCTGCAAGGTGTCATCAATCCCCCACCTCGTGGCCTGCCAGGACGCGAACGTCGGCGCCGCGGGATGCGTCCTAGTCTCGGGACAGACCACGGTCTTCTGCTGTCCCTAGCGCCGATCGTCGTGTTCGCCTTCTAGCGTGGCGCGGTCGGTATTTTCGCGGCAGTGCTCATGATCGACGCCTGTACGCTTGACGTACAGCATACAGGCATCACAGTGAGCTATGTGATTCGGTCCTTCAAGTGCGACGAGACGCAGGCCATCTACGAAGGCCGGGGCTCGCGCGCGTACCGGAATCTTCAGCGGGTGATCGAGCGGAAGCTTGCGATGCTCGACGCCGCCACGACCATCCGCGACTTGCTCGCGCCGCCGAACAACAACCTGGAAGCGCTCGACCGAGACCGGAAGGGCCAGCACTCGATCCGCATCAACGATCAGTTCCGTATCTGCTTCGTGTGGACTCCCGAGGGTCCCACGAATGTCGAGGTCGTCGACTACCACTGACTCTGCCTCCTCGGGCTCCACCAGAAAAATCGGAGCGTCTCTCATGCCCAGCAAGAACAACATGCGTCCCGTGCACCCGGGTGAGGTACTCCTCGAGGAGTTCCTCAAGCCGCTCGACCTGAGCGCGAACAAGCTCGCGGGCGTCCTCAACGTCCCCACGAACCGCATCACCGAAATCGTCGCCGAGCAGCGCGGCGTGACGGCTGACACCGCGCTGCGCCTCGCGACCGTTCTCGGTACGTCGCCGGAGTTCTGGATGAACCTGCAGCAGACCTACGAGCTCCGCACGACCGCGAAGGACATCGCGACCGAGCTCCGGGCCATGAAGCCCCTGCAGAAGACGGCCTGAAGGGGCGCTACGTCGAGCGGCCCATCGTGGTGGCGCCATCGCCCGACGGCCGGCACCGAGGGCAGAGTCACGTCCACGACGCCACGCCCTTCCCTCGCCTGGCTTGGTCCATCCACCGCGCTGCGGTCGCCGCGGTCCGTGCGGCCTCGAGCGGGGCTGACACCGCTTGCAGGACGCGAGTCGGCGAACCCCTGGACGTCGGCCACGGTCGCGCGGGCGATGCTCTTGCCGGCGAGGAAGGCGAGGAAGCGGGCGGCGTAGGCGCGCTTCGTGTGCGCCGAGGCCTTCGTGGAAAGCCACACGTTCACGAGCTGCGCGTCGGTATCGGCGCCGGACACGTTCACCATGTGGGCGGCGGCGTCGACAACGATGGGGG
>JAYTHX010000147.1:0-5638 GCA_043732195.1 Polyangiaceae bacterium
GAACGATCGCGAAGGAGGGTCGCGAGCGGCCCTCCTTCGGCTGCGAACGAGTCGATCCCTCCGCTGGCGACGCGTTGGTCCTCGGAGACCCGCGCCAGCGCTTCGTCGAGGTGCTGAAGGCTGCGGACGAGCGTGTCGGCGCGGCACGGCTTGCTCAGCACCTGATGCGCGGCGCGCAGGAGCCAGAGGACCGCCGCGTGGTCGGTCTCCGCGGAGAGCGCGATGCGCGCGACCTCGGGATACCGGAGGCGCGCCTCCTCGAGGAGCTCGCCGTCGTCCAGGCTCGTGACCAGCACGTCGAAGGGCGCGGCGCCGAGCACCGCGAGGGCGCCGCGGGTTCCCACCGCCACGTCGATCTCCCAGCCATCCGCGAGCTCCGCCACGCCGCGCTCGAGTTCGAGGAGCTCGTCCATCGTGGCCTCGACGAGGAGGACTCTCATGCGTCCCTCGTGCCGGGCAGCGAGGGTTCGAAAGGAAGATGACACGCGTGCTTCATGGTCGGATCGCCTCTCCATGGAGAACGTCCGCACCGCCGCGCGCGTTCAGGGTCAGTCCTCGTCGTCGCTGGTCGTGTCGCGATGGTGGCCGATGGCGTCCATGACCCGCGAGAGCTGCGTCGTGTCGACGAAGCCCGGGCCCGCCGCCGTGCCGGCACTGATGCTCGACATGTTCGGCAGCGCGGGGAGCGAGCCTAGCGTCAGCCGCTCGCTGGCGGCGTGCCCGCCGCCCGCCGTGCTCGCCGCGCCCATCAGCGAGCGCAGGCCGGAGGCGTAGTCCTTCTCGGCGGCCGTGTAGTAGCCCGACTGCTTGAGCGCCTTCGCGAACCCGTCGACGTCGCCGCGCTCCGCCTGCGCCATCGCGCCGGGGAAGCGGTCCTTCATGAGGCGCACGTAGTCGGTCGCGCCCTCGTCGAGCGTGCGGTACGCGCGGAAGCCGTCGCGGATCTCGACGTCCTTGCCGCCGAGCACCTCGTGCGTGCGGAGCTTCGCCGTCTCGCCGGTCGGGCCGGAGCCCTTGATGCCGCCGAAGTTGTAGTTGTACATCCGGCCGCCGCTGGCCGTCTCGAGCGAGGCCTGCGCGGTGAGCACCTCGAGCGCCGGGCCGCTCGCGGCGCGGCCCGTCACCTTGGAGTGCGCGCGCGCGATCGCGTCGCGGATCTCGGCCTGCGAGACCTGAGTGCGCTTCGGCTCGACCTCGCGGGCGAGGCCGGCGTGCTGCAGAGCGGTGCTGGGACCGACGCGCATCGGATCACTCGCCGGCGGCCGGGACGGTGGTGAGGACCTTGCGGTCGATCTCGCCGAACGTGTCGAGCATCCGCTGGAACGCTTCGAACGTGCGGGACGCCGTGACGAGGTCGGTCATCGAACCGACCACGGTGGCGTTCGACTCCTCGAGCGCGCCGACGTCGAGCGTGGCGGTGGCCGCGACCGGCGCCGGGCCGGTCGCCGCGAGGAGGTTTCCCGCCTCGTGCTTCATCGCCGCGCCGGCCTCGAGCTTCACGAGCCGCAGCCGGCCGACCGACGCGCCGCCCTGCATCACGTTGCCGTCGGCGGTGATGGAGGCCTCGACCGCGGGGTTGAGCTTGATGGGATCGCCGCTCTCGCCCGCGACCTTCTGGCCGGAGACGGTGACCAGCGAGCCGTCGGTCGCGACCTTGAGCGAGCCGGCGCGCGTGTAGCGCTCGCCGTTCGCGGTGGTGACGCCGAGGTAGATCCCCTGGGGCAGCGCGACGTCGAGCCCGCGGCCCGTGGCCTTGAGGGAGCCGCGCGTCGTATCGAGCGCCGTCTGATCGACCACGGTACAGTGCAGGCTCGAGCCGGCCTTGCGGGTGGCGCCCGAGAGCACCTCCTTGAAGACCGGGCGCGCGCGCTGGTAGCCGTTCGTCGTCGCGTTCGCGAGGTTCTCGGCCGTCGTCTCGAGGGCGGTCTCCTGGGCCACCGCTCCGCTGAGCGCCACGTAGATGCCGCGAGACATGGTCAGTCCCTCCCGACCGCCGCGCGCAGGCGGTGGATGGCTTCGGTGTGCAGCTGGCACGCGCGCGACTCGGTGACCTCGAGCACGATGCCCACCTCGCGCAGCGTGTGGCCCTCGCTGTAGTAGAGCGCGAGGACCTGCTGGAGGCGGACCGGGAGCTCCTCGATGGCCTGCGTCACGGCGTTCGTGAGCTCCTTCTTGCCGGCTCCGTCGTCGGGCGACTCGGTGGCGCCCTCGACCTGGACCTCGTCGAGATCGATCATCTCGAGGCGCGCCATGCCGGCCTTCCCGACCTCGTCGAGCGCCGCGCGATAGGCGTCGACGGTCATGGAGAGCTCGGCGGCGATCTCCTCTTCCTCGGGCGGGCGCGTGAGCCGCTTGGTGAGCGTCTGGATGCTGCGCGCGATGGCGCGGGACTGCGCGCGGGCGCCGCGCGATGCCGGATCCAGGCTGCGGAGGTGATCGAGCGCGGCGCCGCGGATGCGGTAGAGCGCGTACGCCTCGAACTCCTGCGCGTCCATGTCGGGGCTGGCGCGCTCGAAGGCCTCGAGCAATCCCACCCACCCGTAGCTCACGAGGTCCGCCACGGTGATGGTGGTCGGGAGCTTGCGCGCGAGCTTCATGGCGGTGCGGCGGACGAGCGGCAGGTACCGCTCGTACTCGCTGCGGGTCAGCTTGCGCCGCGCCTTGACTTCGTGCGCTGCGTGCGTCGCGAGAGACGACATGCTCATCGGCCCTGAACCTCGGTCGTGGTGGTCACGTGCGCCGCTGCGGGGACGAGCCGCGTGACGATCTCGGTGTGCGTCGCCGGCCCGATGTCCTCGGGGACCCGCTGGCCGAAGCAGAGGGTGGCGATGGGCAGCTTCGTCGCGAACGGCGCGTGCACGAGCGCGGAGGGCTGGTCGGTCTCGTCGAGCTTCGTGACGCACAGCGAGGTGGGGTCGGTGCTGGCGAAGTCGCGGGCGATGCGGCCGGCATCGGCGCCGCGCAGCGCAGCGGGCGCGCAGAGCATCACCTCGATGTGGCGCTTCAGCGAGCTGCTGCTGCGCAGGCGGTCGTCGCCGAGCATCGCCTCGACGGAGCCCTGCTCCACCGCGCGGCCCGAGGTGTCGACGATGATGACGTCGGCGATGATCCCGCCGATCACGGTGAGGAGCTCCTCGGGCGAGGTCACGGCGTGGAACTCGGACTCCATGAGCTCGGCGTACTTGCGGAGCTGGTCGAGCGCGCCGACGCGGTAGCTGTCGCAGGAGATGAAGGCGACCGTGCGGTTCTTGCGGATGGCCCGCGCGCCGAGCTTCGCGGCGGTCGTGGTCTTGCCGACGCCCGCCGGTCCGACGAGCGCCACCAGGCTGCGCGTCTCGCAGGCGATGGGCCACGGCGTCACCTCGACGAGCGCGGTGATGGCCTCGGCCAGCCGCTCCTCGTTCGTCTTTCCCGCCTTCTTGGGGCCGCGCGCCAGCGCCGCGGCGGCTGCGCCCTCGATGCCGGTGGAGCGGATGAGCGCGGCGTACGCGTCACCCTTCCGCGGCTCGGCGAGGAGCTGATCGACCGCCGCGCGGAGCCCCGCGAGCTCGACGCTCAGCTCGTTGTTCGGACGCGGCCGGCTCATCGCACCGCGCAGGGCTCGCACCTCGATCCGCACCTCGGCGCGGAGCGCAGCGATCTCGTCGAGCACCGCAGAGCGCGGCTCGGGGGCGTCCTCGGCGCGGTAGACCTCGCGCGCGAAAGGGCTCTCGTTGCTCTTCGACGTGCGGCCCGGGTACGAATGCGAATTCATCGAAAAAGCTCCTTCGGAATCTTCAAGCGGCGGCGAGACGTTCAATCACTCGGAGAGGCGCGTTCGGCTCGATCTCGCGGAACGAGACCACCGGCATCTGCGGGAGCTTGCGCTCGAGGATGGCGCGCACGTAGCGGCGGAGGTCGGGGGCAGTGACCACCAGCGGGGAGCCGCCGTGCACGCCGAACTTCACCATCGAGGCCTCTGCTGTCACTGCAAGCTGTCTCAGCAAATCTGGATCCAACGCTCCACCGGCGCCGCGGGCGATCTCGTTGAGCGAAGTACGCAGGATCTGCTCGAGGCGCGGGTCGAGCGTCAACGCGTTGACCACGCCGTCGTCGGCACGATGACGTGACGTGATCTGCGAGGCCAGGCGCTCACGGACCATCTCCGTGAGCTGCTCCGGGTCCTTCGTCTGCGTGGCGAGCTCGCCCACCGCCTCGAGGATGCTGCGCATGTCGCGGACACTGACGCCCTCCTTCACGAGGTTGCGCAGCACCCGCACCATGTCGCCGAGCGGGAGCAGCGTCGGGATGACATCGTCCACCAGCTTGGGGCAAGTCCGCGCGAGGACGTCGATGAGCTGCTGCGCCTCCTGGCGACCGAGCAGGCGGTGCGCGTTCGTCCGGACCACCTCGCCGAGGTGGGTGGCGAGGATCGTGGCGTGGTCGACGACCGCGTATCCCAGCGCCTCGGCGAGCTCGCGGTCGCGGTCGGCGATCCAGATGGCCGGCATGCCGAACGTGGGGTCGAGCGTGCGTTCGCCTTCGATCGGGGGTGCGTTGCCGCTCGCGTCGATGGCGAGGAGCCGGCCCGCGGCCAGCGCACCCTTCGCCACCTCGGTGCCGTGCACCTTGATGCGGTAGGCGCCCGCGGGCATCGCGAGATCGTCGTTCACGTGGACCGGGGGCACCACGATGCCGAGCTCGCGGGCCATCTCGTGCCGGAGCTTCGAGACGCGATCGAGCAGCGTTCCGCCGCGCGCGGTGTCGACCACCGACACCAGCTCGTAGCCCACCTCGAACGCGAGGACGTGGACCGTGAGGTCGGCCTCGATCTCCTCGGCGTCGGTGCGCTTCGGGTCGGCCTTCGCCTGCGCGTCCGCCTCGACCTTCGCCGCTGCGGCCTCGGCCGGCGCGGAGACCCGCCGCGAGAGGACGACCAGGGCGACCGCGATGGCCCAGCAAGGCAGCGCGGGCATGCCGGGCATGAGGCCGAGCAACGTCATGATGCCGGCGGTCAGCGCGACCGCCTTCTTGCGGCCGAGGAACTGCTGCGAGAGCGCGCGACCGAGAGGCTCGCCGGTGGCGCTGCGGACGACGACGATGCCGGACGCCGCGGAGATGAGGAGCGCGGGCACCTGGGAGGCCAACGCGTCACCGATGCTCAGCACCGAGAACGTCTCGGCGGCGCGGGCGATGTCCATGCCGCGCGCGACGCCCAGGATCAAGCCGCCGATCAGGTTGATGGCCATGATGAGCAGGCCGGCGACGGCATCGCCGTGCACGAACTTGCTCGCGCCGTCCATGGCGCCGAAGAAGTCGGCCTCGCGCTCGAGGTCACGACGGCGGACCTTCGCCTGCTCGTTGGTGATGATGCCGGACGAGAGATCGGCGTCGATCGCCATCTGCTTTCCAGGCATGGCGTCGAGCGTGAAGCGCGCGGCGACCTCGGCCACGCGGCCGGCGCCCTTCGTGATGACCACGAAGTTGATGACGGTGAGGATGAGGAAGACGACGAGACCGACGACGACGCTGCCCTCGACGACGAAATGGCCGAAGGCCTCGACCACACCACCCGCCGCGCCGTTACCTTCCCCGCCATGGAGGAGGATGAGGCGCGTGGTGGCGACGTTGAGGCTCAGCCGGAGCAGCGTCGCGACCA
>JAYTHX010000148.1:0-40056 GCA_043732195.1 Polyangiaceae bacterium
TCCCACGCGCGCGTGGGCTCGCGCTCGACGGGCAGCAGCTGATGCAGCTCGTACGCGAGGTCGGGCGCGCCCGGCGCGCTCCAGGTGGTCGCCTGCACCGCAGCCGGCTCGTCCACCGCGTGGAGCAGCACGGGACGCGCGGCGGTCGAGCCGCGCGTGAGCACCGGAGCCTGCCAGTGCGAGCTCACCACCAGGATCGAGCGCGGGCGCGGGAGGTCGCGCGCCCAGGTCGCGAGCTCCGCGGCGCGCGAAGCGAGATCGCCGAGCATGGGCGTCCCGTGGGAGACGAAGATCGGCGGGACGTGCCCGTCGCCCGAGGGCACGTGCCTTACCTCCGGCGCGGACCACGAAGCGCGACCACGCCGCCCGTGGGCTGCGGATCGGGGTCGAGCGGCGGCAGCGCGGCGACCAGGCGCTCGACCCGCGGGAGCGACTCCTGCGCCGCGCGCTCGGCGCGCAGCTCGTCGAAGTCACCCTCGAAGACCAGGCACAGGAGATAGATGCTCGAGAACGAGAGTACGAGGTACGACGCGCCCTCGCGCGAGACCTCGCGCACGTGCTTGCCCTTGTGCAGCAGCGCGAGCGAAGGGAGCGCGCGGATGAGCGCGATGGCGCGACGTGTGGGCTCGGGCTCCTCGGCGTCGGTCAGGTAGTCGTGCCCGTGCGCCAGCTCGTGGCCGAAGTCGGCGTCGTGGTCGTCGTGGACGCCGCTCTCGCGCGTGGTCGCGACCACCGCCTGCGACGACTCCGCCGGGGGCGGCGCCATGCGCAGGTTGCCGATGGGCGCGGTCGGATCCTGGAGCGGGCCCGAGTCGTCCGAGGCGGGCACGGCATGGAGGCCGCCCACCGGCGCCGACGGCTCGTCGTGCGCGGAGAGCTCGCGGTCCGAGACGTCGCGCAGGAGCATGGCGTTGCGGGCGCGCGGACGCGCCGCGATCGAGGCGCAGCCCCACACCACCGGTGAGTCGCCGTCGATCACCACCACGTCGATGGCGCGCGAGCGGTGCGCGAGGGCCTTGAGCTCCTCGTGCAGCGACATGCTGACCGGCGGCCGCGACCGCCCCCGCTCCGAGGTCGGCTCCGCCTCGAGGGCGTCGGCAAAGGTGTTCGCGAGCATCGCGAGGCGACGCTCGAGCACGTCCCGTTCGGTGGGCGCGGTGCCGAAGCTGGCGACCACGTGCCGGCCGTCACGAAGCTTCGCGATGACGACGTTGGTGGCAGCGGGCGGAGACTCGCCGGCGTCGAGCAGCCGTACGTCGTCCGCGGAGAGCTCGCGTTGCGCCAGCGAGAGGAAACGCTCGTAGACGTCGTCCATGGAGGGCCGACCGGTCTAGCATGGAAATCTCGCGCGGAGGCCCCGAGGCGCGCATCGCCCCATGGCCTTCCCGTGCCAGCGGCACTACATCCCCCGTCCGGCATGGAAAAGAAGGTCCCCGGTGGGCGGCTCGGTCGGATCGCACGCCTCGCCAAGCTCGGCCTCCAGACCGGCGCAGGCGCGGTGCTGGGCCGAAACGACGACGGGAAGGCCGCCGCCGACCGCGCCGCGGACGTGCTCGGGACGATGCGCGGCCTGGCCGCGAAGGTCGGGCAGATGGCGAGCTACGTCGACGGGCTGGTGCCGGAGTCGAAGCGCGACGCGTTCGAGGCGTCGCTCAAGGTGCTGCGGGCCCAGGCGCCGCGTTCCAGCGCCGCGCAGATCCGCGGGGTGATCGAGAACGAGCTCGGCGCGCCCATCGACCAGCTATTCGCCTCGTTCGACGACGTGCCGATCGCGAGCGCGTCGATCGGCCAGGTGCACCGCGCGCGCCTCCCCCAGCACGTGATGGGCGGCATCGAGGTCGCCGTGAAGGTGCAGCACCCCGGCATCCGCAAGGCCATCGACAGTGACCTCGCGAACGCGGGCATCCTCGAGAGCATGGGCGCGATGCTCGGCGCGCGGCGCTTCGACACGAAGACGCAGCTCGCGGTGCTCCGCGAGCGCTTCCGCGAGGAGCTCGACTACGCGCTCGAGGGGAAGCGGCTCGAGGCATTCCGCGCGCTCCACACGGGCGACCCCACGATCCAGATCCCACGCCTCGTGGCCGAGCGCTCGGCGGCGAGCGTGCTCACCGCCGAGCTGGTACACGGCCGCTCGTTCGACGAGGCGCTCGGCGAGCCGGAGAGCGCGCGCCTCGCGTGGGCAGAGACCCTGTGGCGCTACGTCTTCAAGGGAAACCTCGTGGGCGGGATGTTCAACGCCGACCCGCATCCCGGCAACTACCTGTTCCAAGAGGACGGCCGCGTCGCGTTCCTCGACTACGGCTGCGTGCAGGTCATCCCCGAGCACCGTCGTCCGCAGGCGCAGGCGCTGCACCGCGCCGCGGTCGCGCGTGACGAGCCGGAGTTTGCGCGGTGCGTCTCGCTGCTGCTCGACGCGCGGCCGGGCGTGATGGAGACGCTCGCGCGCGACTACTCGCGCCTCTGCTTCGAGCCGCTGTTCGCCTCGCCGTACCGCATCACGCGCGCGTACGCCGCGAGCCTGGTCGACGAGATGAAGAGCATGGCGCTCGAGGCGCGAAAGCTGCCGGAGGCCGACGTCTTCGCCATGCCCGGCGAGATGCTCTTCATGAACCGCCTGCAATTCGGCTTCTACTCGGTGCTCGCGCGCCTCGACGTGGAGGTCGACTACGCGGAGGTCGAGAGCCGCTTCCTACCGCCCGGCGCAGACATGTAGGCGCGTGGCCGTCCTCGCCGCCCACGCGCGCGGCGTCGCCCGTTCGAGGACTTGCGGGTGCGAGAGCGGCGGGGTTAGATCCCCTGATGCGCCGATTCTCTCTGGTCGCGGCCACGCTCACGCTCGCCTCGCTCGCGCTGGTGGCTGCGTGCGTCGGCGACGACCCGTACGTGACGGTCGCCAACGGCACCGACGCCGCGGGTACCGGTGACGGCCCCGTATCGAACACCGACGGAGCGGGCAGCGGCGACTCCTCGACGGCGGACGGCGCGACCGGCGATGGCGGCGGTGACGCGGGGCCCGTGTGCGGCTATCCCGGCGAGGACTGCTGCGCGGCCCCCTCGCTGCCGTGCAACGCCGGCGCGACCTGCTCGACCGGCACGAACAAGTGCCTCGTGAACGAGCTTGCAGCAGTCGGCGTGTACCTCGATCTCACTGCCGGCGTGCGGCACGTCGCAAGCGCGTTCTATGACGGGAAGGCCTGGACCAAGGGTCCGGACGTCATCACCGAGACCTCGTTCAGCGGCTACAGCACGACGGATCTCATCTCCGCCGGCCCCGGCAACTTCCACATCACGCTCTTCAAGAGCAGCGAGGGGAAGCTGTTCAACTTTTACTCGAACCAGTGGCGCAAGTGCGAGCCTGGCCAGGCTTGCCCGGGCCCGACGTTGCCGCCGCCGGCGTTCTGGAGCGTGGCCCGCACCTCGAGTGACACGTGGATCGGGGCGACGAACGCCATCTATCGCTGCATCCCTGGCACCGGCTGCACGAAGGAGGTCACGGGGCTCGAGACCACGACATGGGGTACGGGCAAGCTCGTCGGGAAGAGCTCGCAGGACCTCTGGTTCTCCGCACTGAACCGCGCGTTCCACTTCGACGGCACGAAGTGGACGATCCACGACAACCTAAAGGCGCGCACGATCTTCGAGGTCAGCAAGAACGACGTCTGGGTGGGCGACTCCACGCTCCAGCACTGGGACGGCGTGGCGTGGTCGGCAGAGCAGGTGGTCTCGGGCAACGTCCTGCCGGGCATCATCACCAGCATGTCGGGCTCGTCGAGCAAGGACGTCTGGGCGGTCGGCTACAACAGCTCGAACGGCTCGCACCCGGCCTTCGCCGCGCACTACAACGGGGCTGCCTGGAGTCTTGTCACCCTCCCGGCGACCGTAGCCGAGGAACCGAACATCTACGCGCCGTCGCCCACCGAGGCGTACCTCGCTTGCCAGTCTGGCATCTACAAATGGAACGGCACGACGTTCACGCTCATGACCATGCCGACGTTCAACGCCGGTACCGGTGGAGAGCCCGCGTGGAGCTACGTCGCGGGACCCGCGAAGCCGCGCCCCTGAGGGCGGAGACTCAGAACTTCGCTGGGAAGTTTCGCTCGCCGTTGTCGAGCTGGAACAGGCACTGCTGATCCTGGAGCATCGAGCACGCCTGGCGGCAGTTCTGGCGCTCGCACGTGTTGCCCTGCGGGCCGCTCGCGTGGAGGCACGTGAGGAGCTTCACCTGCTTCGCTTGATCGTTGTTCTTCGGATCGTTCGAACGCAAGAGAAAGGACATGTGCGAGCACTGGCCCTGCGCGATGCGCTTCTGGCCTTCGAGATCGTCGTCGGGATTTCTCGGCGCTAGGCCGGCGTCCTTTGCGGCCGCAGCCCCAGCGTCCTTCTTCGCGCCGGGTCCCGTCGCGGTCACCCGCGCAGTCGTCGTGGGCGCGAGCGGCGCGCCGTTCTGGATGCCCGAGGCGCCGGTCGCAGGCGCCGTCGCAGCCGCCGCCGCGACGAGCGCGGCCGAGGCCGAGGCTGCCGCCGTCGCCTCGTCGGAGTCCTTCTTCTTCGAGTACAGGAACAATCCGCCGCCGCCGACCACCCCGAGCAGCAGCACGCCCGCCGTGACGCCGAGCAGCGCCACGACCGCGGAGCTGGAACGACGCGGCGGCTCCGGGCTCTGGCCCGTCCCCGAGTTCCACGTCTGCTGCGTGGTCGGTGGCGGGCCGTACGCATGCGGACCGTACGAAGGATCCGAGGGCTGCGCGCCCGGGAAGACGGAGTGCGCGCCGGCGACCGCACCGGGCGGGAGCTGCCCGCCGACGCCGACGCCGACGGTCGGCGGGAGCCAGACACCGCCCTGCGGCGGATGGCTCGCGAAGGGAGCGCCGGTGCTGCCGCCGGTGCTGCCGCCCGTAGAGCGGCGTGCCCATCACCATGTCCGTGGACGTGAGGTTGGGCGCGCCCTCGTCTTCGATTGCCTTCGAGATCCCGAAATCGAGGACCTTCACGCACGGCGAACCGTCGGGGCGGTGCGTGACGAACAGGTTCTCGGGCTTGAGATCGCGATGGACGATGCCGCGCCCGTGCGCCTCGCCGATCGCCTGCAGCACGTAGTCGACGGCCTCCGGGATGGGGAGCGGGCCGCGGCCCTGCAGCGTCTGCGCGAGGTCGGAGCCGACCAGGTGCTCCATGACGATGAACGTGGCGCCGTTCGGCAGCGTGCCGATCTCGAAGACGCGGACGACGTTCTCGCTCTGGATCGACGCCGCGGCACGCGCCTCGCGCATGAAGCGCGCGGTGGCGCCCGAGCGATCCGCCTTCTGCGGCGCGAGGAACTTGATCGCCACCTTGCGGCCGAGGGAGGTGTCCTCGGCGCCCAGCACGACGCCCATACCGCCCCGCCCGATGATGGCATCGACGCGGTACTTTCCCTCCAGCACGTCGCCGGGCTGCGGGAGCTGGTTCATGGGCGGGGCCAACGGGCCGGGCCGGGTGCTATTCATGGGCTCGCGATCTTAGCGGGCGCGAGTGACTCGAAGGACGGTCCCTACTACGGTCAGACGACCGGGTAGTGTCCTTTCTTCCCAGAAATCTGCGTGGCCCTGCGCTTTCCACGATCGTCCTGATCGCGGCCTCGTACGCGTTCCGTCTCCCGGCGCTCCTGAACGCGCGGTCCACGAACTCGGACGCCGCCATCGTGGGGCTCCAGGCGATGCACATGCTCCGCGGCGAGGTGTCGCCGCTGCTGTGGGGAAGTGGCTACCAGACCTCCGCGGACGCTGGCGTGGCGGCGCTCTTCTTCGCCGTGCTCGGGCCGGCGCCGGTCGTCCTCATGCTGTCGTCGCTGACGCTCCATGTCGTCTTGACGCTGCTGGTGTTCACGATGCTGCGGCGCCGCTTCGATCCGTGGCTCGCGCTGCTCGTGGTGCTCCCGCTCGTTGTCACGCCGAGCTCGGTGCACAGCTATGCGCTCTACCCGCCGCGGCAGCTCTCGCTCACGCTCGCCATGGCGGCGTTCTGGGCCATCGACCAGGCCGCCGAGCGCGAGAGCACGGGCCGGTGGGGTCAAGGTTGGCTCGCGGGCGGAGGGCTCCTCGCGACGCTCGCGATCTCCGCCGATCCCTACCCGATGCTGCTCCTGCCGCTCATCGGACTGTACGCGATGCTCATCACGTGGCCGCTGGTGCTGCGCGCGAGCGCGTTCGCGGGCGGCGCGGCGATCGGGCTCCTGCCCTTCGTGACGCTGCACCGGCTGCCGGGCGCGAAGAGCGGTCCGATGACCTTCACGACGTCGATGCTCGCGCACCACTTCCGCCTCCTGGCCGACGAGTGCCTGCCCTGGGCGTTGAGCTGGAAGGTGTATTATGCACACAACGTGATGGACTACGCGCCGTGGGACGCGCCGCTCTGGTTCCGCGCGCTCGGGATCATCGGCGCGCTGCTCCTCGCCGGGCTCGTGCTCTGCGGGCTCGCGGTGGCGGTGCCGCGCCTCGGCGCACGGCTCCCGGCGACGGTGCGGCGCCTCGGGTTCACGGGCGCGCTCGGCTTCCCGCTCGCGATCGGCGCGTTCCTCGTCTCGGTCATGGTCATGGACCACTTCTCGATGCGGTACCTCGCGGTGCTGACGCTGCTCACGCCGTTCGCCGTGGCGCCCGCCGCGGCGGTGCTCGGGCCACGGCGCTTCGCGCTGGCGTTCGCTCCCCACCTGCTCGCCTCGGCGGTGGCGGGCTGGGTCGGGTACGGGCCCTTCGTGCGCGGCGTCGTGCCGGTGCGCGAGACGCCGGAGCTCCGTGACGACTACGCGCTCGCCGACACGCTGCGCGCGCGCGGGCTGCGCTACGCGACCGCCGACTACTGGGCGTCGTACCGGCTCACGTACCTGTACCGCGAGGCGATCGTGGTGGTGCCGACGAACGCGGGCGAGGACCGCCACGCCGCATACCGGCTCGCGTTCGAGGCGGAGCCGGTCTTCGCGTACGTGTTCGATCCCGGCCGCTCGCGCGAGGACGTGGTCATCGCGGAGCGCGACCTGATCGCCGCCAACGAGCGCGTGGAGAAGCTGAAGGTGGGCGGCCTCTCGGTGTTCGTGGTCACGCGCCGTCGCTGACTACTGCGCGGGGCACGGAGAGCCGGCGCTCTGCCACGTGCGCCACGCCGCCACGAACTGGGGGCGCGCGACCGGGACCGGGGCGCGGCCGCGGCCCGGGGTCCAGCCCCAGGTCACGAGCGGATCCTCGAGGTGGTGGAGGAGGGCCTCGGTGTTCTTGCCGCCGTTCTTCACCGGGTCACGCAGGTGGTCGCAGAGCACCGCGGGCGCGACGCCGACGAACACGAGCTTCTCGTCGGGCTTCGGCATGCGCCAGCCCGTCTCGACGCCCGGCGGGATGTGCAGGCCGTAGCTGTCCGGCGGGTTGCCCGGGCCATGGCACGTGCTGCACTCCTCGCCCGGCATGCCCTTGCCCTCCGGACCGCGCAGCACGTTCTGGAGGTGAAGGCGCCCGTCGTCGCCCTGGAGCGGCGCCTCGCCGCCGGGGTGACAGTTCTGGCAGCGGGGATGCTGGAGCACCGAGCGCACGGTCTCGAAGGCGGCGAGCGCCTCCTCCTTCGTCGCGGGCTTCATGGCCTTCGCGGTGCCGGGCGTCGCGGCGTCGGGCGGGCCGCCACACGCGGCGACCAGCGCGAACGAACCGAGCAGCGCGGCGAGGACGAGCGACTTCACGGGGCACCTCCCGTGGGGCGGAACGGCAGCGAGCGGAGGCGTTGCCCCGTCGCCGCGAAGACCGCGTTGGCCACCGCGGGCGCGATGGGCGCGGTGGCGGGCTCGCCGATGCCGCCCATCTTCGCGGCGCTCTTCTGGATGAAGACCTCCACCTTCGGCATCTCGTTCATGCGCAGCACGCGGTAGTCGTGAAAGTTGCTCTCGTTCACCTTGCCGTCCGTGAGGGTGATCGCGCCGTGGAGCGCGGCGGAGAGGCCGTAGGCGATGCTGCCCTGCACCTGCGCCTCGACGCCGAGCGGGTTCACCACCTGCCCGCAGTCGACCACCGCGACCACGCGATGGACCTTCACGACCCCCTTCTCGACCGACGCCTCCGCGACCTCGGCCACGATGGTGCCGAACGACTCGTGCACGGCGAGGCCGAGCGCGTGACCCGACGCGAGCGGCTTGCCCCAGCCCGCCTTCTCGGCGGCGAGCTTCAGGGCTGCGGCGTGGCGCGGCTTGTTCTCGAGGAGGGCGAGCCGATACGCGAGCGCGTCCTTCTTCGCAGCGGCGGCGAGCTCGTCGATCGCGCTCTCCATCGCGAACGCGGTGTGCGTGTTGCCGACCGACCGCCACCACAGCACGGTGACCGGCAGCTCGGGCGAATGCAGCGAGACCCGACGCGCGCCCACTCCCTCGAGGTAGGGCGACTCGACGACGCCCTCCACCGACGCGTTGTCGATCCCGTTCTTCACCATGCCGGCGAACGGCGTGTTGGCGAGGATCGACTGGCCGACGACGGTGTGGTTCCACGCGATCGGCGTCCCCCGATCGTCGACGCCGATCTCGACGCGGTGCACGAACGCCGGGCGGTAGAAGCCGCCGCGCACGTCGTCCTCGCGGGTCCACACCACCTTCACCGCCACGTTCGCGGCCTTCGCCACCTCCACCGCTTCACTGACGAAGTCGGAGGAAGGGTTCGCGCGCCGGCCGAAGCCGCCGCCGAGGAACGTGGTGTGGATGGTCACCTTCTCGGGCGCGATGCCGAGGATCTTCGCGGCCGCGCCCTGGTCACCGGTCTGGAACTGCGTGCCGGTCCAGATCTCGCAGCGGTCGCCATCGATCTTCACCGTGCAGTTGAGCGGTTCCATCGGCGCATGCGCGAGGAACGGCACGTCGTACTCGAGCTCGACGTGCTTCTTCGCGGCTTTCAGCGCCGCGTCGACGTCACCCTTGGCCTCGGCGATCGCGCCGCGCGTCTTCGCCTTGGCCTTGTACTCGGCGAGGAGCTTCACGCTGTCGACCCCGCCATTGGGAGGCGCCGACCACTGCACCTGGAGCGCGTCACGACCGAGCTTCGCCGCCCAGTAGTGCGCCGCGACCACCGCCACGCCGTTCGTGGTGCGGACCACCTTCTCCACGCCCGGCACCTTCAAGGCGCCGCTGCCGTCGAACGAGACCACCTTCGCGCCGAACGCCGGCGGGCGCGCGACGAGCGCGGTGCGCAGCCCCGCGAACTGCACGTCCATCCCGAACTGCGCGCGGCCGGTGATCTTCTCGGGCGAATCGAGGCGCCGCATCGGCTTGCCGATGATGGTCCACTCGCTCGGCTCCTTCAGCTTCACCGAGGTCGGCGGCGTGAGCGCCATCGCGATGGCTGAGAGCTCGCCGAAGGTCGCGCGCTGCCTGCCGCTGGTGACGACGCCCTCGGACACCTTGCACGTCGCCGGGGCGACGTTCCACTTCGTGGCGGCGGCGCGCACGAGCATCTCGCGCGCCATCGCGCCGACCGTGCGGTACCGCTCGAACTCCGCCCACGTGGTGCTGGAGCCGCCCGTCATCTGGATGCCGAACGCCGGATGCGCGTACGTCGGGGCGGCGGGGGCGTGCTCGGAGCGGACCTTCGACCACGCGCAGCCGAGCTCCTCGGCGATGACCATCGCGAGGCCGGTCCAGATGCCCTGGCCCATCTCGGAGTGCGCGAGGAGCACCGTGACGCTCTCGTCGGGCGCGACGCGGAGGAACGCGTTCGGCGCAGGCGGCGGCTTCTTCGCGGGCGGCGGCGCAGCAAGCGCGGTGCGCGGCGCGATGTGGAAGCCGAGCACGAGCCCGGCAGCGGCGACGCCCGAGGAGACGAGCAGGTTGCGGCGCGACAGCGTGGTGGTCATCGCGATCCTTTCTTGAGGCGCGCGGCGGCGTGAACGGCCTCGCGGATGCGCGGGTACGTCCCGCAGCGGCAGACGTTGCCGGAGAGCGCAGCGTCGATGTCCGTGTCGGTGGGGTCCGAATTGCGCTCGAGGAGCGCCGCGGCCGCGAGGATCTGTCCGGACTGGCAGTAGCCGCACTGCACGACGTCGACCTCGGTCCACGCGCGCTGCACGGGGTGCGAGCCGTCGGGCGAGAGGCCCTCGATGGTCATCACCTTGCGCGTGCCGACCGCCGACACGGGGAGCACGCACGAGCGCACCGGCTTGCCGTCCAGATGCACTGTACATGCACCGCACTGCGCGGCGCCGCACCCGAACTTCACGCCGGTGATGCCGAGCAGGTCGCGGAGCACCCAGAGGAGAGGCATGTCCTTCGACGCTTCGACCTCACGCACGGTCCCGTTCACTTCGAGCTTCATGGAGTTCCTTCGGTGCGAGCGATCCCCTGCCGATGTCCCTCGGCTTGTACCCGTCGCGGCGAAACCGACGCGGGCCCGTTTTCTCGGTTCTATGGATCTCCGGCGATCCATGGGTCGCGGTGCGTGTATTCTGCAGCGTGCTTCGACGGCGGGGAACGACGGCGGCCAGTGAAGCTGCCACGGCGCGCCAACGTCTGACTGCGGTGTCGTGGGCAAGCGAGCCTCACCTCATGAAAACCCGACGTTTCGTGCGTCTCCAGCTGCCGCTCCGGCGGGGTGCAACGATTGCTGAGACGGATGTCGGCCGGAAGGCCATCAACGGACGGCCACCTCGAAGGTGTCCGGCTTTCTCCGCTCCCTTTACGCATCATTCCTTTTCCCTCACGAGGTCCCATGCGCTTGCGTTCGCTCGCCTTTGTCCCCCTGCTCGCGGCTTCGCTGGCCGCCGTCCACTGCGGCGGCTCGACCGTTCAGGGCACCGGCCCCGACGGCGGAACGAGCCCCGAGGGTGGAAATCCCATCGACCCCGACGGCGGTACCAAATCCAATCCCGACGCCAAGGGCCTCACGACGTCGGCGAAGGTCGACCTCCTGCTCGTCGTCGACAACTCCGCATCGATGGCAGACAAAGCGCAGGCGCTCTCCGCATCCATCGGCACGCTGCTGCGGAAGGTGGTGCCCGGGCGAGACGTGCACGTCGGCGTGATCTCGTCGTCGCTCGGGACGTTCGGCGGCGACGTGTGCTCCAATGAGGGCGCGGCGAACGGGCATGCCCATCTCCGCACCTCCGGTGTCGACGGCGCGCCCGTGTCCGCGGCGGCCGGGGGCTTCCTCAGCTACGGCAGCACGGCGGACGTCGAGACGCTCGTAACGAACACGCAGGCGCTCGTGCAGGGCGTCGGGCAGAACGGCTGCGGGCTCGAGGCCCAGCTCGAGACCGCCTACCGCTTCCTCGTGCAGCCCGACCCGTGGCAAGAGGTGCAGCTCGACAGCTCGAACCAGGCGGAGCTGGTCGGCACCGACGACACGCTGCTCGCGCAGCGGAAGGCCTTCCTCCGGCCCGACTCGCTCGTCGCGGTGGTGATGCTCACCGACGAAGACGACTCGTCGCCCGATCCGCTGAGCGTCGGCGGGCAGGGCTGGGCGTTCGGGTCGAACCAGTTCCCGGGCTCCACCGTCTTCCGCGCCGACGGCAAGACCACCACCGCGCCGCGCGCCTCGAGCGCCTGCAAGACCGACCCCGGCTCCGCGGACTGCACCTCGTGCGGCTTCGCGGCGACGTGCAACCCGAGCGACGCCTCGTGCACGAAGCTGAAGGCCGACCCCGAATGCCAGAAGAGCGGCGGCTACTACGGCCCCGCTGAGGATCAGCTCAACGTGCGCTTCCAGCACATGAAACAGCGCTACGGCATCGATCCCCAGTACCCGCTCTCGCGCTATACCGACGGCTTCACGAAGCAGCGCGCGCCGAACCGCGCCGGCGAGCACGTCGAGACGCGCCGCGGCGCCGGCGGCGGGCGCGACGTCGGTCCGTACGTCGGCTTACCGAGCTGCACGAACCCGCTGTTCGCGGCGTCGTTGCCCGCCTCCGGCGCTGACGAGCTGTGCAACCTCCCGCAGGGGCCACGCGGCAAGGAGCTCGTGGTGTTCGCGCTGATCGGCGGTCTACCGTCGTCGCTCGCGAGCTCCAATCCCGATTGGACGAAGATCCTCGGCAACAACCCCGACGCCTACGATTACGGCGGGATCGATCCACACATGATCCAGTCGACGTCGCCTCGTGCCGGCCTCGCGCCGCCGTCGGGTACGCCGGGCGACAACGGCTCCGATCCCGTCAACGGCCGCGAGTGGAACACGGACAACGACGACTTGCAGTTTGCATGCACCTTCGCGCTTGCGACTCCGCGCACGTGCGCGGCGGCGGACCCGTCGTGCGATTGCGCGCAGCAGTCCTCGCGGAACCCGCCGCTGTGCGGCGCGACGAGCGGCCAGCAGACGCGCGGCAAGGCCTATCCCACGGTGCGTGAGCTACGCGTGGCGAAGGCGCTCGGCGATCGCGGGGTGGTCGGCTCGGTCTGCGCGGCGGACGCGGCGCAGGGTTACACGACCACGATGGAGATCCTCGCGGACCGGATGGCGCCGCGGCTCGCGAAGTGAGAGCTCAGTCGGTGCAGGGCACGTCGGCGTAGGGATCCTTCTCGTCGCTCTCGTGCCCGGCCACCACGGCGGCCTGGAGGCGCGTCTCGCTGTCGCGGCGAGGGAGGACCGAGTCACGTCGATCGTGCACGCGGGCGACCGGGAGATGACGCGCCGCAGCTTCGTACTTTGCAACCATGACGTTCATAGACGCAAACTACGTGCCCTCCATTCACCGGTCACGAATCCTGCAAAACCCCGCGATGACGCGCCGCGCATGCGCACCGACGTTCGCACTCGTGCGTGAAACATGCGCTACGACGTGTGGCCGACGGGACTCACCATGCGGTGAGGATCCCGCACCCGGCGAGGTACGCTCCGACGCAGCTCGTCATGAAGGAACGCGCCCCTCCGAAGCTCGGCGACTACCGCCGCAAGCGGCGCGCCGAGGCGACGAACGAGCCGTTCGGCGGTGACGTCGCCGATGGTGCCGAGGGCACGCTGAGCGGCGCGTACGTGGTGCACCTGCACGACGCCACGCGGCGCCACTACGATCTCCGGCTCGAGGTCGGCGGCGTGCTCGCGAGCTTCGCCGTGCCGCGCGGGCCGAGCCTCGACCCCGACGCGAAAGGGCTCGCGGTGAAGACCGAGGATCACCCGATCGAGTACCTCGACTTCGAGGACGTCATCCCCGCCAAGCAGTACGGCGCGGGCGCGATGATCGCGTGGGACCGCGGCAGCGTGGAGTACCTCGAGGGGCCCGCAGAGCAGGAGATCGCGAGCGGCAAGATCCATGTGGCGCTGCGCGGCATGAAGCTGCACGGTCGTTACGCGCTCGTGAAGCTCGCGAAGAGCGTGAAGGGCGACGAGTGGCTGCTCTTCAAGAAGGCGGACGAGCACGCGAGCACCGCGCGCGATCTCCTCGCCGAGCTGCCGCGCTCGGTGTTCTCCGGGCTCACCGTCGAGGAGCTCGATCGCGCGGCCGAGGTCGGGGCGGCGCACGTCGCGCGCGCGTTCGAGCGCGGCGCGACGAGGCTGGGCAAGGCCGCGGCGCGGGCGCTGGTGGCGCCCATGCGATCACCGCTCGTCACGCCGCTCGCGGGAGCGCCGCCCGCGGGCGCCGGGTGGGTGTACGACGCGGAGCTCGATGGCGTACGCGTGCTCGCGACGCGGGAGGACGAGGTCGTCGCGCTGCACCTCTTCGACGACGCCGGTGAGGCGCAGCGGGTCGAGGCGTTCTACCCCGACGTGGTTCGCGCGCTCCGGGCGCTGCCGCTCGCGCGCGTCGTGCTCGACGGAACGCTCGTCGCGTTCGACCCGAGCGGCCATCCGAGCCTGCGACTCCTGGCGCAGCGGGCGACGCAGATCGCGAAGAACGACGAGCACCGCGCGACGACGAGCACGCCGGTGGTGCTGGTGGTGAGCGACGTGCTGGCGCTGGGCGAGGCCGATCTGCGGCCGCTGCCGCTCTCCGTGCGGCGCGAGCAGCTCGCCGAGCTCCTGCCGCAGATCGGCTTCCTGCGCGCAGCCCCGCCGCTCGACGGGCCGCTCGCGACCATCCTTGCATTCTGCATGCAGCACGACGTTCCCGGCGTCGTGGCGAAGAAGAAGAGCGCGCCGTACTCCGTCGATCCGAGGAAGACTGCGTGGCACCATGTGGCGAGCGGCAGCGCGGCACGCTCGCGGGCGACCGTCGATCATCGCGCGGCCGAAGCCAAGGCGGTGCTGCGCCGCGTGAACGTGACGAACCGCGCCAAGCTGTTCTGGCCCGAAGAGGGCTTCACGAAGGGCGATCTCTGCGACTACTACGCGGCCGTCGCCGGCGTGATCCTCCCCTACCTCGCCGATCGGCCAGTGATCCTCGTGCGCTATCCCGACGGCATCGTGGGCAAGAACTTCTTCCAGTGGAACGTGCCACCCGGCATGCCGGCGTGGGTGCGCACGCTCTCGATGAAGGACGAGAGCGGAGACCCGAAGCGCGGCTTCCTGATCGACGATGCGTCGACCCTGCTCTACGTCGCGAACCTCGCGTGCATCCCGTTACACATCCTCGGCGCGCGCGTGCCGAAGCTCGCGCAGGCCGACTTCTTCACCATCGACTTCGACGTGAAGCAGTCGGAGCTGAAGCACGCGGTCACGCTGGCGAAGCGCCTGCACGAGCACCTCGATGCGATCGGGCTCGCGAGCTTCCCCAAGACGTCGGGGCAGTCCGGCATGCACGTGCTGGTGCCGCTCGGCGAGGGGCAGAGCTTCGAGACCGCGCGCGTGCTCGCGGAGCTGCTCGGCAAGCTGCTCGTCGACGAGTACCCGGACATCGCGACGATGGATCGCGTGGTGGCGCGGCGGGGCGCGCGCGTGTACGTCGACACGGGGCAGACGGGCCAGACGCGCGCCATCGTCTCGCCTTACTCGGTGCGCGCGGTGGCAGGCGCGACGGTGTCGACGCCGCTCCACTGGGACGAGGTCGACGCATCCCTCGAGCCGCGCCGCTTCACGCTGAAGACGGTGCCGGAGCGGGTGGCGAAGCTCGGTGATCCGATGAAGACGCTCCTCGCGGCGAAGCCCGACGTGGGCCGCGCGGTGGAACGCCTCGGCGCGGTGGTGACGGGGACCCGCAGTTGAGTGCTACGATCGACGCGGTGCGAGCTCATGCGAGAGACAGGCGCCGTAGCGAGGCCGCGACGAGCGCTCGGCTGCTTCTCGCGACCACGATGCAGCGTGAGGGGACGGCGCTGATGCGTGAGAACCTGCGGAGGCGTCATCCGCAGGCGACGAGCCTCGAAATCGACGCCCTCCTCGAGCGCTGGCTGCTGGACCGTCCGCTGGATGGTCCGGGCCGGGAAGTGCCATGGCCCAGAAGCCCACGCTCCGGGGCGTAGTCGACGCAGCCGCGCTCGCTGCCTCGCAGCTCGACGAGCTCGGAGCTCGGTATGCCCTGATCGGTGGACTGGCGGTGAGCGCGCGCGCCGAGCCTCGCTATACTCGCGATGTCGACCTGGCGATCGCGGTCGCTAGCGATAGCGAAGCCGAGCACCTGCTTTTTGCGCTGACCTCGCGTGGCTATTCGGTCATCACCGTGCTCGAGCAGACCCGCACCGGACGGCTCAGCACCGCACGCCTCCGGCACGCTCGCGCCCCGGACATCTTCGTCGACCTCCTCTTCGCGTCCTCGGGCATCGAGGCGGAGGTAGCAACGGGCTCCGAGCGGATCACCTATCGTCCGGGCACGACGCTCCCCGTCGCGAGGGTCGGGCATTTGATCGCTTTGAAGGTGCTCTCCGAGAGCGATCGCCGCCTCCAGGACCGGATCGACCTCGATCACCTCGGCGGCGTGGCGACAGTTGAAGACTGGGCGACGGCGGCCGCGGCGGTTCGCCTGATCAAGGCGCGTAGCTACCATCGAGGCCGGGCGCTGCTCACCCGGCTCCGCCACTGGCAGGCGAAGAGCGTTCGCCTGGCTTGACGCGCCAGCTCGGCCGCGTGATGGAGCGACCGCCGTGGCAGCCAGCTATTTCGACGTCGATGGAACGCTCATCCGGACGAACCTCGTCCACCCGACGCTCTGGTATCTCATGCACCAGCGCACGCCGATGCGCAGCTTGCAGAAGCTCGCGCGCGCCGCGTTGAAGGCGCCGCAGATGGTGTGGGCCGAGATGCAGGACCGGCGCATGTTCAACGAGATCCTCTTCTCGCAATACGAGGGGATCTCCAACGACCGCCTGATGATCCTCGCGGACGACGCGTTCAACGAGATCATGAAGAAGGCGCTCTACCCGCACGCCAAGGACCTCGTGTCCCGTTCGCGCGACGAGGGGCACGACGTGGTGCTCGTCTCCGGCGCCCTCGATTTCCTCATGACCCGCCTCGCCGATCACCTCGGCGCCACGCACGTCATCGCGAACCGCCTCGAGATCAAGGACGGCTACGCCACGGGGCGCCTCCTGCGGCCCGTGGTCGCCGGCCCGGAGAAGGCGCGCCTCATCCGCGATCACGCGCGCGAGCATGGCCACGATCTCGACGAGTGCTTCGCCTACTCCGACAGCTACTCGGACGTGCCGATGCTGAGCGTCGTCGGGCACCCGGCAGCCGTCAACCCCGACTCGAGGCTGAAGCGCCTGGCGCGCACCTACGGCTGGCCGGTGCTCACGCTCGAAAAGGCGAGCTGATGTCCGCCGCGCGCTTCCGGGCGCTCGGCCTCGTGGGCGTGGGTATCCTCAGCGTCGCGGCCTGCGGCAAGGAGATCGGGCGCATCGCGCTGCACGACCAGGGCGCCGGCGAGACCACGGTGCAGGCCGCAGCGGGCAAGCCCCTCGCACTCTGGACCTCGCTCGACGTGAAGTACACCGGCGCGTTCGCGGCGCACTACGAGGTCGAGATCCTCCAGGGAGGCGCGATCGTCGGCAAGACCACGTGCAACCCGCTCGACGTGTCGACGCGCCTCTCGTCCAAGCAGACGACGATCGGCAGCGACCACACGATGGCGTGGCAGGGCAAGATGCGCTGCGAGGTGGCGCTGGCGAAGGGCGGCGCGACCACCGTGCGAGCGAAGCTGATCGTCGATCAGCGGCCCGCGAGCCTGGCGATCAGGGACATCAGCCTGGTCGTCAAGGAGTAACGGAGCACGCCCCACTGGCGCGGCCCGCGGGGGCCGTGGTACGAGCGCCAGGTCGCCATGTCACATCCGCTCGTCGTCACGCTGGATCGGAAGAGCGCTCCCCGCACCATCTTCAGTGGTGATCGCCTCGTCGAGGTCGATATGCCGCCGGGGACGCGCGTCATCTACCCGAAGCCGCCCATCGCGGCGCTGAAGGATCCCGAGGCGGCGATCCGCTATTCGCTGAACCATCCGCACAACTCGGAGCCGCTGCACGCGAAGCTCCGGCCGGGGATGAAGGTGGTCATCGCCATCGACGACATCTCGGTGCCGCTGCCGCCGATGCGCCGCCCCGATGCGCGCGAGCGCGTGCTCACCATCGTGCTGCAGATGCTCGCCGATCACGGCGTCGACGACGTCACGATGATCATGGCGCTCGGCATCCACCGCCGCATGACGGGCGAGGAGATCAAGCACGTCGTCGGCGATCGCATCTACAACGCGTACTACCCGAAGCGCCTCTACAACCACGACGGCGAAGACGCGAAGAACATGGTCGAGGTCGGCACCACCGACCACGGCGAGCTCCTCGAGCTCAATCGCGCGGCGGTCGAGAGCGATCTCCTCATCTACGTGAGCCTGAACCTCGTGCCGATGTCGGGCGGTCACAAGTCGATCGTGTGCGGGCTCTCCAGCTACCGCAGCCTGAGCTCGCACCACAACCCCGCGACCATGCGGAAGTGCCACTCGTACATGGATCCGTCGCCCGAGGTCTCGGCGCTCGCCGCCAGCATCGAGCGCATGGGCAAGCTCGCGAACGAGAAGCTCAACGTGTTCACCATCGAGACGACGGTGAACAATCGCATGTTCGACAAGCCGCTCGAGTTCCTCCACAAGAACGAGGACGACCTCTCGGGCCTGGAGCGCACGGCGTTGAAGGCGCTCACGATCACGCTCTCGAAGGTCCCGCAGGCTGCGCGCCAGGCGATCTTCCAGCGCTTGCCCTCGCCGTACGGCATCACCGGCGTGTTCGCGGGCGAGACCGAGGCGGTGCACAAGCACACGCTCGCGCGCTGCTACGAGCAATACCTCGTGCCCATCAAGGGCCAGGCCGACGTGCTCGTGATGGGCGTGCCGTACATCTCGCCGTACAACGTGAACTCGTTCCTCAACCCGCTGCTCGTGCAGGTGATGGTGAACGGCTACCTGTTCAACATGTACAAGGGCGCGCCCCTCCTGAAGAAGGGCGGCACGATGATCGTGACGCACCCGTGCACGGACATGTTCGACAAGGAGCATCACGCTCCGTACATCGAGTTCGTGCACAACCTTCTCCCCGAGACGCGCGACGGTCTCGAGCTGCACAAGCGCTACGAGAAGAAGTTCGCGTCGAACCCGGCGTACATCCAGGCGTTCCGCACCGGCCACGCCTACCACCCGGCCCACGCGTTCTTCATGTGGTACTGGGGCGAGGCGGGGCGTCAGCACACCGGGCGCGTGATCGTGGTCGGCGCCGACAACGAGTACATCCCGAAGCTGATGGGCTGGGAGACGGCGCGCTCGATGAACGAGGCGCTCGAGATGGCCAAGGACACGGCTCCGGCGAATCCCGACATCGTGATGATGCACATGCCGCCGATCGTGATGGCGGAAGTCACGCCGTAAGCGACGACGACTTGCGCAATCCGAGCAGCGAGGTGCGGGCCAGTACCCTCGATCTGTCTTTGTTCCTTGCGCGTGTGCTGAATGGGACTACACCCGCGAGCCGGTAGCAGATCGCTCGCCGCTCGGAGAACTTCCCATGAAGCTTAGACTCATCATCGGCGCCCTCTCACTCTCGGGCGCCTCGCTCGCCCTCGCGTGCGGCTCGACGAACACGATCACCGACTTCGGCGAGGACGCGGGCTCGAGCGGCTCGAGCGGCTCGACGGTGACGATCCCGGGCACGAGCGGCGGCACGAGCGGCGGGACCAGCGGTTCGTCGGGGTCGTCGGGCTCGTCGGGCTCGAGCGGCTCCTCGGGGTCGTCGGGCTCTAGCGGCTCGAGCGGCTCGAGCGGGTCGAGCGGGTCGAGCGGGTCGAGCGGGACAGCCCCCGTGAACTCGAAGCTCAAGGCCGGCGACAGCATGTTCGTCGGCATCACGACCGGTGCAGCCCCGCACGTCGTTTACTACGTTAAGAACGGCGCCGACTACGACGTCGCCGCGGTCCCCGTCGCAGGCGGCGCACCCGTCGTACTCCAGGCAGCAATCGCCCCCGCGGACTCTGCTTACGTCAGCGGTGGGGCGGTCGCGTGGTACACCGGCACTACTAACGGCATCGCCACCTCGATCAACGTGTGGACGAAGGTCACCGGACAGAAGACCGTCACCACGCCGACCCGTGATGGTCTCTTCTTCGCGAGCGACGACGGCACCGCCGTTGCTTTCAGCGCGAACGCGACAGCGACGAGCAGTGATGTGGCGGTGACCACCGCCGCTGCACCGACTGCGGCCGCGCCGGTTCTGGCGACGACCAATGCGTTCAACTTGGCAGCCTTCGCAGCGAAAGTTTGCCCGGCGCAGATCGGCTTCCGTGGCACCACGTTGGTCGCGTCGTACTGCACGGGCGTGGACCCGGCGGCAACGCAGCCGAAGCTGCTCACCGCGACCGCCGCTGGCGCCGTTGTTCGCGTCGACAATGCGTTGCCGGCGACTGCGATTCAGTCGGGTTGGCAGTCCGACAAGACCGGAACGAAGCTGTTCGTCGTCGGAAAGGCTCCTGCCAACGAGGGCCGAGTTGTCATCGCGAACGGCGCGAACACCACCGTTGCGCCGGTCGACCAGAACGTGGACGGCAGCGGTCTGAAAATCGCGGACGACGGATCGTATGCGCTCTACACGACTGGTGGAGCCTTGAAGAAGGCGACCTTCGTGGCGGTGCCGGTGGTGACCCCGGTCGTCGCGGCGGGCGTCGTCGGCATTGTCGACGTGTCCACGGACTCGAAGCGCGTTCTCTACGTCACCCAGCAGGACGTTCCGAACAAGCTGACGGACGCAAAGGTCGTCGACGTGACCGCCGCCGTCCCGGCGCCGGTCGCTCTGGTCGCGACGCCGACGGTCAAGGTTGCGGGCTTCACGGGGAGCGGAACCTTCGTGCTCTACCGGGACACGATCGTCGCGGGCACGGGCAATCTCCGGTCCATCCCGGTCGCCGGCGGTGCCGCCAAGTTGCTGGATACGGCGTCCTTCGGCGCTCTCCCGGCTCCCGAGGGCACGGGCATTCTCACCGTGACGGCCCTCGCGCCTTTCGGCGATGGGAATGATCTCAGCCTCACGCTGAAGTACGTCGACGCCGCCGTCGGTAGCGCGCTCCAAGCTGGCGCGAGCGATGTGCTCTATCCGTACGATTTCGAGTCCGGCGGATGGTCAGGCAAGACGTATGTTCACACGAACGTCAGCGCGGCGGCGCCCGGCCTCTACGGCCTGAAGCTCCCCTGAACATCTGGGTCGAGCCACTCCTCGACGACCGAAGGTCGCCGTGCTCCCGATCGGAGGACGGCGTTCTTCGTTTTGTGCGTAGGCGTTCGCGACACCGCCGCGCATACGCCGCGTGAGCTCTCGAACTGCGCGGCAACGGGTGTGGAGCTCCGCGGCGCGAGCGGCCCACGGCGCGCCCATCGCGCGATCGAGATGACGAGCTGCTACCTCGCGCCTCCCGCCCTCAGGACCTCCGGATGATCGCGTCCGGGCCGAGGCGCGTTTGCTGGCGCGGTTCGCTCGGGGCGCGGCGGGGCGGGGGTTGCGGGATGATCGACATGCGCGCGTTCGGGTCGAGGCCCAGCTCGATCATGCGCGCACGAACCGTCTCCACCGAGTCGCCCGGGTTGACCAGGCGGTACGCGCCCGGCGGCGCGGGTTGCGCCGGGAGCGTCGCGGGCTCGGGGGCGGTCATCATCGTCTGCGCGAGCGGAGCGTGGTTCACCACCGTCGGGGCCTGGCTCACCGTCGTCGCATCGTTCTCGAAGTGCTCCTCCGGCATCGTCAGCGGAGCCTGCGCGACGTACGCCGTCTGGGGCGCGGTCATCTGCATCGCCTTCATCATGCGCGGCGTCTGCGCGTCGTGCATCGGCATCATCGCCGGCACCGAGCCCGAGGCCGAGCCAGAGCCCGAGCCCGAGGCCGACGTCACCGACGGGAACTTCGTCGGCGAGGGGAAGACCACGCGGCGCTCGCCCGAGCCGGAACCCGTCACCGTCGCGCCGTCGCCCGAGGCCGCCGCTTCCACGCGCCCGAGCAAGAGGCGCAGCGCGCTCTCGATCTGGCCCGCGCGGCCCGGCACCGACGTCAGGCGCGGGCGCTGCTTCACGATGAGGCGGAGGATCTGCATGTCGAGGCCGACCTGCGTGTGACCGCCCGTGACCTGCTCCGCGAGGCGCTCGAGCTCCTCGTCGTCGAGCTTGTGCTCCGAGAGCGCGGTCAGCGCGCTCTGCGCGACCTTCATCTCGCGGTCGCCCACCAGCTGCACGAGATGCGCGCGCGCATCCGGGACGTTCACCTTGCGCAGCGCGAGCGCCGCCGCCGCGCGGACCGGGCGCTCCGCGTCCTGCGTGAAGCGCGCGACGACCATGGTGTCCGCCGCCACGCCGGCATTGCCGAGCGCCGTCACGAGGGCGCACTTCTCGATGACCGTCGTCGCGGAGAGGAGATCACGGCGCAGGACGTCCGAGGCGCGCACCGCCGCATCCGGATCGCCGGACGACAGCGCCTGGCCCGCCGCCGCACCGAGCGCATACGCGCAGGCTGCACGGATGTCGTGCGGCTCGTTGCGGCTCTCCGCGTACACGCTCATGAGGAAGCGGAGCGTCGGGCCGTCGGGCGCCTCGACGATGCCGAGGCGCTGCACGAACGTCGCGAACACGCGGCCGTCCCGCCGCGCGACGGCGAGCGCGAGCAAACGACGGATCACGACCTGCGCCTCGAAGCTGCCCGCGCCCGCGAGGAGATCGAGCACGAGCAGACGGAGATCGTCCGTGGCCCCCTCCTCCTCGAACACCAGCCCCAGCGCCTCGCACTCCTTCGGGTTCAGCCGCAGCAGCGCGAACGCCGCGGTGCGCCAGACCTCGGAGGGCTGGGTACCGGCAGAGAGAGAGCGGAGGCTCGAAGCGACGGAGCCCTGCTGGGCGTGGGGCGGGAGCGGCGGAGGCAGGGGAGACTTCATGGTTGGGCAGGCGCGGTGCAGGCGCCACGGGTGAGACGTAAGACGGTGGCGCCAAACGGCCAGTCACCCGAAGCGTGTCACCCGCTTGGATGACGAACGCCTGGCCCAGGCCACCCCGCGATCTGGCCGGGCCACCCCGTCACCGCCCGAAGTACGCGAAAGCACTCGGTCGGCCTGGTGGCACGCGCGCTGCTCGAGAGGCGGGCATGGCTGCACGGGCGGAGTCCGCTAGAATCGAGGCCGTGAGCACGTCTCGCGCCAACTCCCTTCGGCACATCCGGCCCGTGCAGCCGCTCCACTTTCCGGAGCAGGAGCCGCCGGACGAGCACATGGGCCAAGGGCGACGTCACCACCGCCTCTGCGAGGCGCTCTACCAGATCGTCCGCGCCGCGGTCGGCCTCGGTCACACCGTCGGGGCCGATCAGTTCGTCTACTTCGACGGCGCGAACCCGAAGCGCTGCCTCGCGCCGGATGCGTTCGTCACGCTCGATGCGCCGGACCACGACTTCGATTCCTATCTCGTCTGGGAGGAAGGAACGCCGCACCTCGCGTTCGAGGTGCTGAGCCCGAGCGACACGCCGGAGCGCTGGACGTTCGAGCAAAAGCTAGGTCGCTACCATTCGCTCGGCGTACGCGAGCTCGTGACGTTCCATGTCGATGCGCCGCCCGGGCAGCGCTTGCGCGTGTGGGATCGGCTGGAGCACGATCTCGTCGAGCGCGTGGTCGAGGACGAGCGCACGCCCTGCGTGACCCTCGGGCTGACGCTGCTCATCGCGCCGGTCGCCGTCGATCCCGAGCTCGAGTACCCGGCCTGCCTTCGCCTCGCGCGCGACGCCGAGGGTCGCGATCTCTTCTTCACACCGGAGGAGCGGGCACGGCGGGAGAGCGAGAATGCGAGGAGGGCCGAGGCGCGGATCGCCGAGCTCGAGCGGCAGCTCGACGGCGACCGGCGGTGACGGCGCCGCGCTATACGCAGCCTCCGAATAGTCTACGTATAACTCCCCAGCCGCTCCGCCAACCCGGGCGCGCGCCGCTTCACCAGCGCTGCCCCACGCTCGAGCGCCGTCGTCCACGCCTTCCCGCGCGCCCGCGTCGCGCGCCACGCGATCCGCACGTCCCCCGGGCGCAGCTCCTCGAGCGCCTCGATGAGCTGCACCGCCTGCACGACGTCCTTGTCGGCCTTCGTCTGGAAGGCGCTCGGGCGGTCCTGCGCGACGAGGAGCTTGAGGAGCGCGAAGCGCGCGGGATGCGGCACCGCCACCAGCACGCCGCCGCCGTTCACCACCGCCGCCGGCTGGGTGTCCTCGAGCGCCAGCTCCAGGTACCTCACCGGCGCCGCCGCCGCGTTGAAGCGGCCGACATGCAGGGGCTTGCCCGAGCGCGCGCGATCGCCCGGCGTCACCAGATCCACCCGCAGCCCGCGTCCCCGCACCTTGAACGACGTCGACGCGTCCTTCGGCGAGAAGCCCGGCACCGGCAGGAAGCCCATCTCCAGACGCTCGATCGCGCGCGGCACGTCCGCGTCCCCGGGTGGGACCGCGACCTCGAGGACGCGCGCCACGCCGATGTCGACGTCCTCGGTACGCGCCGACGCGCCCTCCCAGCGCACGCCGAGCAGGTTGCCGAGCGCGAGGAACGCGTGGGTCCCCACCAGCACGGCGCCCAGCTTGAAGACGCCCGCGTCCGCGAGCGCTGCGAGCACCCGCGCCGACGCCGCATCCGTCGCCGCCGCGCCCCCCGCGCGCAGCACAGCCGCCAGCTCCTCGATGCGCTCGCGATCCTCGCGCACCGCCTCGCGCTCCGCCGCGAACCGCGCCACCACCGCGTCGAGCGCCTCGCTCTTCGGCCCGATGTACGCCTGGCCCGTGGTGCCTCCCGGCGTCGAGTACTGGAAGTAGAGGTACGCGCGACCCTTGATGGTCTTCGCCACGAACGCGCCCGGCGCGTGGCCGATCGAGCGGTGCGCATCCAGCGCGAGGAGCTGGTCGAGAAGCTCCGCGTAGGCGGTCTGCGTGGTCACCGGGAGGGGCTGCATCGTTATACGTAGCTTATCTCAAAGCTACGTATACCTGCACCTCCGTCGCGCAGCCCTTCGTCTTTGTTCGTGATTTCCAGCTGCTCGCCACGGTTGCCCCACCCCCGGTCGTGCGGTAACTACACGGCCCCCCATGACCGAATCACATGCGCCGCACGGGACGAACGGCAGCACTGCCCCCGCGACGCCGATCCCGTCTCTCGATGTCCGCCAGCAGCTCGAAGGAGCGCGCCTCCTCATCCTCGGCGGCACCGGATTCCTCGGCAAGATCTTCTGGGTGATGATGCTCGCTCGGTACCCGAGCGTCGGCCGCATCTACCTCCTCGTCCGCAAGGGCAAGACGAAGACGAGCATCGAGCGGTTCTGGAGCGAGATCGCGACCAGCGAGTGCCTCGAGCCGCTCCGCACGCTTCATGGCGACGGCTTCAAGGCGTTCCTCGAATCGAAGATCATGCCCGTCGACGGGGACGTCGGGCTCGAGAATTGCGGCATCGACAGCGCCCTCCTCAAGGAGCTCAAGGGGACCATCGATGCGGTGATCAACGTCGCCGGCGTCGTCGACTTCAACCCCCCGCTCGACGAGGCGCTCGACACGAACGCCTTCGGCGCGCAGAACCTCGTCGCGCTCTCGCGCGCCCTCGGGGACGCGCCGCTGATGCACACGTCGACCTGCTACGTCGTCGGCAACCGCAAGGGCCTCATCATCGAGGAGAAGCCCGGCGAGCGCTTCCCCTTCCCCCGCGCCGAGGAGCTCGGTCGCGATCTCTGGGACCCGAAGCGCGAGATCGACGACTGCCTCGACCTCATCGCGCAGGCCAGGAGCCGCGTGGAGGACGCGTTCCGCCAGAGCGAGTTCATGGAGCGCGCCACCAAGAACCTCACGCGCCGCGGCGAGCCCACCATCGGCACCCCGCTCGCGCAGGAGCTCAAGGCGGTCAAGCGCAAGTACGTGAGCGATCGCCTCGTCGAGGCCGGCCTCGAGCGCGCCACCCACTGGGGCTGGCCCAACATCTACACGTACACCAAGAGCATCGGCGAGCAGATCATCGCCAACGCCGGCATCCCCTACACCGTGGTGCGCCCCGCGTGCTGCGAGAGCACCATCGAGTTCCCGTTCCCCGGCTGGAACGAGGGCATCGGCACCAGCGCGCCCATCATCTTCCTCGCGATGAAGGGGCACCACCAGCTCCTCGGCTCGGAGTGCATCCTCGATTTCATCCCCGCCGACACGGTGTGCGCGGGCATGATCGTCACGCTCGCCGAGCTGCTCGAGGGCACCGCGAAGCCCGTCTACCATTACGGCGCGAGCGACACGAACCCCGGCTCCAGCGCGCGCTTCGGCGAGCTCATCGGCCTCTACAAGCGGAAGTACTTCCAGCGCACGGGCAAGGGCAACCCGTTCGTGAACTTCCTCCAGATGCACTTCGAGCCGGCCATCGTGGAGATGGATCGCTTCAACTCCTTCGGCCCGGGCGCCATCGCGCGCGTCTCGAAGGTCATGGCGCGCATGCTGAAGTCCGCGCCCGGCCCCGCCGCAGCGTTCGGGCGGCCCGCCGCGAAGGCCCTCGAGAGCATGGCGCGACAGGAGGAGAAGATCGACTTCATCCTCCAGCTCTTCGCGCCGTTCACGCTCGATCAGAAGGGCCCCTTCTCGTGCGCCAACACGCACGCCGCTTACGCTCGCCTCTCACCCGAGGATCGCGCCGCGCTCCCCTGGTACCCGGAGAAGATCGACTGGGCCGACTACTGGATGAACCAGCACATGCCCGCCATGGAGCACCGCGTGCTCCCCTGGATGAACGAGAAGTACAAGAAGGAGCTCGCGCCGCTCAAGCCGCACGCCACGCTGTCCTCGCTCGTCGATCAGATGGCCGACCGCTACGAGCACGCGGTCGCCTTCGGGCGCCTCGAGGCCGACGGCATCGCGCGGACCACCTTCGCCGACGTGCGTGAGCGCTCGAACGCCGTCGCCGCACGCCTCGCCGCGCTGGGCGTGAAGAAGGGCGACCGCGTCGTGCTCTCCGCGCACAACCATCCCGACTGGCCTCTCTCCTTCTTCGGCATCGCCCGCGCCGGCGCCACCGCGGTGCCGGTCGACCCCGCGATGGATCCCGCGTCGTTCGCGAACGTCGTCCGCGAGAGCGAGGCAAAGGTCGTCTTGTGGGACGCGAAGGTCGAGGAGGCCATGAAGGCTGCGCTCGGCGACACCCTCACCACGCGCCACCTCGAGATCATGACGCCCGCGACGCCCCTAGCCGGCGATCCCGACTCCCTCGGGCGGCCCGACGTCGCCGTCTACGAGGACGACGTCGCCAGCCTCATCTACACCAGCGGCACCACCGGCAAGCCGAAGGGCGTGCGCCTCACGCACTCCAACTTCACCTCCCTCGTCGCCGCGCTCGCACCGCTCTTCCCGCTCACCGCGAAGGATCGCGTTCTGAGCGTCCTCCCGCTGCACCACACGTTCGAGTTCACCTGCGGCATGGTGCTGCCGTTCTCGCGCGGCGCCCGCGTGGTCTACCTCGACGAGCTGAAGAGCGATCGCGTCTCCGCGGGCCTCAAGATGTCGCGCGCCACCGCGATGGTCGGCGTGCCCGCCGTGTGGCAGCTGCTCGAGCGCCGCATCCTCTCGCAGGTCGCGGCCAAGGGCCCCATGGCGAACAAGGCGTTCGACTTCGCCACCGAGATCAACCGCAAGCTCGGCAAGGCCACCGGGATCGACCTCGGGCGCGTGCTCTTCGGCGAGGTGCACGCGGGCCTCGGCGGCAACATCCGCTACCTCATCTCCGGCGGCGCCGCGCTCCCGAAGGACACGGCGAACCTCTTCGCGGGGCTCGGCTTCAAGCTCACCGAAGGCTACGGCCTCACCGAGGCCGCGCCGGTGCTCACCGTCGCCAAGGCGGGCTCGCCCGCCGGCCAGGTCGGCAAGGCCATCCCGGGCGTCACCATCAAGATCGACTCGCCCGACGAGCACGGCGTCGGCGAGGTCCTCGCCCGCGGCCCCAACGTCATGGCCGGCTACACCGACGAAGGCGCGACGAGCGACGTCCTCGGCGAGGACGGCTGGCTCCACACCGGCGACCTCGGCAAGCTCGATCGCAGCGGCCGCCTCGTGCTCGCGGGCCGCGTGAAGGACGTGATCGTCACGTCCACGGGCGAGAATGTCTACCCCGACGACATCGAGCGCATGCTCGGCAAGATCGCGAACGTCGAGGAGCTCGCGATCGTGGGCGTCACCGGCCGCAGCGGCGGCGAGCGCGTCGGCTGCATCGCGGTGCCCGAGACCGACGACTCCGTGCCCCGCGCCGAGCGCCTCGAGCGCGCGCAGAAGAACCTGCGCGACGCGATCAACAAGCTGCCCTACGGCAAGCAGCCCACCATCATCCACCTCTACGACGCGCCGCTTCCCCGCACCGCGACCAAGAAGGTGAAGCGCAACGAAGCACGCAAGATGCTCGAGCGCATGATCGCCGCCACCACCCGGTCGGACGCGGAGGAGGGCGAGGCGCCGTCGAGCCCGGTGCGCGTGGCCATCGCCGCGGTCAAGGGCAAGAAGCCCGGCGAGATCCACGGCGACCTCACCATGGGAGACGAGCTCGGCTTCGACTCCCTCGCGCTCACCGAGCTGCTCGTCGCGCTCGAGGCGAAATACGGCGCGATCGATCCGAAGCAGCTCCAGTCGTGCCGCACCGTCGCGGACGTCGAGGCGCTGGTCGGCACCGAGCGCGCGAGCCTCCGCCCCAGCCAGATCGGTCAGGGCACGCGCTCGCGCTACAAGATCGAAGGCCGCGGCGCGAAGAACGAGGACAAGACGCTCGTCCTCCCCGAGCAGCTGCAGGATCAGGGCAAGAAGCTGATCGGCAAGGTCCAGGACTTCTTCTACGGCGAGATGATGCGCTCGAAGATCAGCGGTCGGGCGTTCATCCCGCACAACCGCAACACGATCGTGGTCGCGAACCACGGCAGCCACCTCGACATGGGCTTCGCGCGCCACGCGCTCGGCACCTACGGCGAGGACATCGTCACGCTCGCCGCGCAGGACTACTTCTTCGAGAAGGGCACGCTGCAGCGCGCGTTCTTCGAGAACCTCACGAACCTCCGCGCCGTCGATCGCAAGAGCGGCCTCCGCGCGAGCGAGCGCCAGGCCGGTGAGATCCTCTCCAAGGGTCGCACGATGCTCATCTTCCCCGAGGGCACGCGCTCCACGGACGGTGAGGTCCACGAGTTCAAGCCGCTGCTCGGCGCGCTCTCGCTCACCTACAACGTCGACATCCTGCCGCTCTACCTGGGCGGCACCCGCGACGCGATGCCGAAGGGCAGCAAGATCCCCACGAAGCGCGATCTCTTCGCGCGCATCGGTCCGCCCATCACCGTGAGCGACATGAAGCGCCTCACGAAGGGTCTCTCCTCGGCCGACGCCGCCCGCGAGGTCGCGAAGCTCGCGCGCCGCGCCGTCGACGCGCTGAAGCACGGCGACGTCATCGACGCCTCACGCATGAAGAGCCTCGACGAGGACTCGGCCCCGAAGGAGCACCCGCTCGTCACGCTGTTCGGCGAGCTCGAAGGAAAGTTCGCCGCCGCCCACGTCGACAAGCCGATGTCGTTCTACTTCACGCTCGGCGACGACGCGAACTCCAAGTGGACGGTGCGCGTGTCCAAGGACAGGTGCGAGGTCAAGGCTGGCAAGCCCGAGGGCGGCACCGCCGACTGCGTCCTCAAGACCAGCCCCGACATCTTCACGCGCATCGTGCGCGACGCCTTCACCCCCGGCCCCGCGGAGTTCCTTTCCGGCGCCATCAAGTCGAACGACGTCGGGCTGCTCGTGGCTTTCCAGAAGGTCTTCCAGCTCGGCGGCTGAGCGCGGGCGGAGGCCAGTCAGGGAGCGCCACGCAGCTTCGTCGTCGACATCGTGGTGCCGAAAAGAGTCATCTGCACGCTTCTGCCGCGCGGGCTCTCCCTCCTGGCCTCGCCGAAGAGCGCACGCACCACCGACGACTCGCGGCGAAAGAAGCCCTCGGTATGGAAGCTGTCCTCGAGCGCGAAGATCGTGACGTCGAGGTGATGCAGCAGCTCGTGCACGACGGTGCGGAGGAACGTCTTCGGCTTCACCACCTTCTCGAGCGCGCGCGTGCGCATCCACACCTCGAGCTTCGGCGGTGAGTCGCCGTCGGCGAACGTGTAGAGGCCGTGCAGCTCGGCGTCCTGGAGGTCGGGCCGGACCTCGCGCACATGGATCTTCAGCCCGGGCGCGCCGACCTGCGCCAGGAAGGCGTGGATGAAGGCCGTCGCCGCCTTCGCCACGCGCACCCGCTTGCCGCTCGCCAGGGCCTCCTCCACGCTCCTCGCGAGGATCGCGAGCGCCGGCACGTCGGTCAGCGGGACCGCGGCGATGGCGTCGCTGGTGCGGTAGGTGGCCTGGTCCTTCCGGGAGAGGCGTGCGTAGTATCCGAAGCGCCGCGTGGTGGCCACAGCCGCCATTTTCTAGGCCTGGCCATAGCCCTTGGCAAGCGCGAGCACCACGACTACGAATGCGTCGTGAGTCGCTATCTCGTCACCGGATCCACGGGTTTTCTCGGGCGCCATCTCGTGAGCGTCCTGCGCGCGAACGGGCACGACGTGGTGGCCGTCGTCCGCAAGGCGACCGACGTGCCGGCCGGCGTCGCGCCCGTGCGCGGTGACGTCCTCGATCAGGCGAGCATCGAGAAGGCCGCCACCGGGTGTGACGGCGTCTTCCATTGCGCGGGCAAGGTCTCGCGCCGCCCCGAGGATGCCGAGGAGCTCCGCCGCGTGCACGTCGAGGGCACCAAGAACGTGCTCGACGCGTGCATAGCAAAGAACGTGCGCCGCGCCGTCATCGCGTCGACGAGCGGGACCATCGCCGTGAGCGACGACGAGAACCACGTCGCCACCGAAGAGGACGAGGCGCCCATCGCGCTCCTCAACCGCTGGCCCTATTACCGCTCCAAGCTCTTCGCCGAGCAGGCCGCGTTCGAGCGCAACGGCGCGGCGCTGCCGGACGGCGGCACGTTCGAGGTGGTGAGCGTGAACCCCACGCTGCTGCTCGGCCCGGGCGACGTGAACGGCTCGTCCACCGAGGACGTGCGGCTCTTCCTCGAGCGCAAGATCCCCGCCATTCCGCCGGGCGGCATCTCCTACGTCGACGCGCGCGACGCCGCGGAGGCCATGCGCCTCGCGATGGACAAGGGCATCGCCGGCCGGCGCTACCTCCTCGGCGCGTGCAACCTCACGCTTCGCGAATTCTTCGGGCGCCTCGAGCGCGTGTCGGGCGTGCGCGGACCCGTCATCCCGATGATCCGCGCGAAGCAGGCGGCGGGCATCGCACGCGCGGGCGCACGCATGCTCGAGCAGCTCACCACGCGCCTCGGCGTGCCGATGCCGGTCGACCCCATCAGCCTCGATATGGCGCACTTCTACTGGTACCTCGACGCCTCGCTCGCCGAGAGCGAGCTCGGATGGACCCCGCGTGACCCCACCGAGACGCTCGCCGACACGGTGAAGGATCTCGAGGAGCGCGGCGTGGTGTGGCCCGAGACCGGCGCCTCCACGTTCGATGCCGTCGGCCCGCTCGTGGGCAAGGTGATCTCGCGGGTGTCCGAGGAAGTGGCCCGCCGCAAGAACGACGAGAAGTTCTCGTGAACCCGCTCCTCGTCGTCAATCCGAAGTCCGGCGGCGGGGCCACGGAGCGGACGTTCGGGGCGATGAAGGACACCATCGAACGCGCCCTCGGCAAGGTCGACGTCGCGATGACCGAGCACGCCGGTCACGGCATCGAGCTGGCGCGCGAGGGTGCGCTCGCGGGCCACCCGCTCGTCATCGCGGTCGGCGGCGACGGCACGTTCCACGAGGTCGTGAACGGTCTCATGCAGGCCAACCGCGACACGCGCATCGCCCTGATCGCGCAGGGCACGGGCGGCGATTTCCGCAAGTCGCTCGGCCTCGAGCACCGGCTCGACAAGTACCTCGCCGCGATCAAGAGCGGCAACGAGCGCTCCCTCGACGTCGGCAAGTTCTCGGGCGGCGGCAAGGCCGCGCACTACTTCGTCAACATCCTCTCCGCTGGCATGGGCGGGCTCGTCGATCGCTACGTCGCCGATGCGTCGCGCACGCTCGGCGGCTCCGCGGCGTACTTCGGCGCCTCGCTGAAGGCGCTCATCAACGCGCGCCTCGGCAACGTGAAGGTCACGGTCACGAACCAGGGCGAGACCAAGGAGCACCGCGTTCGCTCCTTCATGATCGCCATCTGCAACGGCCGGTACTTCGGCGGCGGCATGCACGTCGCGCCGATGGCGAAGATCGACGACGGCATCCTCGAGATCGTCGCGCTCGGCGCCACTTCCAAGCTCGGCTTCGCGATGACCTCGCGCGGGATCTACACCGGCAAGCACATCGGCTCGGGCGGCACCGTCCATCTCCGCGGCGAGAAGATCGTCCTCGACCTCGCGAACGAGGACGCGCGCGACGTCTACCTGCTCGACGTCGACGGTGAGCCGATGGGCGGCCTGCCGCTGACCGTCGAGGTCGTACCGAAGGCGCTCACGCTGCGGGCTTGAGGCGTTCGTTGGCGAGCGCGACGAGGTGCGCGCCGGCGCCGTTGCGGCCGGTCTCGGCGAGCTCCGCCACGCCGCAGCTCACGCTCACCTGGAACGAGACGCCGTTCTTGTCGAACGCGCGGTCGGCGACCAGCTTGCGGATACGCTCTGTGAGCTTCGATCCGCGGCGCAGCGAGAGCCCGCGCGCCAGGACCAGGAACTTGCAGCCGGAGACGCGCGCGAAGAGGTCCTCGCCGCGCAACGTCGAGGCGATCGAGGCGGCGACCTCGGACAGCACGCGGTCGGAGGAGGAGTGCCCGTACTGCTGCGCGACGCTGTCGAGCGCGTCGATCTCGACGGCGACCGCGACGAGCTTCGCCTTGTGGCGCACGGCGTACGCGACCTCGGCGGTGAGACGCTCGTCGAACGCGCGGCGATTGAGCGCGCCGGTGAGCAGGTCGCGCGTGGCGGCCTCGTAGATCTTCTGCACGAGCCCGCCCTCGGCCTCGTCGTAATAGTCGAACTGGAGCACGGTGACGGGGCCGATCTGGATGCGGTCACCGGGACGGAGCGGGACGCGGTCGGCCGGGTCGCCGTTCACGAGGGTCCCGTTCGTCGAGCCGAGATCGCTCAGCACGTACGAGCCCTCGCTGAAGGAGATCCCACAGTGCATGCGGCTGATGCCCTCGTCGTCGAGGCTGAAGCCGGCCTGTTTCGAGCGACCGACGGTCACCTTTTCGGCCTGGATGGGGAAGATGCGCCCCGCGGAGCTCCCCGCCATGACCATGAGCGCCGGACGCCTAAGCGCGCGGCCCCTCGAAGCCTTCGCGCCGGTGTGGCCCGTGGTCGACGGCTCGGGGTCCTCCTCCCACATGCGTGGGATAGGAGGCTCGGCGCCCTTTGATTCCCCCATGGTAGCGAGGATAACTGCCTTGGTCGCCACCGCAAGAGGCGCAATGTTGAGGGCGCTTAACGCGAGAACTACGCGCCGTGCGGACCCGTCGCCTCGTAGACCTCGCGGAGCGTGGCGAGGCTCGGCTTCGCTTTTCCGTTGGCGATGTCCCAGACCTTGCCGCGCACGTGGTCGTTCGTGGTGACGGTGAGGCCGTGACGGCGCGCGCGCTCGATGACCTCGCCGTTCAGGAACTCGACGGCGGGGGTGCGACCGCGCTCGATGGCCGAGAGCATCGAGCTGCGCATGCGGCGGTAGCGGAAGCCGACCGCGAGGAGCAGGCCATGCTTCGCGACCAGGCTCGGGGAGCCGGCGACGCGGCGCTCGTTCTCGTCGAGCGCGATCCAGTTGAGATCCAGCGTGCCGGATACCTTCTCGAGCTTCACGTTCTCCTTGCGCGAGACGGCGACCACCTCGGTCATGATCTCCAGCGCGAGGCGCCGCACGAAGCGATGCTGGAGCAGCGCGCCCAGGCGATCGCCGCCGATGGTGCCGAGCGAGGAGATCGCGCAGTTGATGGCGAGCTTGCTCCAGCGCTTGCCGCGCAGGTTCCCGGTGGTCTCGACCGCGCCCACCGCCTCGAGCGCGCGCACCAGCGGATCGTGGCGCACCAGGAAGGCACCGAGCACGGCGCGGGAGTCCTCCATCATGCGGCCGAGCGTGAAGCCGCCGGAGGCAGTGCGCTCGTAGAGGCCTGGCTCGGGCATGGTCGCGCCCCAGGCCACGACGCCGCCGATCACGCGCTCCTCGCCGATGATTTTCGCGACGCGATCCTCGCAGAGCCCGTTCTGGAGGCAGATCATCGCGCCCTGATCGGCGAGCAGCGGCGCCGCCATCTCCGCCGCCTCCTCGACCTGCGGCGGCTGCGTGGCGAGCAGTACGTAGTCGTACTTTCCCGCGCTCGCGTCCGGCACGCCGAACGAGACGTGGAAGGAAGAGGACGTCGGCACGTGACGCGCCGCGCCTTCGCCCACCAGCGTCAGCCCGCGGTCCTTCAACGCCGCGTGGATGGTCTCGTTGGTGGTCACCACCGTCACGTCCTGCCCGGTCTCCGCGAGACACCCCGTGAGGACGCCACCGATCGCGCCACATCCCATCACGAGAAAACGGGGGCCATTCGCGGGTACTGACATGGGGGTCGGATCCTAGCATCGGGCACGGCGGAGGCCAGGTCTTGGCGCTTCCTGCCGGAGGTCGGACGAGGCATGCTCCGCCGCCATGGTGACCGCCCTGGACAACGTGCGCGCGCTTGTTTCCAGGGGTCTGGTGCTGGGGATGATCGGATCGAGCATGGTCTTGCCGGGCTGCGTCGATGGCCCGAGCGCCCCCGCGGCCGCCGCCGCGAACTCCACGACGCGTGCACTCCACACGCTCTTCGCCGAGGAGTGGGAGCACGACCTCGCCGCGTCGCCGGTCTGGGCCTCGAGCACCGGCGACCACCGGTTCGACGCGAAATGGGACGACCCCAGCCTCGCCGCGCAGGCCCGCCGCGAGGCGCACGACCGTGAGCTGCTCGCGAAGGTCTCGCGGCTCGCGCGCGCCGACCTCTCCCCGGGAGACGCGCTCAGCTACGACCTCTTTCGCTACAAGGTGCAGACGGCGGTCGATGGCCAGCCGTTCCGCCTGAACCTGTTCCCGATCAACCAGCGCGGCGGCATCCAGACCGCCGACGAGATCGCCGACGAGCTGCCCTTCGACACCGCGAAGGGCTTCGCCGACTGGAACAGCCGCCTCGCCGCGTTCCCGCGCTTCCTGGACGCGACCCTCGAGGTGCTCACCGAGGGCATCCGCACCGGGATGGTGCACCCGCGGATGATCATGCAGCGCGTGGTCGCGCAGATCGACGCGCAGATCGTCACCGATGCCACGAAGAGCCCGTTCTTCGCGCCCTACCGGAAGAAGGACTCGCCGGTCCCCGCCGCGGATCGCGAGCGCTTCGGCGAGGAGGCCAAACGCCTGATCCTGGCGAGCGTGGTGCCCGCGTTCGTGAAGCTCCGCATGTTCTTCGTCGAGCAGTACCTGCCTGCCTCGAGCGAGGGCATCGGCGCGTGGCGCCTGCCGAACGGCGCCGCGCTGTACGCGTACGCGGCGAGCGCGCACACCACCACGAAGCTCACGCCCGACGAGCTCCACGCCATCGGGCTCCGCGAGGTGGCGCGTATCCGCGGCGAGATGGAGGGGGTGAAGACCCGCGCCGGCTTCGCGGGGCCGCTCAAGGACTTCTTCGTCTTCCTCCGCACCGATCCGCGCTTCTACTTCAAGACCGGCGACGAGCTGCTCGCGGCCTATCGCGATCTCAGCAAGCGCGTCGATCCGCAGCTGGTGAAGGTGTTCAAGCGCCTGCCGCGCACGCCCTACGGGGTCGCGCCCATCCCCGACGCCATCGCGCCCGACACCACCACCGCCTACTACCGCGAGCCCTCCGAGGACGGCGCACGGGCCGGCACCTTCTTCGTGAACCTGTACAAGCCCGAGGCGCGCCCGCGCTGGGAGATGACCGCGCTGACGCTCCACGAGTCGGTGCCGGGTCATCACCTCCAGATCGCGCTCGCGATGGAGGAGGAGGGCATCCCGAAGTTCCGGCGGCACGGCGACTACAGCGCCTTCGTGGAAGGCTGGGGGCTCTACGCCGAGACGCTCGGCGAGGAGATGGGTCTGTACGACGACCCGTACGCCAAGTTCGGCCAGCTCACCTACGAGATGTGGCGCGCGGTGCGCCTCGTCGTCGATACCGGGATGCACCACCTGCGGTGGGACCGGCAGCGCGCCATCGACTTCTTCATGGAGAACGCCGCGAAGTCCGAGCTCGACGTCGTCAACGAGGTCGATCGCTACATCGTATGGCCCGGGCAGGCGCTCGCGTACAAGGTCGGCGAGCTCCGCATCAAGGAGCTCCGTAAGAAGCAGAGCGCACGGCTCGGCGCGAAGTTCGACCTGAAAGCGTTCCACGAGTCGGTGCTCCGATCGGGGCCGCTGCCGCTCGACATCCTGGAGCGCGAGGTCATGGTAGGTCCGAAGATGCCGAAGGTGGAGGGGAAGCGATGACCGACAAGATCCGCACGTATCAGGGCTCGGTGAGCATCGTCACGGGGGGAGCGTCCGGCATCGGGCGCGCCATCGGTACCGAGCTCGCGAAGCGCGGCGCTCAGGAGATCGTCATCTGCGACGTTCAGACCGCGCTCGCCGAGGAGGCCGCCGAGGAGTTTCGTCGCGCCGGCTCGCGCGCCACGGTCATCCCGCTCGACGTGCGCGACAAGACCGCCGTGGAGCGCATGGTGGCCGACGTGCATAGGACGTCACACCGCATCGACTACGTGTTCAACAACGCCGGCACGGGCGTGATGGGCGAGACGCACCTCCTCGAGGAGCGCGACTGGGACCTCACGATCGACGTGAACCTCCACGGCGTGGTGAACGTGATCCGATCCGTGTACCCGCGCCTCATCGCGCAGGGCTTCGGGCACCTCGTGAACACCGCGTCGGTGGCGGGGCTGATCGGCAGCCCCTTCCTCTCGGTCTACGTGGCGACGAAGCACGCGGTGGTGGGGCTCTCGAAGTCGATGCGCATCGAGGCAGCGCCGCACGGGGTGCGGGTCTCGGCGCTCTGTCCCGGCGCGATCCGCACGCCGATCCTCACCGGCGGCGCGCAGGGACGCTCGATCTACGAGATGTCCGATGCGCGGAAGCTGTCGTGGTGGGAACGCTTCCGCCCGGGTGACGTGGACGTGTTCGCAGAGAAGGCCATGGATCTCGTCGCGAAGAACGAGGCGATCATCATCCTGCCGCGGCACAACCGCGTTGGCGTGACGCTCTTCCGGCTGTTCCCGGCGCTCGAGGAGATCATCGGCAAGAAGATCCATCAAAAGACGCTCGAGCTATACCCGGAGATGAACATCCCGGCGAAGGCCCCGAACGCCAGCGCGAGCAAGAGCGCAAGCGCATCGAAGTCGAACTGATCCCTAGAACCACGTCTCCCAGCGCCAGCGACTCGGCAAGCAGCGGCGCGGCGCTGGTGCCCGTCGCGTCGCCGCAGGAGGCGGAGGCGACGTCGACGAGGCCGCCGCGCGCCGGCATCACTTCTCCGCGTCCACGCTGGACTGCCCGACGCAGCACTGCCCGCGCTTGTCGACCACGACGCCCAGCGAGCGCGCGCGATCGGCCCAGAATGCCTTCTCCGGCGGGGTCTTCGCGCTCTCGACGTTCGCGCGGGCGCGCGCGAGCTGCCCTTTCCAGTCGTCGAGCACGTCGCCAGGGATGGCGGAAATCATCTCCTCCTTCGCCTTGGCCACGAGCGCCACGGGCTCCTGCATCGCGTAGCCGAGGCCATGCAGCAGCGCATCGACGGTCGGGCGATCGAGAACGTCGACGTAGGCGAGCACCTTCTTCGGTCGCGCGCGCCGCTCCACCGCGCTGGCCGCGAGATGCTGCATCCAGGCGTGCCGGCGTGTCAGGATCGGGTTGCCGGCGCGGTGCCGGGCGTCGGCGTCGGTCGCGAGGAGGATCTTCTGCGCGAGCTCCTGCCCGTTCGCGACCTCGAACGTGAAGAGGCGTGGCTCGGCGAGCAGCGCGGCCTCGCGCTTCGCGATCCCGGCCTCGTCCCACGGCTCGGCCGGCGCCTCGGGAGCCCCGAGATCCTGGTCGCGGAACCAGTCGATCGGCTCGACATCGATGCGGTGCTGCTTCGCGAGCGCCGTCACGTACGTCATCTCGAAGGAGGCATCCTCGAGGTGTCCCTCGCGGAACGGATCGACGCGCGCGCCCACGAGCAGGAGGTCCGGCTTGAACGCCGCGAGCACGTCCCCCAGCTTCGCGATCGGGTAGCGGCTCTCGACGAGATGGAGCTTGCCGATGGTGCCCACCACCGCCGCCTGGTACGCCGGCTCGGGCGGCGGCGGACAGCGGGGGCTCTTCGGATCACGCGGCGGCACCCGCTCGGCGGGATCGCACGCGAAGAGGAGCCCCAGCGCGAGGAGGCCAAGCGCTCGGCGGCCCGGCGCTACGCGCGCGGTCATCAGAGCGAGGAGACGCGCGTCATGAGGCGGCCACAGAGGTCGGAGCCCGCGTTGCGCGCGCGCTCGAGTGTCAGGCCCTCCTGGAACATGTTCGCGGCGGCCTTCTCGTTGCCGATCGTGAGGTGGCAGATACCGAGCATCTCGTAGTCCTCGGGCTCGTTGTGCTTCGAGACGAGGTCGGTCAGCGGCGCGATCGCGGAGCGATGCGCCTCGATCAGCTTCTCGCTCTTCGCTCCGGTGCGCTTCGCGAGCACGAGGAGCTTCAGGGCCTGGCGCTGATCTTCGGGGCGGTTGTCCGAGAAATCAGGACGCTCGAACAGCGCCTTGTATCCGTCGAACGAGGCCTCGGCGTCACCGCTGCGCGCCAGCGTGACGATCTCTTTGACGGCGCCGACCAGGGCTTCCTTGGACATGCGGGCAGCTTACTTTGCCCCGGGCGCAGGTCCTAGTGGCTGCTATCCTGGTCGGGTGTTCTCGCGGTCCATTCTCGGGTGGGCAGCAGGCGCGGCGGCCGTCCTGGCGCTGTCCGCAGCCGTCGGATGCGGGTCGAGCGGCGGGGGGCCGGTCGAGATCGCCGATTCCGGCCCGGAGGCCGACCCGCCGTTCGGGGCTGGGCCCCCGGACGCCCCGGCGGACGCGGGGCGCGACGCGGCCGATGCCGCGCCCGACGTGGCGGCCTCCGGGTTCTGCGCCGGTCTCGCGAAGACGCCGAAATTCTGCGACGACTTCGACGGTCTCGATCTCCTGGATAACTGGACCCAGTCGACGGTCCTCCCTCCGAGCGTCATCGACCTCGACGACGCGACCTTCACCAGCGCGCCGGCCTCCTTCGTCGTGGTCACGAAGGCCATCGCCGCAGGCGCAGCAGGCGGCAACGCCTCGCTGCGCAAGACGCTCTTCGGCAGCGTCTCGCGCGCGTCGCTGGCGTTCTCCGCACGCTTCTCGACCACCACCATCACGAAGGGGCTGCTGGCGATCGCGACGCTCGACGTCTCGACGAACCACTTCTTCACGCTCTACCTGCGCGACGGCGACGCCAGCGCCCCGGCCGCGATCCTCGAGGAGCTCGCGGGCTCCACCCAGACACGCCACCTGCTGACGCGCTTGCCCGTTGCCGGGCTCTGGACGAAGATCGTGATCGACGTCGACCTCGCCGGCGGCAAGGCGAACGTGACGTTCGACGGCCTGAAGGCGCTCGATGATGCGCCGATCAACACCACGCTCGGCACCGAGGCGACCATCCGCGTCGGCGCGGTCTACCTCTTCCCGCCGAGCGATCCGTTCACCGCGCACTTCGACGACGTCGTGCTCGACTTCTGAACGGGATCGCTCAGTTCTTGTACTTCACGCTGCAGCCGTACGCCTTCGTCTCGCTCTTGGCGACGGGCTTGCCGGCGCCGAGGTCGGCGAGCGCCGCGTCGACGTAGCTCACGAGCTTGCCGCCCGTGGGGCTCTCCCCGTCGCCGTCGGGCGAATTGTCGACGGCGCCGCGGTAGACGAGCGTGCCCTGGCCGTCGACGATCATGACGTGCGGGGTGTTCGTTGCGCCGTAGGTCTTGCCGACCGTCCCCGCCTCGTCGAGCAGGATCGGGTTATCCATGGCAAACGTCTTCGCGCCCTCGCGGTTCGCCTCGACGCCGACGCCCTGCTTGCCGGGAGCGCCGGAGTTGATGGCGAGCCACACGACCCCGTTCTTCGTCTGGCGCTTCGCGGCGTCCTTCAGCGAGCCCTTGGTGTGCGCCGCCTTCACGAAGGGGCAGCCGGGATTGAACCACTCGAGGACGACGGTCTTGCCCTTGAAGGAGGAGAGGCGAACCTCCTTGCCGTCGAGATCCTTGAGCGCGAAGTCCGGCGCTTGCTTGCCCACGTCGGCGTGCTCGGCACCCGCGGCGGGTGCAGTGGTCGGCGTGACGGGCGACGCGGTCGCGGCGGCGCCGGTGGTGTTCTGCACGGCGGGCTCCTTGCCATCCTTGCAAGCAACGACGACGAGCGAGAGCGCGGAGGCGAGAGCGACGACGGCGAGCGGACTACGCATGCTGCCGAGTCTAGCGATGGCGGGCGCGCATCGCCCGATCTTCCTCGCCGAGCTCGCGGATCTTGTCGAGCGCGTGCTCCGAGATCTGCCGGTGCAGGCGCGGGCTGGGCGGCCCGTCGAGCATCGTTCCCCAATCGATGGGCTTGCCGAACGTGACCGTCACCGGCGCGCCACTCCTGAGGTAGTTCGAGCCGACCTGCTTCACGATGTCGTTGCCGAGCCCGTTGATGAAGA